>JAVMKL010000136.1:0-5048 GCA_031732875.1 Candidatus Competibacter sp. | reverse complement strand
GAGAAGGGCTGGGGTGAGGGCCTTATACCCGGTCGATGTGCTTCTCGCCGAAGAGACCTTCTGGGCGAACCAGCAGAAAGAACAGCGCCAGAACGTAGGGGAACCAGCCCTCGATACCGCCGAAATTGCCGCCGAACAGGGATTGCATGACCGGCGGCAGGTAAATCTCCGCCAGTTTTTCCGAAGCGCCGATGAGCAGGCCGCCGACGATGGCGCCCGGCACCGAGGTGAAGCCGCCGATGATCAGCACCGGCAGCGCCTTGAGGGCGGTGAACGTGAGCGCGAACTGCACGCCGTTGCGGGCGCCCCACATCAGGCCGGCGACCAGAGCGACGAAACCGGCGATGCCCCAGACGATGGCCCAGATGTGTTGCAAGGGGATGCCGATCGACAGCGCCGCCTGGTGGTCGTCGGCCACCGCCCGCAGGGCCCGGCCGATCCGGGTGTATTGGAAGAACAGCGCCAGCGTCGTCACCAGCAGGGCCGCGACCCCCGCCGCCACCAGGTCGAACTTGGAAATCACGATGCCCCACGCATCGAGAATGGCCGGGATCGGCTCGTCGACGATGCCGAGATCCAGGGCGCGCGGATTGCTGCCGAACACCATCGGCGCCAGGCCCTCGATGAAGAACGCCAGGCCGATGGTGGCCATGAACAGGGCGATGGGGGGCTGGTTCACCAGCTTGCGCAGCACGAACTTCTCGGTGGCGATGCCGAACAGGGTCATGATGACGAAGGCGAGGACGATCGCCAGCCACAAGGGGGCGCCCTTCTCCATGCAGCCCACCACCGACAGCGCGGCGAGATACACCATCGCCCCCTGAGCGAAGTTGAAGACGCCGGAGGCTTTGTAGATCAGCACGAAGCCCAGGGCCACCAGGGCGTACATCACCCCGGACAGCAGGCCGCCGATCAGGACTTCCATAAAGAATTGCATGGCCCGGTCTCCTCAGTGGCTCACGCCCAGATAGGCGGTGATCACATCCGGATTGTTTTTCACGTCGTCCGGCAGGCCGTCGCCGATCTTCCTGCCGTAGTCGAGCACCACGACGCGGTCGGAGATGTCCATCACCACGCCCATGTCGTGCTCGATCAGGACGATGGTGGTGCCGAACTGATCGTTGACGTCGAGAATGAAGCGGCACATGTCCTGTTTTTCCTCGACGTTCATGCCGGCCATCGGCTCGTCCAGCAGCAGCATGGACGGTTCGGCGGCCAGCGCCCGCCCCAGTTCCACCCGCTTTTGCAGGCCGTAGGGCAGGCGGCCGACCGGGGTGCGGCGGATGTGCTGGATTTCGAGAAAGTCGATGACTTCCTCCACCTTTTTGCGATGTTCCAGTTCCTCCCGCCTGGCCCGGCCCAGCCACAGCGCGTGCTCGACGAAGCTGGCCTTCATCCGGGTGATGCGCCCGGTCATGATGTTGTCGAGCACGCTCATGCCCTTGAACAGCGCGATGTTCTGGAAGGTGCGGGCGATGCCCTGGGTCGCCGCGTGATGCGGCTCCATTTTCTTGCGCTCCTGGCCGTGGAAGATGATGACCCCTTCCTGGGGGTGATAGACCCCGTTGATGACGTTGAGCATCGAACTCTTGCCCGCCCCGTTGGGGCCGATGATGGCGCGGATTTCGTGCTCGCGGACGTCGAAGGAGATGTCGGTCAGGGCCTTGACCCCGCCGAAGCGCAGCGAAATGTTTTGCAGGTCGAGAATGACGTCGCCGATTTTTTTGCTCATGGTTCACGCCGCCTGCCTGGCCGCCGGGAAGGTCCTGGCGTCGACGATCTTGAGATCGGCGGCCACCTTGCCGCGTCGGCCATCCTCGAACTTGACCTCGGTTTCGATGAATTGCGTGGCTTTGCCGCCGTACAGGGCGTCGATCAATACCTGATACTTTTTCGCGACGAAGTTGCGCCGCACTTTGCGGGTCCGGGTCAGCTCGTCGTCGTCCGGGTCGAGTTCCTTGTGCAGGACGAGGAAGCGGTGGATTTGCGAATCCGCCACCATGGCGTCCCGGGCCAGGGTCGCGTTCACCTCCTCGACGCAGGTCTTGATCAGTTCGTGGACCTGCGGCTTGCCGGCCAGATCGGTGTAGCCGGAATAGGCGATGTTGCGCCGCTCGGCCCAGTTGCCCACGGCTCCCACATCGATGTTGATGAAGGCGCAAACCCGGTCCCGGTCGTGACCGAAACAGACCGCTTCCTTGATGTGCTGGAAGAATTTGAGCTTGTTTTCGATATAGTTCGGGGCAAACATGGCGCCGTTGGAAAGCTTGCCCACATCCTTGGCCCGGTCGATGATGTTCAGGTGACCGTCCGCGTCGATGAAGCCGGCGTCGCCGGTCATGAAGTAGCCGTCGGCGTCGATCGACTCGGCGGTGGCGTCGGGCCGCTGGTAGTATTCCTTGAGCAGCATGGGGCCTTTCACCAGCACCTCGCCGTTGTCGGCGATCCTGATCTCCACGCCCGGCGCCGGAGCGCCGACGCTGCTGGGCTTGACCTGCCCGTCCGGTTGCAGACAGACGTAGGCGCAGGTTTCGGTCTGGCCGTAAAGCTGCTTGAGGTTGATGCCGATGGAGCGGTAGAAGCTGAACAGTTCGGGGCCGATGGCGGCCCCGGCGGTGTAGGCGACCCGGATACGGCTCAGGCCCAGGACGTTGCGCAGGGGACCGTAGACCAGGAGGGTTCCCAGTCCGTAGAGTAGTCGGTCGCTGAGAGCCACCGGCTTGCCGTCGAGAATGGCGCCGCCGCAGCGCTTCGCCACGTCCAGGAAGTAGCGGAACAGCTTGCGCTTGACGATGCCGGCGTCCTCCATGCGGATCATGACCGAGGTGAGCAGGCTTTCGAACACCCGGGGCGGCGCGAAGTAATAGGTCGGGCCGATTTCGCGCAGGTCGGTCATCACCGTGTCGCCGGATTCCGGGCAGTTGATGGTGAAGCCCGCCACCAGCGCCTGGGCGAAGGAGAAGAGGTGGTCGCCCACCCAGGCCATGGGCAGATAGGACAGAATGTCGCCGTCGGCGTCCAGCTGGTCGATTTGCATGCCGCCCCGGGCGGATGCGATGAAAGCGGCATGGGTCTGGCAGACGCCCTTGGGTTTGCCGGTGGTGCCGGAGGTATACAGCATGACCGAGACGTCGTCGGGTTGCCCTTGCGCCACTTCGGCGTCGAGGAAATCCGGATGGTTGCGGTTGTGAATCCGTCCCATTTCCATCAGGGCGTGGATGTCGTGGAGAAAGGGCTGGTTGTAGTGACGCATTCCGCGCGGGTCGTCGTAGACGATGTGCTCGAGCAGGGGCGCTCGATCCAGGATGTCCAGCAGTTTGTCCACCTGCTCCTGATCCTCGACCGCGGCGAAGCGAATGGCGGCGTCCTGGAGGACGAAGAGCATTTCGTCCGCCACGGCGTCCTGGTAGAGCGGCACCGGAACGCCGCCGAGGCATTGGGCGGCGCTCATCATCATGTAGAGATGGGGCCGGTTGTCGCCGATGATGGCCAGGTTGTCGCCGCGCTTGAAGCCGAGGGCCGCCAAGCCGCTGGCCAGGGCGCGCACCCGCTCGGCGACGCTGGACCAGCTCCAGGTCTGCCAGATGCCCAGGTCTTTCTCGCGGATGGCCGGCGCGTCGCCCCGCGCCTTGGCATGATGGAAAAGCAGGCGCGGAAAAGTCTGTAACTCCTCCACCGCCCCCTTGGGGGTCCCAAAAGACATCGTTCTCCTCCAGCCGATTTCCCGGTATCCAAGAGCCGGACTCGGTTATTTGATGGTTCGAGTTATTGCTGTAATCAGGAGGCAAGTCATGAAAAAGCTTAGCCGAGATAAAAGGGAAGTGTGGGAACCTCGGTATGTTCGTCTCAAACTGCTGCAAATTCGTGGGGTATGGTGGACCCCAAAAAATCGGACGAGGGTTTAAGTCAAGGAAAAGCGATGAATAGGAGGGTCCGGATGATGCCCTTGCCGAGATGATCGAGCCCGGCGGCCCGGTCGTTCACCTGGTGCGGTTCGACCAGCCAGTCGATCACGTTCAGGCATGGTTTGCGAGTGTCCTCAACGCTGAGGTTCAAGCCAGCGGGCACGTCGTGGCGGGGAATGATGCCCGCGATGCGCTCCATGGCGTAGATATCGGCCGCGATAACTAGACCAATAAGATAATGAATTCAGGCGCAATTACATCTCGGCGAGCTACCAGCTATTGCGCGGCACAGCCGTTGACGATCCGCCGGCCGCGCCAACGCATCACCGCGGCATCAGCGCGAACACACCCCAGCCCAGGTATTCACGCGTGTAAGCGGCGTAGCGCTCGGGTTCCGAGGTCAGTTGGGCTCGAACCTCTGGCGCGAACTCGTCGTCGGGATTGGCTTCAAGCCATCGGCGCATGGTGAGCCATTTGGCCGCCTCGTATCGGTCCCAGCCGTCCTGGTCGGCCAGAACCATTTCGACGACGTCGTAGCCAAGATGGCCGAAAGACGCGAGCAGTGCTGGAAGCAGGAGAAAGTCGCAGATCGAGTGGGCAAGACACCCTTGGGCAACCTCTTCCGTCGGCGGTAATTGCCGCCAGTAGGGCTCGCCGATGAGGATGATCCCGCCGGTGCGCAGGCTCCGCGCCAGAAGTTCGATCGTGCCGGCAACGCCACCGCCGATCCAGGTGGCGCCGACACAGGCTGCTACATCGGCCTTCTCGTCGGAGACATAGCCGGCGGCATCGCCATGGATGAACTGGACTTGATGGGCGACGCCGAGTTCTTCGGCACGGCGTTTCGCTTGCTCGGTGAACAACGGGCTCATGTCGATGCCGATGCCGACGACGCCGTGATCGCGTGCCCAAGTGCACAGCATCTCCCCCGAACCGCTGCCGAGGTCGAGCACTCGGGCCTCCGATTCCAAACGCAGCGCAGCGCCGAGAGTGGCGAGCTTTTCGGGTGTGATCGGGTTGTGGATGCGGTGAGCACTTTCGGTGATGTTGAAGATCCGTGGGATGTCCACTGTGGAAAATTTCCTTAAGGGTGTGAATAAATTCGGCCATGGCCTAACGGGGCGCGAAGCGTCCGCGACAACG
>JAVMKL010000135.1:0-28634 GCA_031732875.1 Candidatus Competibacter sp. | reverse complement strand
GGAAATTTGCCCGGCGCGACAAACGGTATTAGATTGCCCCATCTCCGACCGTAACCCGAGCGTCCATGTCCAAGATCGTCAAAAGTATTTACCGCATCCTGTTCGTCAACCAGGGCAAGTTGTACGAACTGTACGCCCGAAGCATCTATCAGGGCGAACTGTTCGGCTTCATCGAGGTTGAGGAGTTGATTTTCGGCGAGCGTTCGAGCCTGCTGGTCAATCCGGCCGAAGAACGGCTGCAGACCGAATTCGCTGGGGTTCGGCGCACCTTTATTCCAATGCATCACGTGGTGCGGATCGATGAAGTGGAACAGGAGGGGGTCAGCAAGATCCGTCCCGTGGAAGGCAGCGACAACGTGACGCCTTTTCCCCAGCCGATGGTTCCGCCCGGCGGCAATCGCGGCAAGGACTGAGGGCGGAAGAGCCTTCAATATTCTCCCGAAAGCGGGAATCCCGATAAAAATAACTCTGTAGTCGGAGGCGACGATGGAAACGGCGGCGTGGTGGGAAATTCTATTGGGCGGATTGGCGGCGGTTCTGGTGCTCCTGTGGTTCCGGCCTGGCATCAAGGCGGCTATCGAACGCAGCCGCGCCGCCAAAAAGGACTGGCCGGCGGCTCTGATTCCGCTGGCGTTGGTGGTGCTGTTCGTTCTCCTGTTGATTCAAATGGTCCGCAAGTGAGGTCTCGGCGCTTGGGTTCGCGCCTCCGTCAATAAAGTACCTGCGCCGAGGTGATCTCGTTGCTGCGCAAGGACAGGGTTGCGGTGCCGCTGGGTTTGCGGATCGTGATTCTGACGATGCCTTCCACAACGGCATCCAACTGCCCCCGGTATTGGGCGCCGGTCCGGGTTTCCAGCTTGGCGATCTTGCCGACATGCTGGCCCAGTTCGCCGACCGGGGTCGGGTGATAGGATTTCTGGGGCGCCGCGGTGGCCTGGGTAACCGCTGGCGCGGTAGTTTCTTCCACCGGTTCCGGTGCGGTGCCCAGCGCCCGGGCAACCTTTGCGGCATCCCAGTTCACGGTGAGATCGGCGATCGACGCGTCGTTCACCTTCAACTTCAGCCCCAGCAACTTGATGGCGTCCTCGGGCTTGTAGAACTGGAGTTCGGTGGGATTGATAGGAGCGGGGGGCGTGGCGGTGATGGCGAGTTGGCCGCCCTCGGTCAGAAAGCGCCGGTAGGCGTCGATCAGACCCGGTCCCGGATCGATACCGTTGGCGCGGAGGCGTTCGACCACCAACCGGATGTGGTCGGCGATGAAGGCATCGATGGGCTTGCCGGCCTTCGCGGCGCAGTAATTGTTACGGCGGGCGTTGAAACCGTCGTCGCGGAACAGAAGTTCGAGAGAAGCCAGTTTGGGCGTGAGCGACGTGACCAGTTCCATCAGAGACGTGGAAGGCTTGGTCAGGGCAAGGCCGATATCGAGATCGAGCGTCGCCCAGTCGCGGGTGCTGCTGTCGATCCGCAGATTTAACTGACTCCTGGCAACATCGATGCGATAACCGGTTTCCATGTTGCCGACGAAGCGGTCGTAACCCATTTCCTCCCATTCGGGGCCGCTGAAATACGTGACTGGTCCACAGCCCAGCGCTTCCAGATCGTCGAAGGGCGTGCGTTCCCGCGACGCGGGGGGTTTGGCACCGAGAATGCCGCCGCTCAAGGGCAGTTCGAACTGGCGGAACGATATCGACATCGCCTCGGGAAGCTGGCCTTGGCCGAGTTGCCGGCGAATGTTGAGCAACGCCAAGATGTTCGGAGCGTTGAGCCGGATGGACCCGATGGCGATGGAGTCGTTGACGAAGTGGGGCATGATTCGGACTTGGCTGACGCCCACCGAGCCGGCCGGCGAAATTTCGACCCCCCCGTAGCTGATCTCGGCGAAGGGTTTCGCCATGGCGATCAATTGGTCGACCTGCTGCTTGGTGCTGTACCACAGGTAACCGCCGACGCCGCCGGCGATCACGGCCAAGGCGACGAGGATGGCAACCACGACAGTCATCAGTTTTCGCATGGACAGGTACCTTGAAGAATGGTGGAACGGAGGAGGTCGCGGACGACGCCGTTCGCTTTTGATGGGTTAATATCATAGCCCGCTTGGGGGAACCCTGCCGAGCGGCGGAAGGGTCATTTGTCATCCACGTAATTTGTTAAGCTTGCACGGATGTCGCGGGCGCGCGGGCCGTCTTGCCGCCTGTCGGATCCGCCGCCGATACCAATTGGGAGATGCCATCCATGAATTTCGCGCAGATCGGTTTGCTGGTTCCGACGCTCCTGTTGCCCCGGGCAGGCGTGGACCTTACCCCGTGGGCGGTGGTGGCCTGCGATCAGTTCACCTCGGAGCCGGAATACTGGGCGCGAGTGCAAAGACTGGTGGGCGAATCGGCCTCGACGCTGAAACTGATTTTGCCGGAAGCCTTTCTGGGCGCGGAAGATGAGGTGCGGCGAATTCGCGATATTCAGTCGGCGATGCGGCGCTATTTGGCCGAGGGTGTTCTGGTGCAACAACCGCCCGGGCTGGTGCTGGTGGAGCGGGAGACGGGCCGGGGCCGAAAGCGCAAGGGCCTGATCGCGGCGCTCGATTTGGAACATTACGATTTCACCCCGGGCGCGAAAACCCTGATCCGACCCACCGAAGGCACCATTCTGGAGCGGTTGCCGCCGCGGATCCGGGTGCGCGAGGGGGCACCGCTGGAACTGCCGCACGTCATGGTGCTGATCGACGATCCCGAGCGCCGCGTCATCGAACCGCTGTTCGCCGAATCCCTGGAGAAGCTGTACGACTTTCCGCTGATGCTGGACAGCGGGTGGGTACGCGGCTGGCGGGTGGATCGTCTGGAGTCGATCCGAGGGGTAGCGGCGGGACTGGCGCGGCTGGCGGACTCGACGGCGTTCGGCGACCGCTATGGGGCGGACGGCGAGCCGGTGCTGTTGTATGCCATGGGCGACGGCAACCATTCCTTCGCGACCGCCAAGACCATCTGGGAAAACCTCAAACGCGCCGCTCCGGACCCGACGGCGATCATGGATCATCCGGCCCGTCACGCGCTGGTGGAACTGGTCAACCTCCACGATGAGGGCCTGGAGTTCGAGGCGATTCATCGAGTGGCCTTCGGCGTCGACGCCGGTCACCTGCTGGGGGCGCTGCAGGAATTCTGCGCGGCGCGGGGTTCGCGGTTGACGGTGCTGGACCGCTCGTCGTGGGCGGCGGCCCGGCAATCCTGGCGGGAAATGCAGCGATCAGACCGGCACGTGATTGCCTTTGTCGCCGGAAACCGCCATGGAGTGCTGGTGATCGAGCAGCCTCGCCTGACCTTGCCGATCGCGACTTTGCAGGCGTTCCTGGATCAGTATCTGCCGGATCGACCCGGCACGTGGTTGGACTACATCCACGGCGAGGATTCGCTGGAACGGCTCGGCGCGCGGCCGGACCGTATCGGGTTTGTCCTGCCAGCACTGGCCAAGGACGATTTTTTCCGTACCATCATCCGCGACGGCGCCCTGCCCCGCAAAACCTTTTCCATGGGCGAGGCCGACGAGAAGCGCTTCTATCTGGAGTGCCGGCTGATCGTGCCCTGACGCCCGCTACCGACCACTCTGAAATTCGACGAGGACCCTATGGCCAAGGCTCCGGATCTTGCCCTGGTGCGTAACATCGGCATCGCCGCGCATGTGGACGCCGGCAAAACCACCCTGACCGAACGGATGCTGTTTTACGCTGGCGTCTCCTACAAGATCGGCGAAGTCCATGAAGGCGCCGCCCACATGGACTACATGGTCGAGGAGCAGGTGCACGGCATCACCATTACCGCGGCCGTGACCCGATTGCCCTGGCGCGAGCATTTCATCCAGCTGATCGATACGCCCGGCCATGTGGATTTTACCATCGAGGTCGAGCGTTCGATGCGGGTGCTGGACGGTTGCGTGATCGTGCTGGACGGGGTACGTGGAGTGGAACCGCAAACCGAAACCGTCTGGCGACAACGTTCCAAATTCCGGCTGCCGGTCCTGTTCTTCGTCAACAAGCTGGACCGCCCTGGCGCCGATTTCGGCCGGGCCCTGGCGACCGTGCGCGAACGGCTGCACGCCGAACCGGTGGCGGTGACGGTTCCACTGCCCGACCACGACGGCACGGTCGTGCACCTGATCGAGAAAACCCGGTTGCGCTTTACCGGCGAACGGGGCGAGAAAGTACAGGTGGCGCCTTGCGACGAGGCGACCTGGGAACAGGTGCGGCCCTGGCGGGAAAGCCTGCTGCTGGCGGCGGCGGAAATGGATGACGCCTTGGCCGAACGGGTGCTGGCCGAGGACGAGCCGGAGCCGGCGGCCGTCTGGACGGCGCTGCGCCAGGCGGTGCTGGCAGGCAAGTCCTGTCCCTGTTATGCCGGCAGTGCCCTGCGTAATCAGGGGATACAACCCCTGATGGACGGTGTGGTGCGGTTGCTGCCGGCTCCGCCCGAACGGCCGCCGAGTCTGGCGCATCGGCCCGACGGTGGCGAGGAGTGGGTGGCGATGGAATCGGGCGGACCGCTGGCGGCGTTGGCGTTCAAGGTGCAGATGTGGGAAGGTCGCCGCCACGTGTTCGCCCGGCTCTACCGCGGGAGCTTGAAGTCCGGCGACGAAGTCGTGACGCTCGCTCCAAACGGGACGCCCCGACCCGAGCGGGTGGCGCGGCTGTTTGAAGTGGACGCGAACCACAGGGCCAAGCTGGACGAGGCCACCGCGGGCCAGATCGTGCTATTGGCCGGCCTGCGCTGGGCGACCACCGGCGACACCCTGTGCGCGCCGTCGCATCCGCTCTGGCTGGAGCGGATCGAGACCCGCGAACCGGTGCTGGGGCTGGCGATCGAGCCCCAGTCCGGCGCCGACGAGGAAAAACTGCTGGAGGCGCTGGACAAGTTGCAGCAGGAGGATCCGACCCTGCGCGTGGATGAGGATCGGGAGACGGGCCAGCGGGTGTTGCGCGGCATGGGGGAATTGCACCTGCAGATCGCCTGCGAACGCCTGCGGCGGGAGTTCAACGTCAACGTCCGGATCGGCAGTCCCGACGTGGTGATGCGCGAAACCATCGCCCGGCTGGCCGTGGCCGACAACCTGTTTCACCGGCTGATCGAGCAACCGGATGGCCGGAAACTGGAAATGAAAGCCTGGGCGCGGGTGGCGGTGGAGCCGTTGCCCCGTGGCGCCGGGGTAACCGTGCTGGCCGAGCCGGGGGTGCGTCCGGAGGGTGCCGAACTCCATCCGGTTCAGCAGGACGCGGTGGCCGGCGGTGCCGGGGATGCGCTGGCCAGCGGTCCCCTTACCGGCGGACCCTTGCAGGATCTGACGGCGAGGGTGCTGGAAGTGGAGCTGTTCGGCGCCTTGTCCAGTCCCCAGGCGCTTCGGGTAGCGGTGGCGGAAGCGGCGCGCAGGGCGCTGGTTCAGGCGGGCGGGCTGATCATGCGGCCGATCATGGCGACCGAGGTGGTCGTACCCGAAAGCGATGTCGGCGCGGTGCTGGGCGATTTGCAGTCCCGCCGCGCCACGATCCGCGATACCTCGGTGCTGGGGGAGATCAACATCATTCGCTGCGATTGCGCGCTGGACCGGTTGCTGGGCTATATCACCGACCTGCGCGGCATGACCCGCGGTCGCGGCCAGTTCACCATGACGTTCGACCGGTTCGATGTTGCCTGATCACGGCAGAAACAACCGCGCCGCCGCTTGCGGGTTGCTGGCGAAGTACAAGTGCAGGTAAGAGGCGGTCAGCCGTCCGATCCGGTAAACCGCCTCGCCGGGTTTGCCGTCGCGCTGGCGCCGGCCGTATGCCAGCGATGGCAGCGATGTTTCCAGCCGGGAATGATGGAAGGTATGCCCGCGCAGTTCGCCCTCCGGCAGCTCCACCGACTGCATGCCCAATCCCACCAGTTTCGACTGGAGCATCGCATGGCCTGGCAGAAGTCCGAGCATCGGCGCGCGGTTGCCCGCCTTGTCCGCCAGCGATTCCAGGGTATAGAGCAGTCCGCCGCATTCGGCGTAGATGGGCTTGTTTGCCTGGTGATGCTGGCGCAACGCCCGACGCATGGATTCATTCGATCCCAGCACGCCGAGGTGCAGTTCCGGATAGCCGCCGGGCAGGTATACCGCGTCCACCTCGGGCAATTCGGTATCGCTCAGCGGCGAGAAAATGACCAGTTCCGCGCCCAGCGCCCGCAAGGTGTCCAGATTGGCCGGGTAGAGAAAGGCGAACGCCAGATCGCGGGCGATCCCGATGCGCAGGCCGTCGAGCAGCGGTGGAGGTGATTCCACGGTGACGGCGGGAAAGGAGACGGCCGGCGGTGGTTCGGCCAGGCCAGTCGTGGCGATGAGGGCGGCGACGCTTTCGATTCGGGCTTCCAGGTCGGCGATTTCGGCGGCTTGCACCAGACCGAGATGGCGGTCGGGCAGGGTGATTTCTCCATCGCGCGGCAACCAGCCGTGGTAGCGGATCTCCGGCGGCAGACTTTCGGCCAGCAGTTCGGCATGGCCCGGTCCCGCGACCCGGTTGGCCAGCACGCCGGCGAACGGTAGCCCCGGGCGATAATGCGCCAAGCCATGAGCGACGGCGCCGAAGGTCTGAGCCATGGCGTGGGCGTCGATCAGCGCCAGTACCGGAACGCCGAACAGTTCGGCCAGATCGGCACTGGAGGGCGCGCCATCGAACAGGCCCATCACCCCTTCGATCAGGATCAGATCCGCCTCTTGGGCGGCCTGATACAACAGCGCCTTGCAGTCGCGTTCGCCGACCATCCACAGGTCGAGTTGATGGACCGGCTGGCCGGAGGCGCGCTCCAGGATCATCGGATCGAGAAAATCCGGGCCCGTTTTGAATACCCGCACCCTGCGGCCCTGGTTACGATGGTGGCGCGCCAGACCGGCAGTGGTGGTGGTCTTGCCCTGGCCGGAGGCCGGGGCACCGAGCAGCAGGGCGGGACAGGTTGCATGCATGAGTCAAAGATTAAAGGTTAACGGGAAAAGGTTAAAGCCTGACCTTTAACTTTTAGCCTTTAATCTTTAACCTTCATTTCATGCGTTCCGAAACCCCCGAAGACCGCCAATCTCTGCGCTACGGCTATACCACCGGCGCTTGCGCGACCGCCGCCAGCGTGGCGGCCGCGCGCCGTCTGCTGGCTGGAATCGAACTGAATCCGGTGGAAATCGTGCTGCCGCGCGGCCAACGGGCGCGATTTCGGCTGGAGTACTGCCGGTTGGCGGGAACTGGCGCCGAAGCGGCGACGGTCAAGGATGCCGGCGACGATCCCGACGTCACGCATGGTGCGCTGGTTTTCGCCCAAGTGGTTTTGAGCGAACCGCCGGGGACGCGTTTCCATGCCGGACAGGGTGTTGGGACAGTGACTCTGCCAGGTCTCCCAGTTTCAGTTGGCGAGCCGGCCATCAACCCGACCCCGCGCCGGATGATCATCGAGCATCTGACGCGACTTGCCGCCGAGCATGGTTATGGCGGCGGCTTCGAGGTCACCATTGGAGTCGAGAACGGCGCGGAACTGGCGGCGAAGACCCTGAATCCCCGCTTGGGTATCGTGGGTGGGTTGTCGATTCTCGGTACCACCGGTATCGTCCGGCCGTTTTCCTGTTCCGCCTACATCGCCTCCATCCAACAGGCGATTGAAGTCGCCCGCGCCAACGGTTGCACGCACGTCGCCGCCTGCGCGGGAGCCACTAGCGAGCGGACCATGCGAACCCATTATGGCTTGTCAGACATGGCGCTGATCGAGATGGGCGATTTTGCCGGAGCGGTGTTGAAGCATCTGCGAAGGGCGCCGCTTCCCCGCCTGAGCCTGGCCGGCGGTTTCGGCAAAATCAGCAAGCTGGCGGCGGGCCATCTCGATCTGCACAGCCGCAACTCCAGCGTCGATTTCGCGCTGTTGACCGCGGAGTCGGCGGCGCTGGGCGCGGCGGCGAAATTGCAGGAAGCGGTGCGGACCGCCAACACCAGCCAGCAAGCGCTGGCGCTGGCGCGCGCGGCGGGCTTGCCGCTGGGGGATCGAATTTGCCGATTGGCCCGCGACCAGGCCCGCGCCATTCTGCCACCGGAAGTGGCGGTCGAAGTCTGGGCCACCGACCGTGAAGGCCGGCCGGTCGGCCATGCCGGATTCGCCTGATGCACATTCTGGTGTTGGGCGGGATCGGCGAGGCGGTGAAATTGGCGCGGATGCTGGCGCCGGCCCATGCCGTGACCTACAGCGTCGCCGGCAAGGGGCGGATACCCGAGTTGAACTGTCCGGTGCATGGTGGCGGTTTCGGCGGCGCGGCTGGCCTGGCGGCGTTCCTGCGCGAACGGGGCATCGAGTTGCTGATCGATTCGACGCATCCCTACGCCGCGCAAATCAGTCGGAACGCGGTTTCGGCGGCGCGGCTGGCCGGTATTCCGCTCTGGGCCTACCGGCGACCGCCTTGGCGGTCCGATGCCGGTGACAACTGGCGTCCGGTAGCCGATTGGTCGGGGATCGTAGCAACGCTGCGGGAATTCCGCCGGCCGTTGTTTACCATCGGCCTGGAGCCCTTGCGCCATGTGGCGACGATCCGCCCGGACCAGCACTGGACGGTGCGTTGTCTGGCGGTGGAACCGCCGGCCTCGCCGCGTTTGACTCTCCTGTGTGCGACCGGGCCGTTTTCGCTGGAACAGGAATCGAAGCTGTTGCGGGACCATCGAATCGATCTGCTGGTGGCTAAGAACAGCGGTGGCACGGCGGTCGCGGCCAAGCTGGCGGCGGCGCGGCAGTCCGGGATTCCGGTCGTAGTGCTGGAGCGACCTTCCCTGCCGGCGGCGGATCGGGAATTTACCGAGGTGGAGCGACTGGCCGATGCGCTACTGGATTGATCCGAATCAACTTGTGATCCATGCCCGAGGAGACTTTCGATGCCCAAAACCGCCTTTGTCACGGGCGCCACGTCAGGATTCGGCGCGGCCTGCGCGCGCTTGTTCGCCGCGCACGGCTGGAGCCTGATCGTCTGCGGCCGGCGCCAGGATCGCCTCGAGCAGTTGCGCGCCGAACTGGCCGCGACCGTCCCAGTTCACGCTTTTCCGCTCGACATCCGCGAGGAAGCAGCCGTTAATACCGCCGTGGCCAGCCTGCCGGCCGGGTTTGCCGAGGTCGACCTGCTGGTCAACAACGCCGGCTTGGCGCTCGGCCTGGAACCGGCCCACCGCTGCGACATGCAGGATTGGCACGACATGGTCGATACCAATATCAAGGGGCTGCTCTACTGCACTCGCGCCATCCTGCCCGGCATGGTCGAGCGCGACCGCGGCCATATCGTCAACATCGGCTCGGTGGCGGGTAGCTATCCCTATCCGGGCGGCAACGTCTACGGTGGCACCAAGGCCTTCGTCAAGCAGTTTTCCCTCAACCTGCGCGCCGATTTGCTGGGTACCCGGGTGCGGGTCACCAACATCGAGCCGGGGATGGCGGAGAGCGAGTTTTCACTGGTGCGGTTCAAGGGGAACGACGACAAATCCACCCAAGTCTACCAAGGCACCCAACCACTCAGGCCGGAAGATGTCGCCGATGTCGTGTTCTGGGCGGCGACCCGGCCGGATCACGTCAATATCAACAGCGTAGAAGTGATGCCGGCATGCCAGGCATTTGCGCCGTTCGCGATCAGTCGCGATCGCGGTGGCTGAACGAACGGACGGCTCACTTATGGTTTTGTCGTGGGGCAGGGTGGAGAAAGAGTTGGTCCGGATTCGCCCTCAAGGGATCGTGGCGCCGGTCCGATAGCGGGCCGGCGAAGAGCGCGGCGGTCTTCCATTCCATCCAGACCCTCGTGGTGGTCCGATAGTACAGCAGGAATACGGCCAGGAAGACATAGAACTGCACGTACTCGGGTACCTCCAGCCACCTGGCGACGACGCCCACCGCGCCGGTAAGGGAGGCGATGACCAGCATGATGGCGGTGACCCGGCCATCCGACAGGCCGTGGCCAAGCAGCAGATGGTGCAGATGCTGGCGGTCGGCGGTGAACGGGCTTTGGCCGGCGCGGATGCGGCGGATCATCACCGCGACCGTGTCCATCAGCGGTAGAGCCAGGATCCAGACCGCGGTCATGGGCGCCATCGCCGCTTGGTCGCCTTGGGACAAATGGACCATGAACCAGCTCAGGACGAATCCGAGCATGGTACTGCCGGAGTCGCCCATGAATACGGTGGCGAAGGCTCGCCAGGGGTGGCGCAGGTTGTAGGCCAGAAAGCCGGCGACGGCCATGACCAGCACCAGGAGGGCACCGATATCGCCAGGGTCGGGAACCCGTGCGTTCAGGCACAGCACGATCAGCCAACCACTGGCGACCAGCGCCATGCCGCCCGCCAGCCCGTCAAGTCCGTCGATCATATTCAGGGCGTTGATCACGCCGATCACCCCGAACAGGGTAAACAGTACCGCGAATCCCTCCAGCTTGATGGCGCCCGTTCCGAATAAATCGCCCAAGTGGCCCAGAACCCCATCGCTCGCCAGCGCCATCAGCAGAATGACTCCCGCCTGTAATAGGAAGCGGGTCGCCGGCCGGGTGGAGCGCAGGTCGTCGTAGAGGCCCACCAGGGTGAGCAACGCCATTCCGGCCAGCAGGACTGGGTAATTTTGCGGTTGTGCCGGCAGCAGGGGGACGCTAAGGCAGAAAGCGACGCACATCGCAATACCGCCCACCAACGGCACCGGCTCGCGATGGTGCTTGCGGGTGGAGGGAACGTCCACCCAGCCCATTGCCCGGGCGGGCTTGATCAACAGGGCGATGAGACCGGCGCTGAGCGACAACGCCCCCAGCAGCACCCAATGTTCTGGAAACGAAAGGTCCATGCGCATTATGTCCATCGTCTGGAGGGAGTTGTAGTTGGAATTGTCGGCATGAAATCAAGCAGCATTGGATGTGAATATGAAATATTGAATCGAACGATTGACGTCTTCCCGGATAAGGATAGCATCGCCTGGCTCGATCCTCGGTCCCTTATTTATTCTCTCCAAACCAAGGGTGGGCACCCCCGATCGGGATCTGACTGGGCCTCTGTTGGAAATGGCCTTATTTTTCGACTGCCCCCTTCAACACGACCCCTTCCACGCCGATGATTCGCAGCCGGGTGCCGGCGGGACAGTCCTGGTCCACGACGACCTTCCAGGTGCTGTCGTCCACCCGGATTTTACCGTGGCCGTTGACGACCGGCGCGTCCAGAGTGAAGACCCGGCCGACATATTGATGGCCGCGACGGTTGAGCAGGGGATCCTCGGTACGGGTTGGATGCCGCCGCAACCGCAATCGCCAGGCCACGATGGAGCCGACCGACAGCAGCGCGAACGAGAGAACCTGATAGGTCCAGGCTAGCTCGGGCATTACCGTCAACACCAGCCCTACTACCAGAGCCGCGACCCCCATCCAAAGGAAAAAGAAACCAGGAGTGATGGCCTCGATAGCCATCAGTACAACTCCCAGCAACCACCAGTTCCAATAGAATGGTTCCAGCAACCACGTACTCACGAGCGCGTGTCCGGTTTGCTTAACGCCTCCCGGGTCAGTTCGGCGACTCCGGCCAGGGCGCCGATCAAGCCCGAGGTATCCAGCGGCATCAGCAGCACTTTTTGATTGGGCGCCCCGGCCAGTTTGCCAACCGCTTCCACGTATTTCTGCGCCACGAAATAGTTGACCGCCTGCACGCTACCTTTTCCGATCGCTTCCGACAGCATCAGGGTGGCGCGGGCCTCGGCTTGGGCCAATCGCTCGCGGGCCTCGGCATCGCGGAAGGCCGATTCCTTGCGGCCTTCCGCCTCCAGGATCGCCGCCTGTTTCTGTCCCTCGGCGGCCAGGATCGCCGCCTGCCGCTCGCCTTCGGCGGTCAGGATCGACGCCCGCTTGTCGCGTTCCGCCTTCATCTGCCGAGCCATTGAATCCACCAGGTCCTTGGGTGGGGCGATGTCCTTGATCTCGATGCGGATCACTTTCACGCCCCACGGAGTCGTGGCCTCGTCCACGACCACCAGCAATCGGCCGTTGATTTCGTCGCGCTTGGACAACAGTTCGTCGAGATCCATCGAACCCATGACCGTACGCAGGTTGGTCATGGTCAGGTTGAGGATGGCGAGTTCCAGGTTGTTGACTTCGTAGGCGGCCTTTGCGGCGTCCAGCACCTGGTAAAACACGACGCCGTCCACCCGAACTATCGCATTGTCCTTGGTGATGATTTCCTGCGAAGGCACGTCCAGCACCGTTTCCATCAAGTTCACCTTGCGACCCACGCGGTCGATCACGGGGACGATGAAGTTCAGTCCCGGCGTCAGGGTCTCGGTATAGCGGCCGAAACGCTCGACGGTGTATTCCATGCCCTGCGGCACCGACTTGACCCCCAGGAACACCAGGATGACCGCCAGGATCGCCAATGCGACCACGAACGCGGAAAAACCTTCCAGCATGATTCATCTCCTCTGTGGAAATTCAGCAACGCGCGTCCATCTCGACGTGCACCGGTGTGTCGTCGTCCGCCCAGGCGACCACCTGCCAGCATGGAGCGCCACCTTCGTTGGTATACAGCGAAGCCGAGTCCGGCACGACGCGCCCGGCACCCGCGCGCGCGTCCAGTTGCGCCAGGGCGGCCGGCAACACGGTGTCGAGGTCGCGCAGTCGGGGGCCCGGCAACAACGGCTGCAACGGCGAGGTCTCGCTCAGCTTTATCCATTCGGTTGCATCGACGGCTTGCTCGAATTCGCGGTCCATGGCCGTCACCGACAGCATGCCCGCGCCCGGATCGAGCAGGATGTCAAAACTCCGCAGTCGGCGTATCCGCCGCTGGGGATACTGGTCGCAGGCGCGGAAGGAGTAACGGAACTCCCGCGGGGTCAGCGCGCCCGTCGGGTCGAAGTCGAGCTCCACCACCACCGCTTCCAGCACCGCGTTTCGGTCGGTCCGCTGGGCAAGCGGCCGTACATATTCGTAACCGGCGCCAATCGTGTCGATCGCGATGGCTTCCGCCGGCAGTCGCTGGCGCGCGACCACGATGGAGACGGCGCTGCCGGCGAACGATGCGACGTCGATGCCATGCTCCGCCAGCAGCCGGCGGGCCCGGCGGTCGGCGGCGCGCAGGTGCAGGCTGGCCAGTGGCCAAGCTTGCCGCCAGACACCCGCCAGTGCGCCCCGGAGACTCAGCCGGACCGAGCGGCCGTCGGTGGCCGGTCGCAACCAACCCCGTTCGATCAAAGCTTGGATCTCACGGGCGTAACCGTCGGCCAGCAGGCCGGCCGGATTCTGGATCGCCTGCTGGATCTTGGCGAAGCTCGCCGGTTGCCGCAGAGACGCCACCAGGTCGCGGTGCAGCAGGTAAAGCGCTCGCGGATCCCAAACGTCCTTCAACTGTACCCGGGCTAGATAGGCTGGGGCGGGCAGGCTGTAGGGTAGATCGAGGTTGTTGGTGCCCAGAACCCGGTTATCCTCGAACTCGGTCGAAAATTCGACGAACCGCCGGGAAGGGCGTGCTCCGGTTCCGATCTCGACGTGCGCGGCCAAAGCGCCGATGCCTTGTTCCGACTGCCCCAGCAGTCGTAGCCGCAGTACCGCTCCATGGATCAGTTCATCGCAGCGGAAGTCCCCGTATCGGATGAAACCGTCGGCGGCCAGCGACTCCGAGGCATCGGTCAGGGCGATCCACGCTTCGTCGGGCAGATCGACTTCCTGCTCTGGGACGAACCGCGGTCGCAGCGGCTGGCGGATGCGCAGCAGCACCAGAGGAATCCCCAGGAGGCACTGAAACAGCAAGGCCGGTGGGGCGATCAGCCATTTGAGCAAGCGGAGCAGCAGCACCAGAGTGTAGGAAGGTAACAGTACGATCACACGCAACACGGATGGCAGAAGATGACGCACGGCTGGCTCCCGGGGTTCAGGTTTCGTCGCCCAACGGGCCGAGGCTGAAGAACTGGCCTTGGCTCCAGACCCCGTATTCGCGCCCCCCGGCGGTGGGTTGCTCCTCGCCGAGTTCGGCCAGTTCCAGGAATACCGCCCGCGCCAGCAGGGCACGCAGCCGGCCACGCACGTGCAGGTAAGGCGAAGGTTCGCCGCCCGGAGCGCGGTATTCGACGGTCAGCGGGCGCTCGGGACCGACGATCACGGTGTCGCCGACGTTGGTGGTGAAGGTCAGGATGCGGTCGCGGCCGGTGCTGGCGACATCCAGCCGCACCGCCAAAAATGGTGCGTCGTCCACGCGGATGCGCCATTTCTCGACCGGAGTGACCAGATAATGATGCCCGTCCGCGTCGCGGCGCAGGATGGAGGCAAACAGCCGAACCAGGCTTTCCCGGCGGAGCGGTTCGCCTTGGTGGTACCAGGTGCCGTCGCGGGCGATGCGAATGTCGATGTCGCCGCTGAGGGGCGGATTCCAGTGGTCCACCGGTGGCATGGGTCGGTCGGGCGCCAGTTGGGCCACCAGTTTGGCTGGGTCGGGTGGAGAGAGAGGCATGGGTCGGATCGCGGGCGATTGTGGGATTCATTATATATGAATCGAAATCGAAGGCCGCGACGACCGAGCCACTTTCATTTCAGCCGGGCAAGTGGATTCGGAAGGTGAAGGGGGAACCGCGCAAGAGGGGGTTCCTGAAGGAGTTCGCCCGTCCTTCACGGTGGGGTCCGGAAGGACGGATCGGATGGGAAGTCTGGGATACGCGAGTCGCGCTCCGAGTCACCCCTCGGTGGTGGCCCGCCGCAGATCGCGGTAGATCCGCATGACCCGGTCGGGGAAGGAGGAGTGTGTACCCAGGCTACCATTATAGCCGAGCAACGCTCTGCGCAGGTTGCCGGAATGGTCGTCGAGGTATTTGACCAGGATCCGGGAACCGACATGGATGTTTTTTGCCGGATCGAATAATTCGCTGGATCCGCCGATTTCCCCGACCCTGCGGCTGTGGGCGCCGGGCATCACCTGCATCAGGCCGCGAGCTCCAACCCGGCTGACCGCCCGTTCCTTGAAGGTCGATTCGACCGCGATGATGGCCAGAATCAGTTCTGGTTCCACTTGATGGCGCTTGCCGTTGTCGATGGCTTCCCGAACGATATGGTCCGCCTTATGCTCGGGCAGCTTGTATCTACGCTGGATGTGGCGGGAAAGAATGACAACTTTTTGCGAGTCGGCCGGCTTGCCTTCGGTGGAATCGGTTTCGGAGTCAGTATCGGAATCCACCGTTTTGGCGGCTCCGGTCGGTTCCTCCTTATCCTCCGGCGAGTAGCCCAACGCCGCCGCGGGCATCAGCATAACCGCGCACAACAGACCTGATTTGAGGGTCAGATTAAGTCGCTCCTTAACGCATCGAGTCAATCCCATAGGACCTCCGTCGAATCAGCACGAACCAATAGTGCTCGATGGACCCGTATCCCAAATCGGCGGAGAAGCTTCCCTGATTCCGGCCGGATCGCTCCGGCCGCCGCAGGCCCGACCTAAGCAACTCTGGTGCGGGCCTGCCAGCCCGGGCACCAGTGTCGCCTGACGTTCCTGGAACAGCGTTTCAACATGGCTGCCCCATGGCAGGAACTTACCGCAATACAGCATTGGCTGTTATGAAAACACGGAGATAAATTGTTTTGCAAGTACTTAATTGCAAAATAAATCTTTATTAATTGTTTGGATAATGGTTTTTAATCAATGATATATTTAGATATATATATTATAAATCAAATATTTAAGTAAAAATTAATTTATTTGACAAAATAAAAAAAAATATTTTAAAAACAATTATTTAAAATTTTTTATTGGTTTTGAAAATAAGAGTATTTCTCAACCGGGAAAGGATATCAGACGATAACAAGCATTGACTGAAAATGACGACATGATTTTCAATAAAATATTTTTAAAACAAATAGTTAAAAATTTATTGTAAACATGATGCAACTATATGAAAAGTATTATTATATTATTGATATTATTTATATTTTAAATTTCAGAATAAGATGTGAGAGCTTATGAGTGAGGCGTTGAACCTGTGGGAGTACAATGGCCGACAATTCCCTTGCCGCATCCGTGCGTCGGGGTCACCTGTGGAGGAGCGACGATGGGCAATCGACTTTCCCGAATCTATACCCGCACCGGCGACAAGGGCATGACCGGTCTGGGCAACGGCGAGCGGGTCGCCAAGGACTGCCCCCGGATCGAAGCGATCGGTGCGGTGGACGAATTGAACTGCGCCATTGGTCGGGTTTTGGCGCACGATCTGCGCGAATCTCCGCGCGCCTGCCTGCAGGACGCACAGCACAAGCTGTTCGATCTCGGAGGGGAACTGAGCGTGCCGGGTTATCTTGCGGTCAAGGCCGAGGATGTGGAACGGCTGGAAGCGGCCCTGAACGAGTTTAACGCCCAGTTGCCGCCGCTGAAGGAATTCATCCTGCCGGGCGGCGGCCGGGCGGCGGCGGATTGCCACATGGCGCGAGCAATCTGCCGGCGCGCCGAGCGGCGGGTGGTTTCGCTGGCTCGGAATGAGGAAGTGGGCGAGCACGCCCCGATTTATCTCAACCGGTTGTCCGATCTTTTATTCGTATTGTGCCGGATACTCGCCCGCGACGAAGGTGGGATCGAGGTGCTGTGGCGCAACCCGGGTCGGGCGTGAAATCCGACCCCTTTCAAGACTCGCGCACGTACTGTCCCGGCGCCGCCAGCAACGGTGGATATTCGGCGTTCCCCGGAGGTGGCGGTGGGCCCACCGGCCCGCAGCGCTCGCCCAGCCAGCGCGCCCAGTCGTCCCACCAGGAACCCGATACCTTTTCGATTCCGGCCCGCCAGGTTTCCGGGTTGCTTTGGCCGGTGGCGTCACCCACCCAGAAACGTCGCTTGGGTGGGGCTACCGGTGGGTTGATGATGCCGAGAATGTGTCCGGAGGTAGCCAGCACGTAGCGGGATGGCCCGCCGGTCAGCCCGCACAGCCGGAAGGTCTGTCGCCAGGGCGCGATATGATCCTGCTCGGCGCCGACCGCGTATAGCGGTTGCCGGATCGAGTCCAGATCGAGCTGGCGTCCGCCGATCCTCAGCCCATCAGGCTGGATCAGACGGTTGTTCAGGTAAAGCTCCCGCAGGTAAAACTCGTGCATCGCCGCCGGCATGCGGGTTGTGTCGCAGTTCCAAAACAGAACGTCGCTGGGTGGCAGTTCCTCGCCGTACAGATAGCTGTGCACCACGTAGTGCCAAATCAGGCTGTTGGGCCGCAGCAACCGGAAAGCGCGAGCCATGTCGGCGCCGTCCAGATAGCCATCGGCGGCCATGCGCCGCCGCAGGAAATCGAAGCTGCGCTCGTTCAGGAACACGCCGATCTCGCCGGGATCGCTGAAATCCACCAGAGTGGTAAAGGTGGACCAGTGGGCGACGGGGTTGGCGGCGGGATCGGTCCGGTCGGCGGCGAGCCAGGCTAGCAGCATGGCCAGCGCCGTGCCGCCCAGACAGTAACCCGTGGCGTGGACCTGGGGAACGCCACAGATCGCGCGGGCGGCTTCCAGCGCCGGCAGTACCCCCCGGAGCAGGTAATCATCCAGGGTCGTCGCCCGCGCCTCCAGACCCGGGTTCTTCCAGCTTGTGGCAAACACGGTAAAGCCCTGGCCGACTAGGTAGCGGACCAGGCTGTTGTGGGGGCTCAGGTCCATGATGTAGTACTTGTTGATCCACGGCGCCACCAGCACGACCGGTACGGCGCGAACCTGGGCAGTGGCGGGCGCGTACTGAATCAGTTCCAAAAGCTCGTTGCGCAGCACGACCTGGCCGGGAGTGACGGCCAAGTCCCGGCCGACTTCGAAGGCATCCGGCTCCACCATCCGCACATCGCCGGTCGAGGCGTCGCGCAGCCAGTGTTGCAGTCCGGCGAACATGCTGTATCCTCGACTGCCGATGGCGTGCCGCAGGGCTTCAGGGTTGGTCCAGAAAAAATTGTTGGGGGCGATGGCATCCAGCCACTGCCGGCTCCAGAACGCTGCGCGCTGGCGTTGTTTGAGGTCCACATCCTCGGAGGCGTGAATGGCATCTTCCAGCCAGCGACCATAGAGGAGGTAAATTTCCTTGAGATAGGAAAAACCGGGTTGTTCGGTCCAGGTTGGATCCTGGAAGCGCTCGTCGTAGATGACGGCGTCCACGGCCGGCTCGCCGGGAAGGCCGAAGCTGCTCTGAATGAAGCGGTCGCGAACCCGGGCGGCATCCAGGGCCAGCCCTTGCAGGCTGGCGGCCAACCGCTCGGGTTGCCGCAACCAGGCTTGCTGCACCGCCAGGGTCGAACCGACGATGTCGAATGGATCGAGCGGAATCACGGGACGAGGTGAAATAGTCTGGCGGGGAACGGTCTGGGTGTTCATGTCGTCCTCCTTCGCCGCGCCGGCCCAAAGGTTGCGGGCGGCGGAAATTTCCACTAGATATGTTAAGTATATTCCTTTTGCGGCCAGCGATTGACCAAAGCTTAAAACTTAAAACCTAAAGCTTTATGACCCAACACTGATGAATTTTTGGATTGCGGTCGAAGTCGGGTGGCAGAGTTGCCCGGCTCCAGTCCTCGATCCGCAGATCGGCCAGAGCGTCGCGGTCGAGCCGGAATTTGCGGTGGTTGGTGGAGAAAATCAGTTCGCCGTCGGGCGCCAGCAGTCGCAGCGTTCGACGGATGAGTTCGACGTGATCCCGCTGCACGTCGAAGTTGTGTTCCAGCCGCTTGGAGTTGGAAAAGGTCGGCGGGTCGAGAAAGATCAGGTCGTAACGTTCGCGCGCCCATACCAGCCATTGTCGGCAATCGGCCCGGATCAGTTGGTGCCGGGGATCGCGAAGACCGTTCAGTTCCAGATTGCGCCGCGCCCAGTCCAGATAGGTCGCGGACAGATCGACTGTGGTGGTGCTAGCCGCGCCGCCCAGCGCGGCGTAAACCGTCGCCGTGCCGGTGTAGCCGAACAGGTTGAGGAAGCGTCGTCCGGCCACTCGCTCGCCCAGCCGCCGCCGGGTGATGCGGTGGTCGAGGAACAATCCGGTGTCCAGATAGTCGGTGAAATTGACCAGGAACCGGGCCGGTCCTTCGCGGACTTCGTGAAATCGGCCCAGCACGGACTGTTTCTGATATTGGTCGGTGCCGCGTTGCCGTTGCCGGACCTTCAGGAAAACGTGATCCGCCGGTAGTTCCAGCACCACCGGCAGCACCGCCATGACCTGTTCCAACCGCTCGCGCGCTCGTTCGGGGTCGACGCTGGTGGGGGGGGCATACTCCTGCACGTGCAGCCACTGCTCGTAGCGATCCACCGCCACCGCGTACTCGGGCAGATCGGCGTCGTACAGCCGGAAGCAGCTCACGCCTTCCCGCTCCGCCCAGCGTCCGTGGTGACGCAGGTTCTTGCGCAGCCGGTTGACGAAGCCGTCCGCGCCCTGACCCAAGGCCCGTTCCAGGGCGGAATCCCGGGCGCGCTGGTCGGTCGCCTCCCGATTCACGAAAAATTCCGCTTCGACCCGGAACCGCAACAGACGGCATTCCAGCGGGCCGTTGTGAAAGACGTTGGTTTTCTCGGCACGCAACCCCATGCGCTTGCCGAGTTCGGGATTGCCGGTAAACACCGCCGCCCGCCAACCGACGAAGCCGGCTTTCAGCCGGTCGCCGAGTCGAGCGTAAAGCTCCGCCAGTTCATCCCGTTCGCCCAGTCGTTCGCCGTAGGGGGGATTGGCGATCAGCAGGCCAGGCGGACCCGGTGGTGGTTCGATGTCGGCCAGTTCGCGGCGTTCGATCCGGATGCGATCGGTTACCCCGGCGCGGCCGGCATTGAGCGACGTCGCGCGCACCGCCTGGGGATCGCGGTCGCTGGCCAGGATCGGCGGGATGCGCGCCCGGCCGGCCTCACGCCGTTCCCGGGCCTCGGCCAGCAACCGGTTCCACAACGCGGGGATATGACCCAACCAGCCGTCGAAGCCCCAGCGGTCGCGCATGAGACCAGGCGCGCAGTCGCCGGCGATCCACGCCGCCTCGATCGCCAGGGTGCCGGAACCGCACAGCGGATCGAGCAGGGAACCTCCGGCGGCGGCGATCGCCGGCCAACCGGCCTTCAGGAGGAGGGCGGCGGCCAACGTCTCTTTCAACGGCGCGACAACGGCGCATTCGCGATAACCGCGCCGGTGCAGGCTGTCGCCGGACAGGTCGAGGCTGATCGTGCTCTGGCCGTCGCGTAGCAGCACGTGAATCCGCAGGTCCGGGCGCTGCCGGTCCACGCCGGGCCGCCGGCCAGTTCGTTCCCGGAATCGGTCGACGATGGCGTCCTTGACCCGCTGCGCGCCGTAGTGGCTGTGCCCGATGCCGGGACAGGCTCCGGCGAATTCCACGGCCAGGGTGCCGTCCGAGTCCAGATGGTCCTCCCAGCACAGGTCGTGGACACCGGCGTACAGCGTCCCAGCGTCGGCGACAGGGAACTCGGCCAAGGTCATCAGCACCCGGCTGGCGGTCCGGGACCAGAGGCAGGCGCGGAAGGCGAGTTCCAGCGAACCCTGAAACCGGATGCCGCCCCGGACGGGTATGGGGTCCGCCGCTCCGAGTTGAGCCAGCTCGACCGCCAGCAGCGGTTCGACACCTGCCGGGGCGGTGGCAATAAAAACCTGATCGCTCACCGCTGGTTCCTCACCGCTGGTTCCTCACCGCTCACTCCTCGATGGCAACGCTGACCAGCACCGGCTGGAGCATGCGCTGGACCTCGGCCGGTGCCAGACCCACCAGGAAACCGCGCTTGCCACCGTTGAGGTAGATACGTGGCAAGTCGAGAATGCTGGCTTCCATGTAAATGGGCATGGGTTTGCGAGTGCCAAAGGGTGAAGTGCCACCAACCAGGTAGCCACTATGCTTGCTGGCGACGGTCGGATCGCAGGGGATGACGGATCTGACGCCCAGCAGCCGCGCCAGCTCCCGGGTAGATACCTTGCGGTCGCCGTGCATGAGCACGATCAACGGTTGCCGGCGGTCGTCCTCCATGATCAGGGTTTTAATCACGCAATGCTCGTCTACCCCCAGACAGGCCGCGCTGTGGGCGGTTCCGCCGCGTTCCTCATAGCGGTAGAGATGGCCGGTGAAATCGTTATTGTTGCGCTTTAACAACCGAGTTGCCGGTGTGACCGGGTATTTTTCCTTACTCATTGGCCAGCTATCGCGCATGCGCGCCTCTAAAGGAATCGCCGTGTTTGGTGTAGTGGCGAAAATATGTATTATAAAATTACATTTGGATATTAATAATATCGAACATCAGCGCTAGGAATTTTTTTTTCTTGCTTATAGACATAATTTTTTTATGGTTGTTGTTAAGTTGCAATAACTATAAAAAGTTGTTAATAAAATAATAAAATTATACTTTTTGATACAAATGAAGTGAATCGATTGAATCGATCCTTGATTATTAGCAAAGAATACTTACTTCAATCCATGTTGTTTTTCTGAGTCGATATCAAATTATTCGCTGTTTATTGTTGTTAAAAAGATAATGAACAAGCCAAGCAAGAAACGGGACAATTTTTCTTGTTGCTGAATTGCCAATCATAATTGGCATGTCTGATTCTTGCTTTCCGAAACTCGGTTTGGTTAGAGTGAAAAAAGCCAATCAGTTTGTTGTTGGGAGGATACTATAAGATGCGAACCAGCGCAGTACTTCTACCGACCACCAAAAGAGAAGAAATTCCATCCGAAGCGAGCCGGCGCGGATTTCTAAAATTGGCCGCAGGCAGTCTCGGCGCCATGGCTTTGGCGCCGACAGTGCTCAATGCGGCCGTCTTGCGAGAGCGTTTCCTGCTATTTCACATCCCCAGCACCGGCGAAACGGTCCGTCGGGTCTACTGGACTCCGCGCGATGGCTATATCCGCGAATCCATCAGCGAGATCAGTTGGGCATTGCGCGACTATCACAACGACCAGGTCAGAACCTTCGATACCAACGTGCTGGATCAGCTCTACGCCCTGCAATTAGAGTTGGGGTTGCGATCACCGGTTCACGTCATCAGCGGTTACCGGTCGCCGTCCACCAACTGGATGCTTTGCGAACGCAGCCGGGGCGTGGCGCGGAACAGCTTCCACATTCAGGCCATGGCGCTCGATGTCCGGCTTCCAGGCGGCCGGGTGTCGGATCTCTACGCGGTGGCCCGTTCGCTGGGCGCGGGCGGAGTCGGGTATTACCCACGCGCCAACTTCGTTCACATCGACAGCGGGCCGGTGCGCTACTGGAGCTGAGCGACGGACGAACGAGACGGGGGCGGCCTTGGCCGCCCCCGGGTTCGTGGCTTCAGTTTCCCTTCCGCTACATCATCCCGAGTATTCGCGGCAGCCAGAGCGACAGTGCCGGCCAGTAGGTCACCAGTACCAGGAACACCAGCATCGTCAGCAGCCACGGCCAGACCGCGATGGTGAGTTCGGTGATACCCATGTGGGTGATGCCGCTGGCGACGTAGAGGTTGAGGCCGACCGGTGGGTGGCACATGCCGACCTCCATGTTGACGACCATCATGATGCCGAAATGGACGGGGTCGATGCCGAGTTTCATCGCGATCGGAAACAGGATCGGCGCCATGATCAGGGTGATCGACGACGGCTCCATCACGTTGCCGGCCAGCAGCAGCAGGATGTTGCAGCCGAGCAGGAACAGGACGACGCTCAGGTTCTGATCGATCATCCACTGTGCCATCGCCTGCGGGATGTTCTCGTGGGTCATCAGGAACGAGAACAGGATCGCGTTGGTGATGATGTAGAGCAACATCGCGCTCATGTTGGCGCTGTCGAGCAGCACTTTCGGCACTTGCTTGAGCGACATATCCTTGTAGACGAACACCGACACCACGAAAGCGTAGACCGCACTCATTGCCGCTGCCTCGGTCGGCGTGAACAACCCGGTATAAATACCGCCGATGACGATGACGATCAGCAGCAAGCCCCACATGCTGTCCTTGAAGGTGCGCAACACGGTTAGGAAGCTCGCCCGCGGCATCCGCGGGTAGTCGTTCTTCCAGGCCCGGTACCAGGTCACCACGCCGAGCATGGTGGCGAGCACGATGCCGGGGATGACGCCGGCGATGAACAACTGGCCGACCGAAGTGTTGGTGGCGACGGCGTACATCACCATCACGATGGAGGGCGGGATCAGGATCCCCAACGCGCCCGATGTGGCGATGACGCCAGCGCCGAAACGCTTGGGGAAGCCTTGGGCAACCATGGCCGGCAGCAGAATCGAGCCGATGGCCACCACGGTGGCCGGACTCGACCCCGAGACGGCGGCGAACAGCGCGCAGGCCATGACTCCGGCCAGCCCCAAGCCACCGTGCAAGTGACCGACACAGGCGGTGGCGAAGGCGATCATCCGGCGGGCGACGCCGCCATGGGTGAGGAAATTGCCGGCCAGAATGAAGAACGGGATCGCCATGATCTCGAACTTCTCGATGCCGGTGAACAATTTCAGGGCGACGCTCTCGATCGGCACCTGGGTCATCGTGAACAGGAAGGTGAGCACGGTGAGCCCGAGCGAGATCGAAATCGGCATCCCGGTCAGCATCAGGGCGATGAGCAGGCCAAAAATGAAGGCGGTGGTCATGACTTACCTCCCGTCCGGCTGGAATGGTCCGCCTGGATCGCGGCGGGTTCGTGCAGGGTTTCCACGGCTTCGATGCCTTCCACCTTGGTGTGGTCCGGGCGCGGGAGGTTGCCGGTGCGAATGAATCGGTAGCAGGCTTGCAGGAAGCGGAAGCACATCAGATACGATCCGATCGGCATTCCCAGGTAGACCAGCCACATCGGCAGCTCCATGTCCGGCGAGACTTGATCGGTGTAGTAGAGTTCGTGGACGAAAAGAGTAGCGAAGGTGCCGACGGTACCCGTAAACAGCGCGCCAGCGAGCAGCCCAAAGATGATGAGCCTGTTTCGCCATTGGGTGCTGAGCGCGTTGATCAGCACGTCGACGCCCACGTGGATGCCGGTGCGAACGCCGTAGGCGGCGCCGATTTTCGCCATCCAGACGAACATGTAGATGCAAAGTTCCTGCGCCCACGCAAAGTTGAGCCGGAGGAGGAAATCCTGCACGCCGGGTATCGGCAGGCCGGAGGCGTAGCGGTGGACGACGGCGACGAAGATGATCAGCGTCGCGGCGGCCATGAGGAAGGTGATCATCACCTCTTCAAAGCGGTCGAGAAATCGGAGGATCATTAATTATTGACCTCGCAGGCAGTGAAACGCCCGCTCCAGTTCGGCGGGCGTTTCCGAGGAGTGGTTACTTCGCCGCCGCTTCCTTTTGAATGGACGCGATCAGATCCTTGCCGACCCGGTCGCTCATTTGTTCGTAAACCGGTTTCATGGCCTCGCACAGCGCCGTGCGCTCGGCCGCCGTCGGCTGGAAGAATTCGGTCTTGCCGGACGCCTTCATCGCCGCCAGCGCATCTTCGTTATCCTTCCCGGCGACCTCGTTGGCGTAGACGGTCGCCTCCTTCATCGCCTTGTCCAATCCGGCGCGGATGTCGACCGGCAGATCCTCCCAGAATTTCTTGTTCACGATCACCGCATAGCCCAGGTAACCGTGATTCGAGACGTTGGCGTACTTCTGCACCTCGTGCATTTTTTGGGTGTACATGTTCGACGGGGGGTTCTCGGTGCCGTCCACCACGCCGGTTTGCAGCGCCTGATAGACTTCGGAGAACGCCATGACCTGGGGAATGGCGCCGAGCGAGCGCATCTGCGCATCCAGTACTTTCGAGGACTGGATGCGCATTTTCTGGCCCTTGAAGTCGGCCGGTGCCTTCACCGGCTTGTTCGAGCTGAAGATTTTGAAGCCGTTATCCCAGTAGGCCAGGCCGATGATTCCCTTTGGATAGAGCTTGTCGAGCAGTTGCCGGCCCATGGGCCCTTGGGTGACCTTGTGCAGTCCCTTGTAGTCGGGGAAGATGCACGGAAAATCGAATACCTCGAATTCCTTGGCGCCCAGCGGTCCGAACTTGGCGAGCGACGGGGCCAGCATCTGCACGGCGCCGAGTTGCAGCGCTTCCAATTCTTCCTTGTCCTTGTACAACTGGCTGTTCGGATAAACCTCTACCTTGACCTTGCCGTTGGTGTACTTCCCGGCCAGTTCCTTGAATTTCTCCGCCGCCCGTCCTTTCGGCGTATCCGGGGCCACCACATGGCTGAACTTGATGATGATCGGCTCTTCGCTCCAGGCGGTGGGGGCGATGAGGCAGGCGGCGGCAACGAGCAGGGGTGCTGACAGTTTGCGCATGAGCGATTTTCTCCTTTGGCGTTATTAGATCGAGGCCGGATGGGGAAGGACGGCCTTTATTCGAACAAGGCCGGTGGTTTGGAGTCCGGGCCTTGACGATTAAAGGATAGATGAATGCAGCGGAAATGCGCGCAAGACGCACCACAACGATTGTTGCGTCTTGGCAGTGGGGCTCAGTTGCGGATGCCGGTTCCCCGCTGCAACAGCCACAGGCTGTAGCCGAACAGGGCGACGACGAACAGCAGGATGATGGCAAAAGCGATACGAATGTCGATATCCGACACGCCGAGGATGCCGAAGCGGAAGGCGTTGATCATGTACAGGATCGGATTGAGCAGCGACACGTCCTGCCAGAACGGCGGCAGCATCTTGATGGAGTAAAAGATGCCGCCCAGATAGATCAGGGGAGTGAGAACGAAGGTTGGAATGATCGAAATATCGTCGAAGCTCTTGGCGAAGATCCCGTTGATCAGCCCGGCCAGGGCGAACAGCACCGAAGTCAGCACGATCACCGCGAGGGTGACAGACAAATGTTGCCAGTGCAGGTCGGCGAAAAACAGCGAGACCGCCGCGACCACGATGCCGACCGCTAGCCCCCGCGCCACGCCACCGCCGACGAAACCGAGCACGATGATGGTGTTGGGCAGGGGCGAGACCAGCATTTCCTCGATGTGGCGCTGGAATTTGGCGCTGAAGAACGAGGACACCACATTGGAGTAGGCGTTGGTGATCACCGCCATCATAATCAACCCCGGCGCGATGTACTGGGTATAGCTCAGTCCGTCCACCGGCCCCAATTGGGCGCCGATCAACTTTCCGAAAATGATGAAGTACAGCGCCGTGGTGATCGCCGGCGGCAGGATGGTTTGAATCCAGATACGCAGGAAACGCAGGGTTTCCTTGAGCAGGATGGTCTGCAAGGCAATGTATTGCGTTCGAATATTCATCGCGGATGGGTGGCTCGGGAGGATTGGCGGTCGTTCTCGCTGGTAAACACATGGGCGCTTACTATACTGCAATTGTATTCTTGGCCCGGAGAGGAGGCGCGAACGTGGCGACGAAGGCGGGAAAGCGGGCGAAATCTGGCAATCGACAACCGGGGGAAACCAGCATGTCCGATGGGCAAGCGCAGACCGAAACGACGATCACCGAAGGTCCAGAATTTTCTCAGTCCCAGGAGCACGAGCCGGAGCCCAAACTGCCGATGAGCGGCGTCCGCGTGCTGGATCTGGGCACGTTCCTGGCTGGCCCTCACGCCGCGTCGGTGCTGGGCGAATTCGGCGCCGAGGTCTTGAAAATCGAGCATCCCATCGCCGGCGATCCAATGCGCCGTTTCGGAACCCCGACCAAGCGCCACGACGCCACTCTGGCTTGGCTGAGCGAGGCCCGCAATCGCAAGTCGGTCACCATCGATCTGCGCCAGCAGGAAGGTGTGCAGCTTTTTCTCAAACTGGTCGCGAAGGCGGACGTGCTCATCGAGAACTTCCGGCCGGGCACGATGGAGGAATGGGGGCTCGGCTGGCCGGTGCTGAGCGAGGCCAATCCTCGTCTGATCTTCCTGCGGGTATCGGGGTACGGCCAAACCGGGCCGTATCGCCGTCGCTCCGGCTTTGCCCACATTGCCCATGCCTTCGGCGGCTTGTCCTATCTGGCCGGTTTTCCGGGCGAAACGCCGGTGGTGCCCGGCACGGTGCCGTTCGGCGACTACTTTTCGGGCCTGTACGGCGCGATCGGCATCATGATGGCCTTGCGCCACCGGGATAAGACCGGCCGCGGCCAGATCATCGATATCGCCATCTACGAGTCCGTGTTCCGCCAACTGGACGAAATCGCCGCTTCCTACGGGCTGTTCGGCAAGGTGCGGGAGCGGGAGGGTTCCGGCAGTTTCGTCGCCGTGCCGCACGGTCATTTCCGCACTCAGGACGACAAGTGGGTCGCCATCGCCTGCACCACCGACAAGATGTTCGAGCGCCTGGCCGAGGCGATGGAGCGGCCGGAATTGGCGTCGTCCGCCCTGTATGGCCAGCAGCGCAAGCGATTGGCCGCCCGCAACGAGGTGAACCAGATCGTCATCGAATGGGTGGGCTCGTTGCCGCGCGAAGACGTGTTGAACCGCTGTCTCGCCTGTGAGGTCCCGGTCGGGAAGCTCAACAGCATCGCCGATATCTTCGAGGACGAACATTTCCAGGCGCGGGGCAATCTGGTCAAGCTCGAAGAACCGGGGCTGGGCGAGGTCGTGGTCCCCGGCGTCGTACCCACGCTGTCGGCCACGCCCGGCCGGATCAGCAATCTGGGTCCGCCCCTGGGTAACGCGACCTACGAAATCATGCGCGAATTGCTCGAGCTGTCGGCCGACGAAATCAAACGACTGCGCCAGCGCAAGATCATCTAGCCATTGCGTTCGAGTAATAAATCTTCGAGAACACGATCATGACCAATCAAACGAATGAGGACGCACTGCCGCTGTCCGGGATCCGGGTCGTCGATGTGGCCACGGTGATTGCGGCGCCGTATTGCGCCGGCATTCTCGGCGAATTCGGCGCCGAGGTGCTCAAGGTGGAACATCCGATGGGCGGCGATATTTGCCGGAAGTACGGCACGCCCACCCAGCGCGGGGATACCCTGGCCTGGCTCAGCGAAGCGCGCAACAAGAAATCGGTCACCATCGACCTGCACCGTCGCGAAGGAGTGGAAGTCTTCAAGCGGCTGATCGAAAAGGCGGACGTGCTGTGCGAAAACTTCCGGCCCGGTACCCTGGAAAAATGGGGCCTGCCGTGGGAAGTGCTGCACGAAATCAATCCTGGTCTGATCATGCTGCGGGTGACCGGCTACGGTCAGACCGGCCCATACAAGGACCGACCCGGCTTCGCGCGCATCGCCCATGCCGTCGGCGGCATTGCCTATCTGTCCGGAATGCCCAAGGGTACTCCGGTCACGCCGGGCTCGACCACCCTGGGGGATTACCTGACCGGATTGTACGGCTGTCTCGGGGTGCTGATGGCGCTGCGCTATCGCGAGCAAACCGGCATCGGCCAGTATATCGACGCCGCCCTCTATGAATCGGTGTTCCGCTGCACGGACGAACTGGCGCCCGCTTACGCCATGTTCGGCGTGGTGCGGGAACGGCACGGGCCGACGCACAACGACTTCGCCTGTCCCTACGGCCATTTTCCGACCAAGGAGGAAGGCAAATGGGTGGCCATCGCCTGCGCCACCGACAAACTGTTCGCGCGCCTGGCCGAGGCGATGGGCCGGCCGGAACTCGCATCGTCCAGTCTGTACGGCGAACAGAAAACCCGGTTGGAAAACCGTCACGACGTCAACGAAATCGTGCGCGACTGGTGCGGTTCCCTGACCCGCGATGAAGTGTTGAAACGCTGTTATGCGACCGGCGCTCCGGCGGGACCGCTGAACAATATCGCGGA
>JAVMKL010000134.1:0-5097 GCA_031732875.1 Candidatus Competibacter sp. | reverse complement strand
GCTTCTATCTTAAATGGCCCGGCCCCTGGTCTTGACTGAAGGGTCCACTTTAGGTGACCACGCTGCGTGCGCTGTCCCGGAAAAGCATGGTGTCTGAAGCGTGTAGAGCTGGAAACACCAGTTCGGCCCAACCGAAGGATGGAAGATGGTCTCGAAGGTGCTCCCAGCCTTTCTGTTCGATGGCCCAACGGAAGAGCGGGAAGCAGGGTAAGGGGTCGCCAGCCGGGAGGCGTCTGGTCCTGTTCTGCGCGTCGACGATCCGTGCCCGGACCTGCTTTCTCGCACCGGCGGGGGTCAAGTCCGGTTTTTTCTGCCGCAAATCAGGAAGTATGGCCTCAGCGATCAACCGGACTGCGTCATTGCGTCTGATTGATGGTTGCGGGGTCATACGCGCCCCTCAGCAGTCGAAGCGGGGGTAGAATGAAGGGCACTCATGGTGATGCCTCCTGAACAGGATCATCGTGGGAAGTCCGACCTTGGCGGTGGCGCGCCGGGGTCGGGCGCTAATTCCTCCAGGTGGAGGGAAATCGGAAATCAGCGGGCCAGGGGCACCACGTTATCGAGTTCCACGCCGAACGCCGGCAGCGCCGCGCGGATGGTGTCGCCGACATAGGACGGCAGCAGGTGGGCGTAGTGGCGCTCGGTGACGCGGGTATCGGCATGACCCAAGGCGGCGGCGATGACTTGCAGCGGCGTCCCGGCCATAGCCAGCAGGGACGCATAGGTATGGCGCAAGACGTGAAAGCTCACATCCGGCACGTTGTCAGGCGACATCATAAATTGACCCTTTAGCGACATTGAAAATTGACCCCCTAAAGCAGAGGGGAAAATGAGATGAAGGGTCAGAGAATTCTCCTTCCAAGAACCACGGTCAGGAAGGAGGACGAGATGCAAACGCCAGAGGTGGTCGCGGCGATGCGGCGACTGTACGAACGAGGCTGGGGCCTGCGGCGGATTGCCGGCGAACTGGGGTGCAGCCGCAACACGGTGAAACGCCACCTGGGCCAAGGCAGTTGGACGCCCTATCGGTCACCGAACCGGCGCCAGACGTTGGGCGAGTTGAATGAGTGGCTGGCGGCGAGCTTTCGCCAGCATCGCGGGAATGCGGACGTGGTGCGCCAAGAGTTGCAGCGGGTCCACGGCCTGCACGTTTCGTTACGGACGGTGGAGCGGGCGGTGCGGCCGTGGCGGCAAGCGTTGGAAGCGGAGGCGCGGGCGACGGTGCGCTTCGAGACACCGCCCGGACGGCAACTCCAGATCGACTTCGGGACGACCGCGGTGCGGATCGGCGGCGAGCCGGCGGTGGTCCGGCTGTTCGTGGCCACGTTGGGCTATTCCCGGCGAGCGTTTGTGGCGGCGTTCGATCACGAGCGGCAATCGGCTTGGTTGGACGGGCTGGAAGGGGCCTTTCATCATTTTGGGGGTGTGCCCGAGGAGGTGTTGTTGGACAACGCGCGGGCGCTGGTGGACGCGCACGACCGGATCACGCGCGTGGTGGTGTTCAACGCCCGCTTTCTGGCCTTTGCCCGCTACTGGGGGTTCCAGCCCCGGGCCTGCGCCCCCTGTCGGGCGCGGACGAAAGGCAAAGACGAGCGCGGGGTGGGCTACGTCAAGCGCAACGCCATCGCCGGCCGGACCTTTGCCTCCTGGGCGGCGCTGGACGCGCATCTGAGCCAGTGGCTGCGAACCGTGGCCGACGTCCGGGTGCACGGCACCACCGGCGAACCGCCGCTGGAGCGGTTTCAACGGGCCGAAGCCGCCGCCCTGCGTCCGCTGCGCGACCGCCCGCCGTTCCACTGGACGCGCGAGCTGACCCGCCAGGTGCAGGCCGACGGCTGCGTGGAGGTGGACACCAACCACTACAGCGTGCCGTGGCGGCTGATCGGCGAGACCGTGACGGCGCACGTCGTCGACGAGCACCTGCAGGTGACGCGGGCCGGGGTCGAGGTGGCCCGCCATGCCCTCGGCGTCGGCCGGCGCCAGCGGGTGATCGACCCGGCCCACTTGGCCGGAATCGTGGGTGCGCCGGCCGACGGGAGCGCGGCGAGCAACGCTCCATCAGCCGCTGACCGGTCACCGGCCCCGGTGTTGTTGCGTCCCTTGGCCGAATACGAGGCGATCGCGGGGGGTGGCTGGTGAATCCCGATGCCGACCCCCTGCTCGCCTTGCTCGCCCGCTTGCAACTCACGGCGCTGCGCGATCGGTTGGACTCCTTGCTGGATGAGGCCGCCCGGCGCGAGTTGAACCTGCGCGAGGCGCTGACCTTCCTGTGCCAAGCCGAGGTGGCCCGCCGGGAACAGCGCCGGCTGGAGATGGCCGCGCGCCTGGCCAAGTTCCCATTCACTCGCACCTTGGACGGTTTCGATTTCCAGGCCCAGCCGTCTCTCGATCCCCACCAACTGCGCGAGTTGGCGCTGTGCCGCTGGGTCGGTAACGGCGACTGCGTGCTCCTGCTGGGGCCGCCGGGCGTCGGGAAAACCCATCTGGCGGTGGCCTTGGGCGGCGCGGCGATCCAGCAGGGCTATTCCGTGCTGTTCGCCCCGGCCACCGCCCTGATGACCAATCTGGCCAAGGCCCACACCGACGGCCGCCTGGAGGAGCGGTTGAGCCAGTGGGCCAAACCCAAGTTGCTGATCGTCGACGAATTGGGCTACCTGCCGTTCGAGCCCCACGCCGCCCATCTGTTCTTCCAATTAGTGGCGCGGCGCTACGAACGGGGCAGCTTGCTGCTCACCAGCAACCGCAGCGTGGGGGAATGGGGAACGGTGTTCGGGGATTCCGTCGTGGCCACGGCCATCCTGGATCGCCTCCTCCATCACAGCCACGTGTTGACCATTCGCGGCGACAGTTACCGCCTGCGCGAAAAACGCCGATCCGGCTTGCTCAAGCCGACTGCGGTCGCTCCAAGCCAATAACCAAGTACTTATGGGGGTCAATTTTCGGTGTCGTCAGGGGGTCAGTTTCTGGTGTCGCTTGACACACGTTCGCCGCCAGCGCCGCGCGCTTCAGCGGCCGGGCCTGTTCCGACTCGCCCCATGGCCGTCCACTTTCCTGCAAGAACAGCAAATCGTCGGGCGCTCTCCCGACCTTCAGCCGCGCGAAGAACGCCTTGCCCTCCTCGGTCAGGGGGACGTGACGCGGCTTGCCGGATTTGGTTTGGCGAACGTGCACCAGCCCATGCGTCAAATCCACATCGGCGGCGGTCAGGCGGGTCAGTTCCGCGTACCGGCACCCCGTCTGCAAGGCGCCGGTCGCTAGGGCGCGCATGGCGGGGTCGCAGGCGTTCAACAGGCGGCGGATTTCCTCGGGGTTCAGATGCCGGACGAGGGGTGCATCCACTCGCGCGAACGGCTTGACCTTGCGCCATGCCGAATCATCCGCCACTTTCCCTTCCCGGAACGCCATGGTCAGCGCGGCCTTGAGGGTGGTCAGGACGCGGTTGGCGGTGGCGCGGCGGGCGCGGGTCCGGTCGAGGTCGTTAGGATCGGCGGCGCGATAGGCGATGGCGGCGCCGGCCTTGCGGCGGATGCGGGCCGGGGTCGCGGCCAGTTGTTCGTGCCACTGGCGGATGCGCGGCGCGGTCAGGTCGGCGACGGGATGTGCGCCCAAGGCAGGCAGGATATGAACCTCGCAGGCCAGTTCGGTATCGCGGTACGCCCGGCGATGGGCGCGATACCAGGCCAGATAATCCGCGATGGCGTTTGCCACGGTGTAGGGACCGTCCGGCGCGACGGTGCGGCGGGCTTCGGCGTCGGCGAACGCATACACCCGCGCGCAGGCTTGCGCGAAGCTGAACACGTCGAGGTCGTTGGCGTCCTGATGGTCGTCGGCAATGCCGATGCGCTGGATGGTGTAGCGCCCGTCCGGCATCAGCCAGCGCACCACCCAGGTTCCGCCCCCGGTCCGGGCTGGGTAGTAGCCGATGGCTAACCCTTGCCGGATGTTGCGCCAGTAGCGTTTGCCCGGCATGAGCCGGTCGCGCGCCTTGCGGGTCTCCAGCGCGGTATCGCGGACGGTGCGGGCCATGGCGCCCTCTCGTGTATTTAGATTATGTCTAGAATACACCAGCGGACAACCGGAAACAATACTACTTGCTTATAAATAAGTTATTATTGAAAACAGACACCAATAGACAGCAAAAAACGCTTTTATAGAAACTTTCACGGCGGTAACATGGGTTCGAATCCCCTTGGGGACGTCAATCGAATCAAAGCGTTGGCCGCTCGCTGCTTTTTGGTATTCATCGAGTTACCGGGGCGGTGGGCGATGCAAGATGGCGTGGAGCAAGGCAGAGCGACGGATTGACAACGTCAGATCAAATGCCACCACAAATAAAACGGCATGGGCCAGTTTGACCCTCACCCTTTCCCCTCCAAACTCCTAATCGATCAGCGCTACCGTACCGATCAGATTGCCTGGATGAATTTGATTGAAGATGGCCTGCCGTTTGCCTTATGGGGTGGCGGTGACGTTTCAAAGAGAAAGTCGTGAATAATCCCAAACACAAAAACCAGCGAGATCTCATCGCCGGTAGTATCCCTAAACTTCCTTGATAGGTATGCCCGTTTTTGAGACAGATTGGCATCCTCAATGAAGATCATATGGCGCTCCTATACCTGTTGTGGAATTTTCTCTCCTAAGCTTGCCACCCTTCCGGAGCATTGCCTTCAGCATCGCATGCCTCGACGGCTGCCAGGCAACCGACCGACCATTGCGGAGTCGGCCGTCGGATTTGGCATCGGCGAGAGCGCACTGGAGCGGTAATCCGCCAGCGGGAGTATCGGTGGCGTCAAGCTACGCCGGGACGCCTCATCCTCGGCGAGCAACCGGAGCCAAACCCGCTTGTCCAAGAAGTGGAACACGGATTGGCTGCCACGTCGCTGATTGCCTTGATGTCGCGATCATTCGAGGGTAGAACGGCAATAGCCTTGACGGCCGCCTGCCCCATGCTCTTGAACGCCGCGTCGGCTGCGCAGAGCGCAAGATGCAGATCAGTCAAATGATCCCGAACGGTGTCGGTCATGGATCCATCTCCAGAATTGAGGTAATCGTTCACGTCCCCCTACCGTTGACTTCCCTTCGACGGGGAGGCATGGG
>JAVMKL010000133.1:2027-5129 GCA_031732875.1 Candidatus Competibacter sp. | reverse complement strand
AGTTCCTTGTCGAAGCCTTCGACCCTGGCCTTGAGTTCGGCGAGTTGCTTCTCGCGCTCGGCCAGCTCCTTTTCCCGTTCCGCCCATTCCCGGGCGATCTTCTCCTTGTCCTCCGCCAGCGCCTGTTCCTTCTGCTTGCGGTACTGTTTCCATTCCTCGGCCTGGCGTTCGCGCTCCAGCGTCAGGCGGCTGCGATATTCCTGCTCCTCGCGCGCCGCCTGCCGTTTCGCGCTGGCGTCACGCTCGGCGACGGCTTGTTCGTGGTCGCCTTGTTCCTGTTGCCAGGCGCGGCTTTGCTCCCGCCATTGCCGTTCCAGTTCCTCGCCGCGCTGTTGTTTTTCCCGGGCGTAGCGTTCGAGGCTGTCGTCGTATTGGGCGAGCAGCTGGCTTAGCGTCTCCTCGCTGACTTCGCGTAGTTGATAGAGCCGGGCGAGTTGTTCGGACAGTTCCGCGACTTGCTGACCGACCTCGCGCAACCGCCCTGCTTCGGCCAGCAACTGGGTGGAAAGCTGGCTCAGGGCGAGGTTGAATTGATCGCCCAGCCGGTTCAATCCCACGATGACGCTGTCCATCGCGACCGGTGGGGGCGTTTCCCTGGGTTTGGGCGGACTGGCGGGTTCCGGCATGACGGGGTCCTCGGATGCTGCCTGTTTTTCGGTGGCTTGGGGTAAAGCGGTTTGCGGCGGCTCGGGTGGTGGCGATAGCGGTCGAGGTGACTTGGCCTGAGCCAGCGGTTCGGTGGCTGCCGGCGGGCCGGGAGAAGTCGAGGCCGGCGCTGGCGCGGCCGGCCTGTCTGGCTTGTGTTCGGCCAGCAGCGCCTGATAGCGACTTTCCAGTTCCCGGTAGCCTTCGAGCAATTCCCGCTTGGTCGCCGCGCCACTGGCTTTTTTGAGAGAGATCGCGGGGTTCAGCTTCACGCAGGCCCGCTCCAGTTCGCGGCAGGCGGCGAGAATCTCGTCCTTGGTGTTTTTATCGCTGACCTTATTCATGGTCCGGTTCCTAACTGGCGGTTGTGCCGCGCTCCTTGCCGGTCGCCACCGCCGTCATCGCCAGTTGCTGTGCCTGCGTCGAGGCCGCCTGCAATTTTTCGGCGAGATCGGCGAGCTTGGTCTTCTGGTCGGCGATGGTTCGGTTCAGCGCCTCGACCCGGAATTCCCAGGTTCTTTTTTTGGCGGCGCGCTCCTTTTCCAGCAGGACCGCCTTATGCTCTTCCTCGCGCAAGGTGTCGCGGAAACCGTCATCGCGGGCCTTTTGGGTCGCTTCCAGCAGTTGTCCCGGCATGTGCTCCAGTCGGGCCTGATAGTCGACGAGTTCGGCGTGGCGGCCGGCCAGTTCCGCCTCGCGGACCGCCCAGTCCCTTTCCTTGATTTGACGTTCGTCGGCGATCTGGCGTTCCCATTCGCGCCGGCGTTTGTCGGAAGCGGTTTCCTCCTCGCCGCGCTGGCGGGCGAGCTGGTAGGCGTATTCTTCCTCTTCCTGCTGGCGCTTTTTCCGCGACGCTTCGAGTTGTTGGGCGCGATTGGCGTCGTGGCTTTCCTGCTCCTCGGTCCAGGCGCGGCGCTGCTGGCTCATCTCCTTGTCCAGTTGCTCGAATTGTTTCTGGTAACGAACTTCGAGAGCTTGCAGGGCCTGCTGGTGTTCCTGTCGCAGAATATCGAGCACCTCCGCGGCCAGCCGCACGTTGTTCAGGCCGATCAGCCGGGACTGTTCGACCTCGCGGGCCCGCTGAATATCGGCCAGTCGCTTGACCTCGGTCGCCAAGCTCCTGACTAGCCGATCACTGGTTTCCTCGAAAGTGGTTTGCAGTTTGGCCAGCGTCTGAAACAGAGTTTCGGGGGTATGGGCGGCGGTTTCCCGGACCAGCGTCCGGTCGCGTTCGCGGCTGTCCAGTTGTTCCCTGGTCGCGATCCGAGTTTCTTGCTGTTTCTGCTCGGCGCGCAGTAGTTCGAACTGCTTGAGCAGCGTTTTGGAGTCGAGGAGTGTCGCCGTGGTCATGTCGGGGGTCTCCAGAGAGTGAATCCGTGCCGGCCGGTGCGTCCGCACGCACCTCATCCGGGCGGGACGATACGGGTTCGCCCCGCCGGTTTCCTGACATTAACCGCCCAACCCGGCTACTCGTCGCGCCTGCTCCATGCCCTCGTCGGGTTCGGCCGGCGCTTGACGCAAGGCCCGGTTGACGGCGCTGATCACCGCGCTCAGCGATGCGGTGACGATGTTGCTGTCGATGCCCACGCCAAACAGCGTTACCGGCTCGCCGTCCATGCGCACCTCGACATAGGATACGGCGGTGGCGTTGGCGCCGGCGCCGATGGCGTGCTCGTGGTAGTCCACCACCCGCACGTCCAGCCCACAATGCCGGTTCAGGGCGTCGGTGAAAGCGTCGATGGGGCCGTTACCCTTGCCGGAGATCAGCCGTTCCCGCCCGCGCTCGCGAATCGTCGCGGTCAGCTTGCGCACTCCGCTGGAATGGCTGTCGGGAATGGTGCGGTGTTCGACGAAGCGGAATGGTTCGGCCGGCTGGAGATATTCCGCCTCGAACGCCGCCCAGATATCGGCCGAGGTCAGTTCCTTACCGGTGGCATCGGCGATGGCCTGCACCCGCCGGCTGAACTCGACCTGCAAGCGGCGCGGCAACCGCAAGCCGTGATCCTTTTCCAGCAGGTAGGAAATGCCGCCCTTGCCGGACTGGCTGTTGACCCGGATCACCGCTTCGTAGCTCCGGCCCAAGTCGGTCGGATCGATGGGTAGATAAGGGACCTCCCAGCGTGGGTCGCCGGCCGCCCAACGCCGTTCCTGGGCCGCGAAACCCTTCTTGATTGCATCTTGGTGCGAACCGGAAAAAGCGGTGAAGACCAGATCGCCAGCGTAGGGATGGCGGGGATGCACCGGGATTTGGTTGCAGTACTCGGCGGTGCGGACGATCTCGTCCATCACCGAGAAATCCAAACCCGGATCGACGCCCTGGCTGTACAGATTCAAGGCCAGCGTCACCAGATCGACGTTGCCGGTGCGCTCGCCGTTGCCGAACAGACAGCCCTCGACCCGGTCGGCGCCCGCCATCAGCGCCAGTTCGGCGGCGGCGACGGCGGTACCCCGGTCGTT
>JAVMKL010000133.1:0-1927 GCA_031732875.1 Candidatus Competibacter sp. | reverse complement strand
GGTTGGTCGGCGGCGCATTCCGCGAACAACCTTGCTCCATAACGGGCCAGTTCGATCAGACCGGGGCGGTCGAGGCCGAACACCACCTCGCGGAAAATCGGCGCGGTGGCGTTGTAAAGGTGCGGGATGGCGCGCTTTGCGCCTTTCAGGCTGGCGAAGGTGCGTCGGATCAAGTCCTCGCGCGACTGGGTGAGGGTTTGGACGGCGACGTCGTCCGGTACCCGACCTCCCTCGATCAGGCCGCGCACGAAGTCGAAGTCGGTTTGCGAGGCCGATGGGAAGGCGACTTCGATCTCCTTGAAGCCCATGCGCACCAGGAGATCGAAGTAACGGCGCTTGCGTTCGCCGTCCATCGGCTCGATCAGGGCCTGGTTGCCGTCGCGCAGGTCGGAACTGCACCAGCGCGGCGCTTGGGTGATGACCCGCGACGGCCACTGCCGATCGGGCAGCCGGACGGGCGGGAAGGGGCGATATTTACGGGTCGTGTCAACGCGCATGGAATAATTCCTCTCTCAATCAATGCCATTCGGGAAATGGAGTGTTCGGGCACGAACGCGGCGCGGATACGGCCGCCAGGCCGCCGCTAGGCCCGACGACCGCGGCTTAGTCGCAGCAGGTGGAGGGAGAGGGGGCGCGCGAAAACAGGGCGGTAAATTTCCCCGGCAATACGGGGAGGGGAACAGCGGGAGCGGTTAGGAACAGGCATTCGGGCAATCCTCGGAAACGGTTCGGACGATGAACGGCAACAACAAGCCCCGGCGCTCCACTCAGGAGGCCGGGCGACTCAGTCGCAGTTCGAACCGTTCACGGGATGGCGCATTCATGATAGGGTTCAAATTAACTCAAGCCTTGATTCCAGGTCAAGCAAGCTGTGAATCGTTATCATTTTGGACCCGGTGGAAACGATAAGTTCTGTTTGTGACTTTTCTCATCGCAGCGAGGATTCGTTCATGTCCGATAAGCCGGAAACCCTGCAAACCGTTGTGGTTTGGGATCTGCCGACCCGCCTGTTTCACTGGACGCTGGTGGCGCTCGTGATCGCGCAGTGGCTGACTGCCGAGGAAAGCAGCACCATGGACTGGCACGTCTGGGGGGGATACGCGGTGCTGACGCTGGTACTGTTTCGTCTGCTGTGGGGATTCGTCGGTAGTGAGACCGCCAGTTTCAGCGCTTTCGTGCGCGGACCGGGCGCGGCGCTGGAATATGTTAGAGCACTGCTACGTGGCGAGACGCCTCATTATCTTGGCCACAATCCCGTGGGTGGCTGGTCCATCGTGGCGATGCTGATTCTGCTCCTGGTTCAGGCGAGTACCGGCCTGTTCGCCAACGACGACATCACGATCGAGGGCCCGCTGTATTCCTGGGTGTCCAAAAGAACCAGCGACTGGCTGACCACGGTCCACAAGCTCAATTTCAACCTGCTGCTGGTGGTCATCGCCGTCCACGTCTCGGCAGTGTTGTTCTATCTGCTGGTGAAACGTGAAAACCTCATCCACCCGATGCTGAGCGGTCGCAAGCATCTGCCGCCGGAATTGGCTGGCCAGGCGCCACAGCTCGTCAACCTGTGGCGGGTGCTGCCGGTCATTGCGGTCGCGGGCACCTTGGTCTGGTTGCTGGTGCGTTGAACGTTTGGCTTGCGACGAAAAAGGCCATGCTCCGGCATGGCCTTTCGAGTCAATGAAGATTTTAATGCCGATCAATCCTTGCGGAATTCCTTATGGCAAGCCTTGCAGGTTTCGGCGGTCTTGCCAAACTGCGCCTTGATGGCTTTCTCGTCGCCCGTCTTGGCGACTTCGGCCAGCTTGGCGGCTTCCTGCTGGAAATCATTCATTTTGGTTTCGAACTTGCTCCAGTTCGCCCAGATTTCCGGTTTGGCCTCGGTATCCTTCACCACATCCGGTCCGGAGCCCTTCGAAAAACCCTCGGG
>JAVMKL010000132.1:0-5151 GCA_031732875.1 Candidatus Competibacter sp. | reverse complement strand
GCAAACGCAAACCTTCAATCCGGAAGGCTTGTATCGATAGAAAACGTAACCGTTCGCTCCCCTCGCCCGCTTGCGGGAGAGGGGTTGGGGGTGAGGGCAGCAGTTTCAAAGGCTTACCCCCTCACCCTAGCCCGACCCCCTCGCTTCGCTCTCCCCCATGAATGGGGGAGAGGGGACTGAATGATTACTAAAAAACTACCCGTTGGATCGAAACCATCGTTCCTGGATCGGGCGCATCGCAAGACTTCAGAATACTTGAGGAAACAGGCATGGAATTCGAGCAGAAAAAAATGGCTATCGAGCAGGGGTTGATACCCTTTCTCAGCGCCGGATCATTGACGTCCGCCTTGCGGCTCTGGGAAGCAAAGTACGCCGGGGAACCTACGTTTGCCCTGACGCGCTTTATCAGCGAGCTTGGCGACAGCGCCGCCCTGGGAGCGCCGCACGGCAAGGTGCTACAAAGCCTTATCCGCGCTCTAAATCACCTGCCTGCCTCGCCGCCCGTCCACCGCCGAGCTGTCCCCATCCCGGAAACACGGGAAACCCGGGATGACGCCACGCGTGCCTGCACCCTGCTGGTGGACACGCTGATCGACCACTTGCCGCCGGACCAAGGCGACGGTATTCGGCGGTACGTGATCGATCACCTGGATCGCCTGCAACAACCCGTACCGGTCTCGAACGCCGTCCGCGCCTGGTTGAGCCGGCAACAGACCATGGCCATGCCCATCGTAGAATCAGCGCTCATCCGCATCGTCAATCTGGCTTATGTCGCCCTTTGTGAATCGGTAGGTCCCACCAAAGCCGACCGAGCACTCCACGAGGCCGTTCTGATCAGCGAAAAAGCCAGCGCCGGTTCCGGATTTCCCGTCCGGCGCTTGCTCTAAATCCCCTCAATCGAAGACATAGGCATCCATGGCCAGTACCCCGAGCGTGGTGCTGGAATGGACCCGATGGGGAGCGACGCCCGGCGTGCCCGCTCCCAAGGCCGCCAGCAACGGCAGGAAATGTTCCGGAGTGGGATGATTCAATCGGGCGTGAGGCGCCCGCCGCTCGTAGTCGAGCAGATCGTCCAGGCGCTGGCCGGCCAGCGTTTCCGCTACCCACGTGCTGAAATCGCTCGCCCACGCCGGCGTCGATGTGCCCGGGACGTAGCGGAACGCCTCCCGCAGGTTGTGTGTCACGCTGCCCGAAGCCAGGATCAGCACCCCTTCCTCCCGCAGCGGTCGCAACGCCGCTCCCAGGCGCAGATGATGCTCGGCCCCGAGCCGGGACTGTACGCTCAACTGCACGACTGGAATATCCGCCGGCGGATACATCAGGTAGAGCGGCACCCAGCCGCCATGATCGATCCCCCGCGCCGCATCGAAACGCGGCGCGAAGCCAGCCGCTTCCAGCAAGAGCCGAGCCCGCTCGCCGACCTCGCCAGCGCCGGGCGGGGTATAGCGAATCGTATAAAGCGCCGGTTCGAAGCCTCCGAAATCGTAAATCGTTTCAAGCTGGGGGGCGGAGGTGAGCGTCGGCGCGGCGGTTTCCCAGTGCGCCGAGATCACCAGGATAGCGGCCGGCCGGCCCAAATCCGAACCGAATTCCCGCAGAAAACGATGCGCCGGCTGGTTGCGTTCGAGCGCCAGGGTAGGCGCCCCATGGGAAACGAACACGCTGGGAAAAGGCATGGCTTCCATCTCCTCGTCGATCGATCGCGATCAAAACCGGCCCGCGCGGTAATCGGCCAGCGCTTCCTCGATCTCCTCGCGGTGGTTCATCACGAACGGACCCCACTGGGCGATCGGTTCGTGCAACGGCCGGCCGGCGATCAGCAACAGCCGCGATTCCTCCGTGCCGCGCAGCAACACCCCGTCGCTCCCCGGCGTGTTGGCCAGCACCGCCAACTGACGAGCCGCCACCGGTTCGCCGCGCTCGCCGACCTCGACCCGGCCGGCATACACGTAGAGGAAGGCGTTGTGGCCGGCCGGAATCGCCGCCCGGTGGGTCACGCCGGCCGGCAGTTCGATGTCCAGATACAGCGGCTCGGTCGCCGCGCGTTGCACCGCGCCGGCCACCCCGCCGCTGGCTCCGGCGATCACCTTCACCGCGACCCCGTCGCCGGCGGTGTAGCCTGGAATCGAATCCGCCGGGAGATCCTGGTAAGCGGGCGCCGTCAGCTTGTCCCGCGCCGGCAGGTTGACCCAGAGCTGGAAGCCGTGCATCAGGCCGTTCTCCTGCTCGGGCAACTCGGAATGGACGATGCCGCGGCCGGCGGTCATCCACTGCACGCCGCCGGCCGCAAGCAGGCCCTCGTGGCCGGCGCTGTCGCGGTGGCGCATCCGCCCGGCCAACATGTAGGTCACGGTTTCGAACCCGCGATGGGGGTGGTCCGGAAAGCCGGCCAGATAATCGTCCGGATTGTCGGAGCGAAATTCATCCAGCATCAGAAAGGGGTCCAGCCGCCGCTGCAGGTCGGCGGTCAGCACCCGTAGCAATTTCACCCCGGCGCCATCGGATACCGGCTGGCCGGCGACCAGGCGCTCGACTTCGCGGCTGCGAAAAGCGGTTTCAGTCATCGCGTTCATGTACGAACCTCCACGTCACGTATTATTCGGTCCACCCGAAGGGCGAATCCGTCTGGAAGCGATTGTCCTGCTTGTCAGATCGATAAAAAAGCGCAAAATTTGCCGCTAATTTATCTATATTTTGGATAATACCGATGCCATTTCCCCGAACCACGCTGGAACAATGGCGGGTCTTGCAGACGATCGTGGAGGAAGGTGGTTTCGCCCAGGCCGCCGCCGCCCTGCATCGCAGTCAGTCCGCCGTCAGTTACGCGATGGCGCGCTTGCAGGAGCAGTTGGGAGTCGCCCTGTTGGTACCCGACGGCCGCCGCATGGTCGTGACCCCAGCCGGCGAGGCCCTGTTGCGCGATGCCCGTCCGCTGCTGGAATCCGCGGTCCGGCTGGAGCGGCGCGCCCGCGCGCTCCAGCAGGGTTGGGAAGCCGAGGTGCGGCTGGCGGTGGACGGGCTGTGTCCCACCGCGCCGCTGTTGGCGGCGCTGGCGGCGTTCGCGGCGCGCTGTCCGGCAACCCGCCTGCACCTGCACGAAGAAGTTCTGTCGGGCGCCGAGGAAGCGCTGCTGTGCGGCATGGTCGATCTGGCCCTCGTGACTCGGGTACCGCCGGGATTTCTGGGCGACGCCGTCGCCGAGGCGGAGTTCGTCGCGGTGGCCGCGCCGGATCATCCGTTGCACCGGCGGAATGGCCCGCTGGCCACCGCCGACCTGGCGGCGTTCGTCCAGGTTGTGGTGCGCGACTCCGGCGTCCGCCAGCCGCGCGACGAGGGCTGGCTGGGCGCCACCCGGCGCTGGACGGTCGGCCATCCGGACACGGCGGTGGCGCTGGTCGGCGCCGGACTGGCGTTTGCCTGGCTACCGCGCCACCAGATTCGGGAACGGCTGGAGACCGGGGTGCTGCTCCCCCTGCCCCTGGCCAGCGGCGCCACCTATCGCCGCGCGCTGTACCTGGTGGTGGCCGATGAGGCCGGGGCCGGTCCGGCGGCGCGGGTGCTGGCCGATGACCTGCGCGCACGTTTGAGTGGCGGTTCGCCGCCGGCGGGTATCGGGTAGGACCCGGCCGCCCGACATTGTCGGGCTCGACACCGAAATCGTCTACAGTTCCCGGGAAGCGACATAACACCGTTTGACCATAGCCCTTGCTGAAAAGCAGAGACAGAAGAAACAGGCGAGGAAACAGGCCAACCGCAGGGCCAAGTTGGCCGAGCAGAAATTGAAATCCGTTGGGGGAGGCGGCTATTTCCCTCTTCTGGCCGCGCGCTTCCCGATCCACGAATGCCGGGTGCCGGAGGATTGGTTCGATACCAGCATCTTGGCAACAACCAAAATCCATTGAGAAATGATATTGCGAGGAGGATCGTCTGGAATGACGCGCCGCACAAGGTTTATCTTGCTGCTTGCGGGCATTGCGGGCGCCGTCGTGGCGTTCGCGATCGCATGGTTTCCGATCGACCGCCGCGAGCCTGTCCCCGCGCTCAGCTACGAAGCGCTTGCCGGTAGCGTGTTCCCGCCATCGCCGCAGGATCCGTTCCGGCCGCCGCAAGTCCGGGAGTTGGCGTTGCCGTCGTTTTTTGACGCCACCAGCGTTTGGGGTGCCACGGGACGGGATTTTCGCGGGCACATCTGGGTCGGGGTTTCGGCCTCATCCGCCGGGATGAGCGCGCACCTGTTCGAATACGATCCGGAGGCCGACGTCTGGCACGATCGTGGCGGCGTGGTCGAGCGGTTGAAAGTGGCCGGCCTGAACCGCGAGGGCGAGGGCCAAATCAAGATCCACTCCAAGATCGTGCCCGCCAGCGACGGCTGGCTCTATTTCGCCTCCACCGACGAGGAAGGAGAAACGCCGCGGGGAAACGTGCCGCCGCGCTGGGGCGGACATCTGTGGCGCATTCACCCGGACCGTCACGATTGGCAACATCTCCTGGCGGTTCCCGAAGGGCTGGTAGCCGTTAGCGGCATGGGGCGCTATATCTATGCGCTGGGTTATTGGGGGCACGTGCTGTATCAGTACGATACCGCGACCGGTGCGACCGGGCGGGTGGTGGTCGGTTCCGTCGGCGGCCATGTCTCGCGCAATTTCCTGGCCGACATCCGCGGGCACGCCTACGTGCCGCGACTGCGCGAGCAACCGGCGGGCACGGTTTCCGTTGCGCTGGTCGAGTACGACGCCGATCTGAAAGAGGTGGCCGCCACCCCGCTCCAGTTCTACCTCGATCGGGAGTCCCCCGAGTCGAATCACGGCATCGTCGGCCTGGCCTATCTGGCCGATGGCAGCATGGTATTTACCACCCATCTGGGCCATCTCTACCGGATCGAGCCGCGGGACGGCGCTCCCGCCGAAGTAACCCCGATCGGCTGGTTCGATCCGGATGGCAAGACCTATGCGCCCTCGCTGTTTGCCTTGGGCGGCGAGGTTTGGCTTGGCGGGGTCGTCCAACGCCGTGAGGGTTTCGCATGGGTAGTATTCCATTTGGGGACCGGCTTGTCCGCCGCCTTCCCCCTCGATACCCACGGCTTGCGCGATGTCTTGCTGTACGGCTCGATCAGTCGCGACAACGCCGGGCGCGCCTACGTGGGCGGTTGGG
>JAVMKL010000131.1:21855-28937 GCA_031732875.1 Candidatus Competibacter sp. | reverse complement strand
CGACCCGGTCAGTTCCGCACGCTCTCCAGCAGCTTGCGGGCATCCTCCCGCTCCGGGAACACATCGGTTCCATTTACCAGCTTTTCCAGTTCCTCCCGCGCGGCATCCTTGCGGCCCAGCTTGGCGTAGGCGACCGCCAGGTGGTAGCGAACCGAGGGCTGCTTCGGCAACTGATCCGCCGCCTTCCGCAACAACTCCAGCCCCCGCAAGGTTTCGTCGCGCTGCACCAGAATCCAGCCCAGGGTATCGGCCACCTCGGCGCTGTCCGGCGCCTTGTCGTGGGCGCGCTCGGCGTAGCGCAGGGCTCGCGTGTCCCCGGCTTCAAAATAGAACCAGGCCAGGTTGTTCAGGATCGCCCCATTGTCCGGGAATTGCTCGGCCAGCCGCTCGTACTCGGTGATCGCCTCGGCCTTGCGGTTCGACTCCTGTAAATACAGAGCGAATTGGAACCGCGCCCGGCCGTCCTTTGGCTCGCTGGCCAGCCATTGCCGCAAGGTCGCCACGGCCGGCTCGCGTTCCCCAGCCTGCCACTGGGCGTTCGCCAACCGCATTGCAGTCTCACCGTTCGGTGTCTTGGCGTAGGCAGCCTGATAGGCGGCAACCGCCGGCCCGTATTCTTTCTGCTGCAAGCGCGCCCCGCCTTCCAGCAGATAGCCGGTCGCCTGGTCCGGATAAAGGGCCTGGATATTGCGGGCGCCATCCAGCGCCGCCTTGAACTGCTGGCCCTGCTGCTGCAACTGGACCCGGGCGACCAGCGCCGGCAGATAGTTGTTTTGGATCGCCAAGGCCTTGTCGAGCGATTCGGCCGTCGCCTTGGCGTCCTTGGCCGCGCTCTGCGCCAACGCCGTCAGATACCACGGCTCTGGCGACTTGGGAAGCAGAGCCGCCAGTTTCCTGAATGTCTCCACCGCATTGGCGGTCTCGCCGCCGCTCGCCTGAGCGACCCCCAGCGCCCGGAGCACCCGCGGATCGTCCGGCTTGGCGGTCGCCAGCTTTTTCATCACCGCCATGGCCTTGGCGTTGTCCTTGCGGGTCAGATACTCCTGAGCCAGAACCAATCCGGCATCGACCGAATCCTGGTGCTGGCTCCAGGCCTTCTCCAGCAAGCCCAGCGACTCGTCGGTCCGTCCCAGCAACGCCGCCAGCCGGAGCAAGGCTGCGAGGTTGTCGGGATCCCGTTCCAGGATGCGCCGGTAGCGCAGTTGCGCGGCCGCCCGGTCGCCGGCCTTGACCTCCAGCGCCGCCAGATTCATCTGGGCGGGGACATAGTCCGGCTTCAGCTTCAACGCCTGGTCGAACGCGGCTTGAGCCAGCTTGTCCTCGCCCTTGGCCATGTAGGCCGCGCCCAGCAGATTGAACGCGCCCGGCTCGTTGGGCCGTTTCTGGGTCAGTTCCCGGGCCGTGGCGATGGCCTTGTCGAACTCCTTCTGCTGGAGATAGGCCTGGATCAGCAGGTTATCCGCATGAAGCAGGCCGCGATCCAGCGTCACCGCCGCATCCGCGCCGCTACCCTCCCCCGCATCGCGCTGGGCCAATCGCTCGTACTCGGCGATCGCCTCCTCCCGCCGCCCCAGTCGCTGCAGCTCCATCGCCAGCCGGGTACGGACCTGCGCATCGTCCGGATGGGCGGACAGCCAGTCGCGCAGGGTCTTCAGTGCGCCCTCGCCGTCGCCGGTCACCTGCTGCGCTCCGGCCAGCAGCAAGGCCGTCTGACTGTCCGGCGTCTTGGTGTAAGCCGCCCGGTAGGCCACCAAAGCCTTGGTGAAATCCTTCTGCTGCAAGTACAGGTTGCCTTCCAGCCGGTAGCCGATGTTCGAATTCGGGAACTGGGTTTGCAGTGCCTTCGCGCTGGCCAGCGCCTCCTTGAATTTCTGCTGCTGGGCCTGCAACTCCACCCGCGCCGCCAGCGAGGGCAGATAGTTGCCCTGGATCGCCAGAGCCTTGTCGATCGACTCCGTCGCGCCCTTGAAATCCTGGGTTCGCGCCTGAGTCAGGGCGATCAGATGCCAGGGTTCCGGCGATTGCGGCTGCAGGGTCGCCAGCTTGCGGAAGGTTTTCAGCGCCTCGGCCGGCTGGCCGTCGGCCAGAAACGCCAAGCCCAACGCCCGCTCCGCCGCCGGATGGTTGGCATTGACCGCCTCCAGCCCGCGGGCGACGTTCAGGGCCTTCAGGTTGAGGCCGGCCACCTGATACCGCTCGATCAGCGCCAGTCCGGCGGGCAGCGAGGTCGGATTCTTGTCCCAGGCCTGCTCCAGCCAGCGCAGCGCTTGATCGTTTCGTCCGGCCTGTCCGGCCAGCCCCGCCAGGCGCAGCAGCGCGTTCAGATTGCCGGGTTCCTTCTTGACGATGTCTTCGTAGCGCGCCCGGGCCGCCTCGCGGTTGCCGGCCCTCAGGTCCAGCAGGGCCAGATTCAACGCTGGCGTGCTGAAGTTCGGATCCCGGCGCAACGCCCGCTCGAACTCGTCGCGGGCCTTGTCGTCGTCGCCCTTGGCCAGCCAGGCGCTGCCCAGCAGATTGCGGGCGACCGGATCGTCCGGTTTTTTCTTCACCAGTTCGCCAGCCGCCGCGATGGCCTTGTCGTATTCCTTCTGCTGGATGTAGGCCTGCACCAGCAGCAAATCCGCCTGCAGGACCTCCTGCCCCAGTTCCACCAGGCCCTGCAGTTCCTGCACCGCCTCGTCCGCCTTGCCCTGCGCCAGTTGCGACAGCGCCAGCTGGGTGCGGATGTTGGCCGCGTCCGGCGCGATCTGGGCCGCTTTCTGCAGGTATTCCGAACCCTTGGCATAGTTGCGGTCCTGCAGGTAGGCGCTGCCGAGCAGGGCCAGCAATTGCGCGTCGTTCGGCGCCTGCGCCAGCGCCGGGGTCAACACGTCGATCGCCTGGCGCGGTTGAGCGAGCTTGAGCTGGGTGGCGGCCAGCAGCAACCGGGCTGGCAGATAGCCCGGCTGGCTGTTGACGAACCCGGCCAGATACTGGTCCGCCTGCTTCAGATTACCCTGCTCGTAGTTGAGCGATCCCAACAGGAACTGGCTGCCCGGATGGTCGGGAACAACTTTGACGACCTGCAGCAGTGCGTCGTTGGCGCCGGCCAGATCCTTCTTCTGGAACAGGATGTTGCCACGCAGGTAATTGGCGACCGGCAGATTCGGCTGGCGCTTGCGAACGGTTTCGACATCAGCCAGCGCCTCGTCCTGCTTGCCCTGGGCGATGAGGATTTCCGCCCGGCCCAGCAGGGCCTCGGAGTTTTGCGGTTGCAGTTCCAGAACGCGCTGCAAAGCCCTGAGCGCCGCCGGATCGTCGTTCTGGAGGCGGTGCAGCCGCACCTTGACGAACCAGGGTCGGACATCGCGCGGATCCCGCTCGCTGGCCTTGTTCGCGAAATCCTCGGCCTCGCTGAAGTTGCGGTTGACCAAGGCCAATTGGCTCATCCCCAGCAGGGCATCCGGATTGTCGGCCTGGAGTTCCAGCGCGCGGGTCAGGCTGGTTCGGGCGGCGTCCGGTTGCCCCAGCGCGAGACCGGCGAGTCCCTGCAGCGCCAGCAAGGTCGCCTGCAGGCCGGGCGGATCGCCCGTCTCCACTGCCAGATCGAGCACCTTCTGGTTCTGACCCTGAAACAGATAGGACCGGGCCAGCGGCGCCAGCCAGTCGCTCCGCCCGGCGCCCAGATCGCGGGCTCGCAGCAGTTCCTTCTCGGCCGACGCGCCGTTGCCGGTCTCCACGTACAACTGTCCCAGCAGCAACCGGGCATCACGGTTTTCCGGATTCTTCTGCAGGGCGTTCTTCAGTTCGATGATGCTGGCCTGCAACTCCTGCTTGGCCTGGTGTTCCCGGGCCAGCCGAACATGTTCGACATCGGTGGTGCGATCGCCGCAACCCGCCAATCCCATGGTCATGCCGACTCCCAGGCAGCAACCGAGCGCCGCGGCGCGCAACGGTCGGGTTGATAAGCGATAGCTGAATTTCATGGTGGACTCCAAATGAACCGTTTGCGTTGGGAAACAATGAATATCTGTATTTTTATTATAGGTAAACTGTTTCATCTTCACCTTTCCGACCGTACGAGTTTCGCCGGCGCCCGGGGCCGCGAATTTCAGCTTGGTTTAAGGCGCGCCCTCTAGAGTGCGCTCCAAGGTCGCGGCCAAGGCGGGCGAACCCGCCCGAACCGATGGCCCGACCGTCACTCCTGAATCCATGCCATGAAGAGGTATTCCAATGATCGTTCGCAACCCGCCGCTCGCCGCCATCGCGCTCGCCATCGCCGCCACCTTCGCTACCATCAGTTTCGCCCAGAGCAAGGACGCCGCGCCAGCGGCCAGCCAGCCGGCCACCGCGCACGAAATCACCAAGGAGCAGGCAGTGGAAATGGCCCTCAAGGCGCATCCCGGCAAGGTCACCAAAGCCTACGAGGACACCAAGAAGGGCAAGAAAACGTGGGAAGTGAAGATCGACGGCAACGACGGCAAGAAGTGGGAGGTGTACTACGAGATCAAGACCGGCGAACTGGTCGCCGAGGAAGGCAAGTAAAAATCGGCCCGATCCATCAATCCACCGCCCCGCCCAGGCGGGGCGGTCGCAACGACGACCCCACCCATGAGCGCTCCCAATACAACAACCGAAATCATCGTCTGGGACCCACTGGTTCGCCTGTTTCACTGGACCCTGGTAGCCGCGTTCTGCGCCGCCTACTTCACCCAGAGCGAGCCGTTCGAGGATTTCCTGGAACGGATCGATGGCGAGTGGCTGCAAACCGTCCATGTCTGGGCCGGCTATACTCTCGCCGGGCTGCTGATCTTCCGCCTGTTCTGGGGCCTGGTTGGCCCGCGCCACGCCCGGTTCGGCGACTTTGTCCGCGGGCCGCGCGAAATCCTCACCTACACCAAAAGCGTGCTGATGCTGCGCGCCCGCCGCTATTTGGGTCATAATCCCGCTGGCGGCGCCATGATTATCACTCTGCTGTTGAGTCTGACGATCACGGTCATGGCTGGACTGATGCTGTACGGGGCCGACAAGGGGCTGGGACCGCTGGCCGGCCTGCTGACGGACAGCAGCGATGGCCTCATTGACACCACCAAGGAGGTCCACGAATTCTTCGCCAACTTCACTCTGCTGCTGGTGGTGGGACATCTGGTGGGCGTCATCTGGGAAAGCCTTCTTCACCGCGAGAACCTGGCCCGCGCCATGATCACCGGGCGCAAGCGCGCCTGAGCGCGGCGCCCGTCCATGGGAATGCCACCATGCACCGCCAAGCCGTCAGACTCGCCGCGCCCTCAATCTGGGTGGCGGGTCTGTTCGCGGCGACCCTGGCGATAGCCGGCCGCGATCACGACGAAATCCGTCAGTTGCGCGACGCCGGACAAATTCTGTCGCTGGAAACGATCATTGCCAGCCATCGCCGCGAGTACCCCGGCGGCCAACTGCTCGAAGCGGAGCTGGAATCCGAGCGGGGCCGCTACGTCTACGAGCTCAGGATTCTTGGCGACGACGGCGTGGTGCGGGAGTTCGAATACGACGCCCGCACCGGCGAGTTGTGGCATCTCGAACCGGAAGTCAGGAAATAGGATGCGCCTGCTGCTGGTCGAGGACGACGCCATCCTGAGCGGCCGCTTGCGAGTCGAACTGGAGCAGGCCGGTTTCGCCGTCGATGCGACGGCGGACGGCGGGGACGCCGAATTCATGGGCGAGTCCGAACCCTACGCCGCGGTCGTGCTGGATCTGGGATTGCCCGGCCGCTCCGGGCTGGAGGTGTTGCGCCGCTGGCGCGAAACCGGCAACCCGGTGCCGGTGCTGATCCTGACCGCCCGCGACGCCTGGCATGAAAAAGTGGATGGCTTCAAGGCCGGCGCCGACGACTATCTCGGCAAACCGTTCCACACCGCCGAACTGATCGCCCGGCTTCAGGCCCTCCTGCGGCGCGGTATCACCCGGCCGCATGGCCCGCTGCGAGTCGCCGGTCTGGAACTGGACGAGGACACCCAAACCGCGCGGCTCCTGGCCACCGGTGACACCTTCGAGCTGACGGGCACCGAATTCCGCCTGCTGCGCTATTTCATGTTGCATCCTGGCCGGGTGCTGTCCAAGACCCGGCTGGCCGAGCACGTCTACGATTTCGATACCGAGCACGACAGCAACGTGCTGGAGGTCTACATCAACCGACTGCGCCGCAAGTTCGGCCGCGAGTCGATCGCCACCCGTCGCGGCCAGGGTTACGTATTTGGGGCCGAGGGCGCATGACTTCCCTGCAAGCCCGACTGTCGGCCGGTTTGATCGTCGTGCTGGCGGCGCTCACCGTGCTGGCGGTCGCGATTGGCGGTTACTCCCTGCGGCGGCTGGCCGAGGACTTTGTCGCCACCCGGCTGGAACATGACCTGGAAACGCTGCTGGCCACCCTGGAATTCGACGCCGGTGGTCGTCCCCAACTCGCCGCCGACCGGATCAGCACCACCTTTCACCAACCCTACTCGGGACACTATTACCAGATCGACAGTCCCGGTGGCGAACTCTGTTCCCGCTCCCTGTGGGACGCCGAACTGACCTTGCCGCCGCTCGCCGCCGACCGTTTTACCCGCGCTTTCGTGACCGGCCCGCAAGACCAGCAACTGTTGCTGGTCGGCCGCGCCTTTCGGGTCCTGGATCGACCCGTCACTCTCGTCGTGACCGAAAATTTTGGCCCCATCAACGCGGGTCTCCGCCGCCTGCTGTTGGAATTCGGTTCCATCGCCCTGCTTTTGTTTGGGGTGCTGCTGCTCCTGCAGCGGTTGATCGTGCGGCGCGGCCTGGCGCCGCTGGAGCAGGTTCGCCACGAATTGTCCCGGCTGGCGCGCGGAGAAATTCCGCAACTGTCGGTCGGTGCGCCAGCCGAGGTACGGCCACTGGTGACCGAGCTCAACCGACTGCTCGAACTACTGGGCCAGCGCCAGCAACGGGCCCGGCACGCACTCGGCAACCTGGCCCACGCTCTGAAGACGCCGCTGACCGCCCTGACCCAGTTGGCCGAACAGCCGCCTCCGGCCGACGATACCGCGGCCTGGTGGCGGGATCTGCGCCAGCAGCTCCAGCACATCCGCGGCCTGACCGAACGCGAG
>JAVMKL010000131.1:0-21755 GCA_031732875.1 Candidatus Competibacter sp. | reverse complement strand
GTGGCGGGATCTGCGCCAGCAGCTCCAGCACATCCGCGGCCTGACCGAACGCGAGCTGAAACGGGCCCGCATCGTCGGAGGTGGCGCTCCCGGCCAACGCGTGCTGCTCGACCGGGAGGTAACCGATCTGGTCGCGACCCTGCGCCGCGTCCACCGCGAACGGGATGTGCGAATCGAGGTCAAGATTCCGCCGGACAGCGTGTTTCCCGGCGACCGGGACGATCTGTTGGAACTGCTGGGCAATCTGCTCGACAACGCTTGTCAATGGGCGGCGGTCGTAGCCCGACTCACCGTTGGCGCGGACGCGAAGGGGCTGTGGCTGCGGGTCGAGGACGACGGGCCGGGCTGCCCGCCGGACCAACTGGAACTGTTGCGGGAGCGCGGGATGCGGGTCGATGAGTCCCGGGCCGGTCATGGCCTGGGGCTGGCGATCGCCAGCGATATCGTCGGCCAGTATGGCGGCACGTTGCGGCTGGGTCGCTCCGAACTCCTGGGCGGCTTTCTGGCCGAGGCGGTATTGCCCTACCCACCCGGCGGCCAGATCTGATTCACGCCGTTTTCAATACGCCTCGAACGCGAACCGCGCCGCGCCGATCGCCAGCATGTCGCCCGCTTCCAGGGCGAGCACCTCGTTGGACGCCAGCCCGTGGCAGCCAACCCGGACCGCGCCCGGCCCGGCCAGGTTCTGAATCCAATACATGCCTTCCCGAAAGAATAGCTCGGCATGACGGGGCGCCACACCCTCGGCGTTGATGCACAGGCCGGCTTGGGGAGAACTGCCCAGCGGCAACCACTTGGGCACGTAATAATGGACAACCTGCTGACGGGCGGTATCCACGCGTTCGAAGCGGGCAAAGAGCAGGGAACCTGGATTGCCCACCCCGTTCAATTCGGCCACCCGGTCCTGCATCCGCAGCAGGTTGAAATAGCGGCTTCTGAGCTTGGCCCGCAGTTCGTCGCCGCCGCCCTTCTGGTCGCGCTGCTTCAACACATCGACCAGATCCAGCAGATAGTGTCCGAACCGGTCGCGCGGCTCCTGGGGATTCCAGTCCAGCGGATCGCCTTCCCACTTGCGGTCCCAAGCCAGAAACAGTTTGAGGCGATACAGATCGCAGATATCCAGGGTATCGTCCGTCTCCAGCATTTCCCAGCGACCGCGTTCCAATCGCTGGCCGTTCCGGCCGGTATAGGTATACCCCTGGTCGCTGGCCGGCATGAGCGCCAATTGATCGCCCAGCGCGCAGATCACGCAATGCAACCGGGAAATCCGGTTGTATCTCGGCACGAAGCCGAGGGTGAAATCGCCGAACCCGGTATCGGCGGCGGCGCCGTGGCGACCAAAGATCATGAACGGGCGCGATACGATCTCGATCCGAGCCGGCGCCAGGGCCGGATCGGCGGCCAGCAGCAGCGCCCGCGTCATCGGCGTGCCGCGATCGAGCGACCGGTCGGTCGCGGCGTTCAGGCTGTGGGTCCGCTCGGGATTGGCTTCGAGTTCCAAAGGCAGCGTGCAAACCAAGCCTCCCACGCCGCCGTTCGCTTCATCGGCCAGCAGCCACGATCCAGCCTCGGCGTCCGTCCCCTCCGGGTCGCGCCAGAAACGGTCGGAGGATGGCTCGGCGCCAGCCGGACCCCGCTCGTCTTCGCCCCGACCGGATAGATCCAGCCGGATCTCGAGCCGATTATTATAGGCGCGCCATTCTCCTCGATGGTCGCGGAGATCGAGTTCCAGCCACAGCGTAGCCCGCACCGGACCGGTACCGGGACATCGATAGCTCAGATACACCGGCCGTGCATCCCGACCATCCAGCAACCGAAGCGGCGGAATCTGCCCGTCATTGGCGAACACCAGGTCGGGACTCCGCAACCGCAGCCGAATTTCCCGATGCAACCACCAGGTCGGATTCACCAGCAGGGCGCAGAGCACGCCGTCCTGCGCCGGCGAGGCTTTCAAGGCGGTCACCAGGCTCACCAATACCGGTTGTCGGGTTTCCGCCAGCCGTGCGATTCGCCGTTCGCACTTCGCCAGCCGCGCCGGGCTACCACTCCGCAGCAACCGTGGATACCGATCCCGAAAATAGCGCAGTGCCTCGCGGTCCCGCTCGTTGCCGCGATCCTGCTTGGCGACCAACTCGTCGAGCAGTCGCACGAATTCATTCAGGGGAGGCGCCTCGGACAATATCGCGGCCAAGGCTGGTTCCCACGGATCCGCGAACGGATCGGGGCCGGCCCGCGCGCCCCGATCCAGCAGCGGCGCGTCGGCCGACGGCGGGGACATCACCTGCTCGGCCAGCCGAGGCGCACGCGCCTCGGCTGAAGAGGGTGGAAACTCGGCCGGGAATGCCCGCGTTGGCTCCGGCATCGCCGTTCCGGTCTCGGCCAACAGCCGCCCGACGACCTGCGTCTCCTTCAGTTCGAAATCGAACGTGATATCCAACTCGGGCGAATTCAGATCGAACTGGGCATCCTCGGCGGCGGCGACCGGCAAGGATTCGACGGATGGAGCACCGCGACGGACATCCCGTGCACCTGCGGCCCGCTCGCCGAAAAAACAGTTCCGGGCAGCCTCATCCACCAGTTCCGGCGTGATATCGCGTCCCGACTCCAGGCTGGCCAGCAACAGAATCACATCGCACAGCATGGCAATGGCGCGCGGGACGCCCTGGCAGTAGGTGGCGATGCGATCGATCACCTCCGGCGACAGCAGTATTCTCCCTTTCCAGCCGGCAACCTCGAACTGGTGACTGATGAACGGCCCGATCTCCTGGCTGCTCAGATGGTCGAGGCGGCAACGGGTCACGATGCTTTCCCCAAGCTGGCGCAACTCGGGCTGGCGCAGCTTGCCCTCGATTTCCGGCAGCCCCGCCAGCACGACCTGCAGGCGCTGATTGGGAATCGTCGGCGTTACCACGAACTCCCACAGGCGACCCAGTACGCCGATGCGCAGGTGATGGGCATCGTCGACCAGCAGGGCGACGGCCTGGTTGCGGCGGGCATGCGCGGCCAGCGCATCCAGAAGCAACTGGCTCCGCTGCTCCGCGTCGAGATTTTCCGCCGACAAATTCAGACTGGTGCACAGGTAATTGAGGATGTCGAGGAAATCGAGATCGGCATTGGTAAGCAGTACGAAACGGATATCGCCAGCATCGGCCATGCAGCGCCGCAACGTGAAGGTCTTGCCAAGCCCCGCCTCGCCGATCAACAGAATGAATCCCCGCCGCTCCCGGATACCGTCCAGAATATCCGCGCAGGCGCCATCGAAACTGGCATTGCGATAAAACCCGCTTGGATCCTTCGGCTTAAAAGGTTTGCTGTCAAAGCCGAAGTGGGTGGTATACATATCCCCCCTCCTAACCGCTAATTCAATTTTACATTACTACGATTTCGGTAACATTCCCATAGGAACCTGGCATGTCGCCGTGTCCGGGCACCCGTCGAGTCGCTCTGTTCCGTCGCGATGCCACGTGCGCGCGTTTCCGGTTGCTATACTCTCAACCACGCCAAATCCCGGAACCACGATCTCCAACCGCCCACCGCATGGCCGAGGACCGCACGCCCTCCCCGCCTCCCGCCACGCCGGACGCACCACGAAACGGTGGCGTTCCGCCACCGGAACCACCGTCCAGCCCGGCCCAATTCGCCGATCGCGCACGTTTCGTTCCGCCCTTTCAGCCGTTCGCGCCCTACTGGCGCCTGGTCCGGCGGCTATCGACCGTCATCAGCCAGTTGGTCGGCCTACTGGCCGGCGGCGTGGTCGCCTACGTCCGCAGTCTGCCACCGGGGTTGCGGAGCGGAGGCCGGCTACGCGCCCTGCGGTTCGTTGCCGCCTTCGCGGAACGCTGGCTCGATCCGCAACTGGTCGACCTGCCGTTCGCCGCGCAATTGCGCCGCCGGCTGGAACAACTCGGTCCCACCTATATAAAGTTAGGTCAGATCATGGCCGTGCGCGAGGACATGTTGCCACGCGCCATCACCGACGAGTTGAAAAATCTGTTCGATCAGGCTCCCGCCGTTCCCTTTCCGGTCATCCATGACCTCATCGAAACCGAACTCGGGCGATCGCCGGCAGAGTTGTTCGGCGCGATCGTGGAACAACCGCTCGGTTCGGCTTCGTTGGCGCAGGTTCACCGCGCCACCACCCACGCCGGCCAAGCCGTGGTCATCAAGGTGCTCAAGCCCGGCGTCCGCGATACGGTGCTGGCGGATCTCAAGCTGCTGCGCGGGCTGGGCGTCCTGCTGGACCGGTTGCTGCCCCAGTACCAGCCCGCCGCCATCGTCGAGGAATTCCGCAACTACACGGTCCGCGAACTGGATCTGACCATCGAGGCCGACAACGGTGAAATCTTCGCCGCCTACTTTCACGATACCCCGGCGATCGTGTTTCCGCGCATGTACCGGGAACTCAGCACCGCCAGCGTGCTGACCATGGCTTTTCTGGACGGCTTCAAGCCGGGCTCGCCGGCAACCTTCGAACTCGGCGATCCGGAGCGGGCCCGGGTGGTCGACCTGGGCGCGCGGGCCATTTTACGAATGCTGTACCAGCACGGCTTCTTTCACGCCGATCTGCACGCCGGCAACCTGCTGATCCTGCCCGGCCGACCTGTTCGCATCGGTTTCGTGGACCTGGGCATGGTCGGGCGATTCGAGAACGAAACCCGACGCCGGTTATTGTACTACTACCATGCCCTGGTCAACGGCGATGTGGAGAAGGCCGCGCAGCATCTCGGCGGTATCGCCCGGGTCGGACCGGCTGGCGATCCGGAGGGTTTCCGTCGGGCCGTGATGGAACTGTCGCGGCGATTCCTGCTGCGCGCCCAGCGCGGGGATTTCGGCATCGCCCGGCTGATTTTGGAATCCATCCGGCTGGGCGGCCGTCATCGGATGTACTTTCGGGTGGAACTGGTGCTGATGGTCAAGGCGCTGGTCACCTTCGAAGGGGTCGGGCGGATGGTCGATCCCGGCCTGGACGTGGTGGCGCTGTCGCGCGCGCATATCGGTTCGATTTTCCGCGAGCAGTTTCGACTGGAGCGGCTGACGCGAGAACTATGGCGCAACGGACCGGAACTGCTGGATCTGGCCGGCCGGTTGCCGGAACTGTTGAGCCAGTCGGCCCGGTTGCTGGACCGGCCCGGCCCGTCGCCACCGTCCGCCAATCCGCTGGCTGCCCTGCGCGGCGCGATCATCGCCGGGGCCTGCATCCTGGCAGGCGTATCGACGCTGGCGCAAACGGACGCCTGGCTGGCCGGGAGCGGCCTGCTGCTGGCGGGGTTGTGGTTTTACCGGCGCGGCAGCTAGAACGCCAGTTCGGTCAAGGCGCCGCCCGGCCGGCGGCGCTAAACTCAAAAAATTTCGATGGCTTTCAGGTCACCGCGATGCGTTTTCGGAACCTTCCGCGTTTTCTGCTCCTGCTCCTGCTGTTGGCGACGGCGGTCACCCCGGCCCGCGCCGGCAACGACTATCCCCTGGTCCTGGTCCACGGTTTTCTCGGCTGGGGGCGGGACGAACTGCGGGGCTTCAAATACTGGGGAGGCCTCCAGGACTTGCAGGAAGTCCTCAATCAGGCTGGCCACCGCACTTATACCGGCGTGGTCGGACCCTTTGCCAGCAACTGGGATCGGGCCTGCGAGTTGTACGCCTACCTCAAGGGTGGCACCGTGGACTACGGCCAGGTTCACGCCGCCGCGCACGGCCACGCCCGCTACGGTCGGACCTTTCCCGGCCTGTATCCGGACTGGGGCACGACGGGCGATCACGGCCAGCTTCGCAAGGCTCACTTGATCGGCCACAGCCAGGGCGGCCAGACCGTGAGGGTGTTGGTCGTCCTGCTGGAGCAGGGCGCGCCGGAGGAACGCGCCATCACCCCCGCCATCGAGCTGTCGCCACTGTTCCAGGGCGGCAAATCCTGGGTCCACAGCGTCACCACCCTCGCTTCCCCGCACGATGGCACCAGCCTCGCCATCGGCGCGAACCTGCTGCCTTTCGTCCGTACCACCCTGCTGGGCTTCGCGGTTCTTGCCGGCATCCAGGCCAACGAACTGCCTTATGATTTTAAGCTGGATCAGTGGGGATTGCGCCGCACGCCGGACGAATCGTTCGGCGCCTACCTGCAACGGATCGAGCGGAGTCCGGTCTGGCAGTCCCGCGACATCAGCGCCTGGGATCTCGGCCCCGACGGCGCGCGGGAATTGAACCGGCGCTTCCCGACCCAGCCCGAGGTGTATTATTTTTCGTGGGCGACCTCGGCGACCGCACCGATCTGGCCATCGCGCCATCACGTGCCGCGCCCGACCATGCTGCCGCAACTCTGGGCGAGCGCCCTGTTCATCGGTTCCTATACCCGCGACGAACCGGGTCTGGTTGCGATCGACGACCGTTGGTGGGAGAACGATGGCTTGGTCAACACCCGTTCCATGGCCGGCCCGACCCTGGGTTCACCCGACCTCATCGTCCCCTGGGGCAGCGTACCCCAGCGGGGAATGTGGAACTATCGCGGCGTGCTGCCCGATTGGGATCATATGGATATCGTCGGCATCGGCACGGTCCGCGATGTGGGCGACTGGTATCTGCGGTTGGCGAAGTCGCTGGCCGATTTGCCGCCCTGAGACGTTGCCAGGGCAATGAGGTATCGCCAAGGCTTGAAGCACTGAGGCACTGAGGCACTGAGGCACTGAGGCCATGTCCCATATCGTCATTCATCGCTCGCACGAACTCACGCTCGATCAGGCGCATCGGGCGGCGGAAACCATCGCCGACCAACTGGCCGCGCGTTACGAACTCACCCACCATTGGCAGGGCGACTCCCTGCATTTCGAACGCTCCGGGGTCAGCGGTCATATCGATCTGGAACCGGGCGAACTCCGAATCGACGTGCGGCTGGGTTTTCTGCTGGTACCGCTGAAACACCGGCTGGAGCAGGAAATCCATCGCCAGTTGGACGAGTTGTTTCAAACTCCGTCCGGGCTGGTCTAGCCACTCCCCATATCCCCCAATTCCAGGGGCTGCGGATGGCCGGCGCGGATGCGTTCCAGAATGGCGCGCTCGCGGCCGACGACGGTGGTGACGAAAATGCCCGCCTCCGCGCCCATGTGGCGAAAGGCACGGAATCCGGCTTCCAGGAATCGGTGCAATTCCCCAACTCCGGCCAGCCGCGCCGGGCCCTTGGCCAGCGTCAGGGCGGTATGGATGAAGCGTTTGTGGACGATGCCCTGCAAGTCCCGGCCGAGCCGCTCGATCAGTTCGAGCTGACGGCGGCGGGGATCGTAGCGGGCGCAGCGGCGGTAGGCGGCGACATAGACCGCCTCGTCCAGTTCGTCGCGGAGGCGAAATTCCTCGACCAGGATCCGCGTCAGCCGGGCATCCAGTTCGTGCGACAGGGCGTTGAGCTCCAGGGCCAGCGCCGCCGTGCGCAGAACCCCCGCGGGCAGGGTGCGGGCCATCACCGGAACGGTGCGGGCCAAATCGTGCTCGCGCTGACGAAAATCCCGGTCGCCGTAGAGTTCCTCCAGAAAAAACTCCGCCGCCGGCCGATAGCGCGGGCTGTCCAACAAATCGGCATGGGTGCGCGCCAGCCGCGCCGACTGCCAGCGGCGCAGAATACCGAGTTCCCGTTCCATCCCGGCTGCGCCATCGGCGTGAAATGCCTGACTGCGTTGCAACTGCTCCAGCAATCGGGCCGCGCTCTGGTTTTGCTGATGTTCGGCCATAAAATACGCTCCCTCCTCCTCGCGGGGGAGGGCTGAAGGGGTTGAACGAAGTTACCTTCAGCGCAGTTCCCGCCGCAAAATCTTGCCGACGTTCGACTTGGGCAGGCTGTCGCGGAACTCGATCCGCCGAGGCATCTTGTAGCCGGTGAGTTGGGTGCGACAGTGAGCGAGGATGGCCTCGACGGTCAGTTCCACCCCCGGCTTGAGCACCACGTACGCCTTGACCGCCTCGCCGCTCTTCTCGTCCGGCACCCCGATGCAGGCCACCTCCAGCACGCCCTCGCAACCCATGACGACGTCCTCAATCTCGTTGGGATAGACGTTGAAGCCCGATACCAGGATCAGGTCCTTCTTGCGGTCGACGATGCGGAAGCAGCCCCGCTCGTCCATGGTGGCGACGTCGCCGGTCAGCAGCCAGCCGTCGCGGATCGCGCGGGCGGTTTCCTCGAGTCGTTGCCAGTAACCGCGCATCACCTGCGGGCCACGCGCGCACAGCTCGCCCCGCTCGCCCGGAGGTACCTCGTTGCCCTCTTCGTCGCACAGGCGGATGTCGGTAGACGGTAGCGGCAGGCCGATGTTGCCGGTGAAACCGGTGATGTCGACGGGATTGACGCAGAGCACCGGCGCGGCCTCGGTCAGGCCGTAGCCTTCCAGAATCGGCACGCCGGTCATGGCCTGCCAGCGTTCGGCCACCGCCTGCTGCACCGCCGTGCCGCCGCCGACCGCCAGCCGCAGCGCCGAGAAGTCGAGTTGCCGGAATTTCTCATGGTTGACCAGGGCGTTGAACAGGGTGTTGACACCGGTGATGACGGTGAACTTCCACGATCGGATTTCCGAAACGGACGGTCCGATGTCGCGGGGATTGGTAATCAGCAGGTTCAGGCCACCATGGCGGACGAAGCACATGCAGTTCACCGTCAGGCAGAAGATGTGGTACAGCGGCAGGGCGGTGACGACGATCTCCTCGCCGTCGCGGATCGCCGAACCGACCCAGGCGGAAATCTGTTGCATGTTGGCGAGCATGTTGCGGTGGGTCAGCATCGCGCCCTTGGACACGCCGGTGGTGCCGCCGGTGTATTGCAGGAAGGCCAGGTCCTCACCACTCACCGGGACCGGTTCCAGCTTGCGACGACTGCCGATGGCCAGGGTTTCGTTGAAGCCGATGGTATTTGACAGGGTGTAGTCCGGCACCATCTTCTTGACGTGCCTGACCACCAGATTCACCACCTTGGCCTTCCAGAATGGCAGCAGGTCGCCGATCTCGGTGACGATGGCCTTCCTGATCTCGGTTCGGTCGATGACCTCGGCCAGTACGTGGGCAAAGTTGGCGAGAATCAGGATCGCCTTGGCCCCGGAATCCTTCAGTTGATGTTCCAGTTCGCGCGGGGTGTAGAGCGGATTGACGTTGACCGCGATCAAACCCGCGCGCAGCACGCCGAACAGCGCCACCGGATATTGCAGCAGGTTGGGCAGCATGATCGCCACCCGCTCGCCCTTCGCCAGCCCCAAATCCTGTTGCAGCCAGGCAGCGAACGCCCGGCTTTTCTGGTCCAGTTCGGCATAGGTCATGCCGTAACCCATGTTGGCGAAGGCATTCTTCGCGCTGAATTTTCGGCAACTCCGTTCGAACATCTCGACCAGCGAGGCGTATTCATCGGGATTGATTTCCGCCGGCACGTTGGGCGGATAGCGCTTCAGCCACACCTTTTCCACGGAAGGTCTCCAGAAAATATCGTGATGTTTGGGCTAATGGAGTTTCCATATAACGATTATCAAAATCCGGCGGGAAGGAATTGTAATATTTAGCTTTTCGGAAACTGTTAACCACCACCGGCCCGATGGCGAACCGTCGTGGCCATCGGAACTGTCCCATCTTGGAAATGGCCAAAATTTTCCATCCGGTGGATGCCCTGCATCCAAACGGCGCTCGCCGACGCATAAGAGAAGGAACGTCGCCGTTTTCCGGTAGACGCCCTACCCCTGAGGAGAGATGATGATGAACGAATCAGCGAACATCGAAACGATTCAGCGGCTGTACGCGGACTTCGGGCGCGGCGATATCCCCGCGCTGCTGGCGGCCCTCGATCCAGCGGTCGACTGGATCAATGCCGGGCCGGACACCATACCCTATGCGGGAACGCGCCACGGCCTGGCGCAAGTGCGGGAGTTTTTTGAAACGCTGGATGCGAGCATCGAGGTGCGGACCTTCGAACCGCGCGAGTTTCTCGCCCAGGGGGATCGGGTCGTGGTGCTCGGCGGCTGGACCGGCCGGGCCAAAGCCACCGGACGCGAGTATGCGAGCGAGTGGGCCATGGCGTGGACCGTGAAAAACGGTCGGGTGGTCGCGTTTCGCTCCTACGAGGATACGCACGCTATCGCAACTGCCTTTGCCGGGTAATCCGGCAACGCCCTCGGCCTTCGAAATCGCGGGGATTCAGTGCGACCCATCGAGTTGTGGCGGACGCGGCCGATGAATGAACGACATTGTTCCACGAGGTGATCCGATGACCCCAGAAGCAGCCCGAGAGATGGCCCTGCGCCTGATCCAATTCCTGGAAACCGGTGAAGTGCCGCCAGGACTGTTCGCCGACAACGTCTTTTGCGACTTCACCTTGCCGCTGTGGCGACTGCAAGCGCAAGGACGGGAATCGGTGGTGGCGCTGCGCCGCCAAGGACATCCCAGTCCGGGCCGGGTTCCGCGCTGGCGCTGCGATCCCACACCCACCGGTTTTGTGCTGGAAGTTGAAGAACGCTGGGAACAGGATGGCAAATCGTGGCATTGCCGGGAACTGATCCGTGCGGACATGGCCGGCGATTCCATCGCCGAGATTGCCGTCTATTGCACCGGGGACTGGGATTCGGCCCGGCAGGCGGAACATCAGCGGGCGGTTCGCCTGTTGCGACCGTAGCCGCCAGACCGGATGGTGAAATTGGCGTTCTTTTTACTCGCTAAATACCCTCTCGATGCGACGGTCGGGGATAAGCCACATCATCGCGACCAGTACGTATATCCCCCCTGCAATCCACGGTTGAACGAACGCGGAAGGGATGGCAAGCGCGTATAAGACCGGCGACAGTTTACCTTTGAGGTCCCTCCCAACCGCCACGGCCAGCAGGGAGTCTTTGCCCTGCCTGGCGATAATGGCCCGCTGCAAGAGCCAGTACGCCAGCGCCGCCATCAACAGCACCACGCCGTAGAGCGCGGTGGGCGCTGGCGCGAAGTGGTTCTCACCCATCCAGCCGGTCACAAATGGAAACAGCGACAGCCAGAACAGCAGATGCAGGTTAGCCCATAAAATGATGCCGTTCACCTGCTGCGTGGCATGAAACATATGGTGGTGATTGTTCCAGTAGATGCCCACATAAACGAAACTCAGCACATAGCTGAGAAAGACCGGCAACAACGGACGTAATGCAGGGAAGCCATCACCATGCGGCACCTTCATCTCCAGTACCATGATGGTGATGATGATGGCGAGTACGCCATCGCTAAAGGCTTCCAATCGATTTTTGCCCATAACTCTCTCTCCTGATCGACCGCGAATCGGTCGAAGCTGATGATGGGCTGGATCTTGCAAATCCAGCTTGGGTGACTCGCGAAAACCTCCACCCGACCAGCAGCGTCGCGATAGACAGCACGAAGAATACCAGCGAGAAGATGGGAAATTCTTCGGCAGCCGAATAGCCCGCTTGGGAAATTCTCATCCACATATTGGCCGCGGCGGCCACCAGCCAGATCGGGACAAAGACTTTTCAATACCTCAACTTCTCCCCGCGCGCGCCAGGTTCAGTTCCAGCAACCGCCGCAGAACCTGATCGTCGCCGAGGTCCGCCGGCCAGTCGTAGGCAGCGGCAACGGCCGCGTCCAGATCGCGATGAGCGTTAACCAGCCACGCGGGGCGCTCGTTGTAAAGGTTGGTCAAGGTGCGCTTTTTGAGCAGGACGGCGGCCTGATCGTCCACCGGCAACAGCCGGTCGGGATAGCCCGGCACCACTTCCGGCACCCGCCGAACCCACTCCGGGGGATCGAGCCAGTTTTCCCGGAGTTCGTTCAGGCGGCGAGCGGCCCACGCGATGGCCCGCACCCGTGGATCGTCGGCGTAGTCGGCGGCGGAAAGGTTGGGCGTCAAGCCTTCGGGGAAGGGGTAGGTCTCGAAAGTCATGGTCGAGTTGTAGCGGGGATCGTTGCCATGTCCCATTCTCCCGCCTTTGGCCAGCGCCCAAACGGTATGAAACCGCGACGACAGCACGCCAAAGGTCACGTCGTCATCGCGGGGAATCACGATCAGGCTGTGCTCGGGCGCGGCGCTGATTGGGAACCAGACGAAGAACCGGTGCTTGGCGGTTTCCGGTGTGGCGATGTAGCGCGACAGGCCAGCCAGTTTGCCGCGCAATTCGGGGCGTGGGCGGCCATGCCGCCACCAGTATTCAACCCGCGATCTTTCACGGTTGGTCATGCGTACCGGCTTCACCTTCGCCAACACGCGAGCGAAAGGCGCTTCGTAGAGTGCCGCCTCTGCTTCGTTCATACCGGTTCCGAAGTCGATCACCCAACGCCCTTTCCAGCCCTGGGTAACGTCGACGCCGTTCCAGATCGGGCGCAGCACCTCGCTATTCGGGCGCCCGTGCGGGTTCGGCTGACGCAGCCACTGTCGGGCCGTGTCGCTGTCCACCGCGAACGCCCCCGCCAGACACAGGCCGAAAAACGAACATCCAACATTTTCAGGCAATGCTCGGGCCTGGGTCAGATCCAGTTCGCCGGCACCCTCGCCTGCGCCGGTCAGATCTGGGTAAATCTCGCGAATCGGTCGCCCGTCGAGCATCGCCGACTGTCCGTGTTCCCGCCCGCCAAAGCCAATCAGCGACACGCGCACCGCCGCACCTTCGTTGACCCATTCCCGATCGGACCACGCATGAAAGATGCGGCCGGTCTGGCGGATACGCTCCAGCACCGGCCGGTTGCGCTTTTGACGAATCGAATTGGTGGCGACCAATCCAGCCTGCCGCGCCTGCCCGGCTTCGATTCGGGCGCGGGCTTTCTCGAACCAGTAGCAGACCAGGTCGGCGCCGCCGGGGACGCGGCCGGCGTAGGTCCGGCGCAAGGTGGCGACGTACTGCTCGCCCAATTCGGCCAATTGCTTCTTGTCGCCCAGAAACGGCGGGTTGCCGACGATGAACTCCGCCTCCGGCCAGGCGGCTTCGCTGCCGTCCGGGTTCAACAGCGCGTCCCGGCATTCGATGGTGTCCAGCGGCCGCAAAATCGGCTGGCGGGACACGTCGAAGCCATTGCGGCGCATCCACTGGATTTCCCCGATCCAGACGGTGATGCGGGCCAGTTCGGCGGCGTAGGGATTGATTTCGAGGCCCTTGACGCACTCCGGCCCCACGGATGGAAACTGCCGGTCCAGCCCGAGGGTCTCGGCATCCAGATTGGCGCGGTGCTCCAAGTCCTTGAGGGCCAGCAGCGCCAGATACAGGAAATTGCCGGACCCGCAGGCGGGGTCCAGGATGCGTGCCTGCCGCAAGCGTTCGAGAAAGCCGTTATGCAGATCCTGAGCGGCCTTTCGCGCCCTGGTCGCGGTCGCCGGGCTTTTGGCGGCGCGGGCCTTAACGAGCTGCTCGGCCAGTTGGGCCTTGATGCCTTCCCACTCCACTTGCAGGAACCGGACGATGACCGGCTCCACCAGCAGCATGATTTTGTCGCGGTCGGTGTAGTGCGCGCCCAACTGGCTGCGTTTGTCCGGGTCGAGGCCGCGCTCGAACAGGGTGCCGAAGATCGACGGATCGATATCGCTCCAATCCAGCCGGGCCGCTTGCAACACTCGATCGATGGCGGGCGAATCGAGTGGTAGCGCCTCGTCACTGTCGAACAACCCCCCGTTGAACCACTCGACACGCTCGAAGCCGATCCGCCCGCCGAACCGCATCGCCCGGAACAAATCCCGCGCCATGTCGGTAAAGTCGGCGGGACGGATGACGGCGTGTTCCAACAACCGGGTAAACATCTGGTTGGGCAACAACCCGATGTCTTCCGCGAACATGCAGAACACCAACCGGTTGATGAAGTGGGCCACGGCCTGCGGCTCGTGGCCTTGGGCGCGCAGACCTTGCGCCAGACTCGCGAACCGTTCGGCGGCTTCCTCGGTCAGGGTCTGGCGGGTCTTGCCGGGTTTCAGGCGTTCCGGGTCCGTGAAAAGCCACTTGAGCCGTTGACGCTGGTCGGCGTCGTGCAGGTCGTCGAGCGCGATCTCGTAAACCTGCTGGACCGTGTTCGTCCAGTGGGTATGGATACGGAACCGATCGAGATCGCACACCACCAGCAACGGCGGGCTTTCCAGGGCCACGGCGTATTGCTGCAACTGCACGTAAGCGGCCTTGAGGTCCTTGCGCTTGCCTTTGTATTCCCAGCCGAAGCAGCCGCGCTTCCACACATCGGCCCAGCCTTCCCCGCCGCCGAGCTTGGACGCGCCTTTTTCGAAGCAATACCACTCGCCGCTCGGATCGGCCTCGGCGGGCGTCGGTTCGCCCAGCAACCGGCACAGGTCGATGAAGTGTTCCTGGGCCGCCGAACGCTCCTTGAGGTCGGCGGCTTGCCACTTGCGGATAAATTCCCTTGGGGTCATCGGCTCCGGGCCAAAGAATATTGAAGATTGCTCGGCTGGATTTTTCGAGCGAGCAGGGTCACAACCTATCAATTTAACGCCCGCCCCGGCAATGCCAGCAGCAACCGGCCTGTGTTCGCCAGTTGTCGGCCGAGCAGCGCCCAATTCTCGCTCCGCCTCCGGGCCTCCAGGCAACGCAGAAAACGAACCTTGTTCGCTTCGTTCTGCCGGTCGAGAATGGCGGCCCAAAACGCGTCGTCCACATTGTAGACCCGCCCTTCAGCAAGACAGACGGGAATGACATCGGCGACCGGCACCGCCAAATCCACCGCCACCGCTTCCACCGCCGCGCGGATGTTGGCGGCCTTGGCATTGCGTGGATTCCGCAGATCGTAGGGCGGCTGCCATTCGCGATGCGGGCGCAACTGGTCGATGTGGCTGGCCGCGATCAACACCGGCGGCGGCCGGCGGTCGGCGCGAGCGGTGTAACCGGCACGTACCGCGTCCAGCCGTTCCCGATCCGCCTGCCGGTCGGCGCGATGCGCGGCGCAAACCCAGAGGATTAAATCCGCATCCATCACCGCTTTCCGTAGCGTCTTCTCGTTCGGCAGTTCGGTATCGCAGCCCGGCGTGTCGAAGATCAGGGCCGCCTCCAGTCCGTCGCGTTCCAGCCGGTAGGCCCTCAATTCCATGGTCGTGTCCGGCAATACGTCGGTCGCGGCGGTCAGCCGGCCGAACAGGGCGTTGATCAGGCTCGATTTGCCGGCGTTGGCCCGGCCCAGCACCACGATCCGCAACGGCTCGCCCATCGGCGTGGCGTTATCGGCGGCTCGTTCCAGATCGCGCCGGGAACCCGACGTCGGAACGGCGGTCGCCTCGGCGTCGGCCAGCGTCAGCCGCCCGCTGTACAGTTCGATGGCGTAATACCCGACTTTGCGCACGTACTCGCGCAACAGCCAACGGTGCAGATCGGCCCAGGCCGCGCCGTAGGCCCGACCGCGCAACTGGCCCCAGACTTCGCTCAACAGGGCGTCGGCCGGATTGATCGCCAGCCGGCCTGCCCGATAAACGTTCAGCAAACGCTCGGCCGTTGCCTTCCAGCGCCAGGCGCGGATCAGATCGCCGATGGTCAGGCGATGGCTGAGAGGAATCTGTTCCGCGACCGTGGCGCGCAGATCGCGGCTGGCTCGTTCGACGATCAACAAGGTATGCGGCACGGTCAATTCCAACAGCGGCCGTTCCACCTCGGGGTAATAGTATCGGGCAACCACCTCCAACGTCCGTTGCCCGAGCGTCCAGATCCGGCCGCCCTCGTGCAACGGCCAATCCTCCGGTTTCACCTCTTCCACCAGCCGCTCGACCGCCGTCCAGGCTCCGTCCGCCTTCGGTGGCCAGTGCGGGTCGGGACCGGTCGCCGCGTCGGCCAGCAGCTTGCGATCGCGCCGCGACAACCAGTATTGGAGGCCATAACCGGCGATGCTGCACGCCGCCATCGCCACCAGCCACCACCGCAACGAATCGATTTGCCACAACCAGAACGCGCCCAGCGGCAACAGGGCGACGACCGGCAGCGCCCACAGCAGCAGCGCGACCAAGCGCAGGCGGTCGATTCGGTCGAATAAGATTTTCACTCCCTCACCTTTAATTCCTCGGGTCAGATCGCGCCGGATCGACCAAATCACCCCGGCGCCACGCGCCACCTCCCCTCGCGTCAAAACCCCAAAATGGCCAAAGTCGAGACCGTGATCATAGCGATTGAGCGAGCCCAGGCCGACCACGATCCACGTATCGGCAGATCGCACCACCGCGACCGATCCAAGCATATAACCGAGTCGAACCTCGGCGAAGGCCGCAAAGCGAGAAGTGGATCGCCGGATCAGCCGCGAACCGAGCCGGCCTGGAAGATTGTGGCGACGCTGCCGGGTCCTTCGTTCCGCGATCATGGATCGGTCTCCCTCCAGGTCGCCGCGATTTCAGCAGACGGCGGCTCCGAGTGGCAATATAATCTTGCGGGAATCGACACTTATATGTCGTTAAATTATAGCTTCGCTCCCATTAGGCCATTACAGGGCGCGACTATTTCGCTGCCAAAAATTTACAGTATTGGGTTACTCAGTGTCGTCTCCTGAATACTCACCTCTTCTCAAGACGAAAATCAGCATCCCGCCGCCACGGCCGCAATTGGTTTCCCGAAACCGACTGCTGACACGCCTGGCGGAAGGCACGAGCAGGCGATTGACACTCATCTCCGGTCCAGCCGGCTTTGGTAAGACGACTCTGATAAGCGACTGGATCAGCACCGGCAATGGCCATCGCCGCGTCGCCTGGCTCTCACTCGACCAAGACGATAACGATCTCGTGCGCTTCGTTTCCTATCTGGTCGCTTCCCTGCAGAGCGTCGAGCCAGGGATCGGACGGGCACCACTGTCTTTGCTGGGCTCCCTGCAAACCCCGACACCCAAGGCTCTGATGGTCCAGTTGCTCAATGAAGTCGTTGACGTACCAGCCCCGATCATACTGGTTTTGGACGACTATCACGTGATCGCAGATCCGGAGATCGACGCGGCTGTAACCTTTGCTGTCAATCACTTACCGGAACATCTGCGACTGATCATCGCCACCCGTGAAGAGCCGAGGCTACCTTTGCCACGCTGGCGGGCACTGGATCGCATCGCTGAAATCGGTCTGGAAGATTTGCGCTTCTCGGATGAGGAGGCTGCATTGTTTCTGAATCGGACCATGGGACTCGAGCTTGATACCGAGTCGGTCAGGGTATTGGAGACGCGAACAGAAGGCTGGATCGCAGGGCTCCAAATGGCGGCGCTTTCCTTGCAGGGTCATTTGCGGATCGAGGGAGTGAATCATCTTGCAGAGGCCGTGGAAACTTTTAGCGGCGAGCACCGCTATGTGATCGACTATCTGGCGGCGGAAGTGCTTCGCCAGCAGCCGAAGGAAATCCGTGCCTTTCTGCGCCAAACAGCGATATTAGACCGACTCAGCGCCTCTCTCTGCGATGCATTGACTGATCGAACAGACAGCAGATCGATCCTGGCCCAGCTTGAACAGGCCAATTTGTTCCTGATCAGACTCGATGATCATCGTCAGTGGTACCGTTATCACCAACTCCTCGCCGATTTTCTGCGAGTAGACTTGAGCACCGACGAGCAGATAGCACTGCACCGGACAGCCAGCGCCTGGTATGAAGCCAACGGCTTCGGTACTGAAGCGGTTAAACATTCTCTGGCAGCAGGAGACATCTCCACTACCGTATCATTGATCCGCACCCATGTGGACGGGATGTTATGCCGAGGCGAATTTCCTGCGGTGCTGGCTTGGCTGGAAGCGCTGCCCGATAGCACGATCCGTGTCCATGGCGACCTTTCTGGTTATAAAGCCTGGTTGTTATATCTACGCGGCCGGATCGAGGAGGCCGAAACGTATTCCGCACCCGCTCGCATGGCCGAGCACGCCGACATTCCCCCCTCGCATCAAGCGACGCTGCTGGCTTTCCAGGCGTTCCTGGCAATTAATCGGGGTAATCCGGAGAAGGCTGTGGCTCTCGCTCGGCAAGCCCTGGACGAACTGCGCGAAAGCGGATCCTTCTTTCACACCTGTGCGCTTAGCCTGCTGGGCCATGCGCAACGCCTCTCTGGCGATCGGAAAACAGCCGTCGAAACGCTAGGCCAAGCCGTGCGGCTCGGTCAGAAGCTCGACAATCACTTAATCACCCTGGATGCACTCGGTAATCTGGCACCGCTGATGTATGCCCAGGGCCGTTTGCGGGAGGCGATGCTGCTTTGCTGCGAGAGCGTCGAACGCTACGTGGATGTCCGTGGTAAGCCGCTGGCGGTCGCCGGCCTGGTCTACGTGCCGTTGGGTGTCTTGTTTTACGAAATCAACGATTTGGAGTCGGCCCGGTGTAATCTGATTACAGGCATCACGCTCTGTCAGCAGTTGGGAATGGTCTATTACACTTTGATGGGTCAACGATCGCTCGCCAAGCTACAGCATGTCAGCGGCGAGCGTGAAGCGGCTTGGGATACGTTGACGGCAGCGCGGCGACTCGCCGAAAAATCCGAAAATCCCCGGCGCTGGCGGTTGATAGACGCAGCCGCCGCAGAACTGCAATTGCGCGAGGGAAACGTCACTGCGGCCGCGCGAACTCTGGATAAGGCAGCGATCTCGGCCGAATCCCCTTCCGAGTTCGAACGCTTGATTTATGCACGCCTACTGCTGGCGCAAAATCAGCCGCGAATGGCGGAGCGAGTATTAAATATTCTCGAGATGGCGGCAATCAAAGAAGAACGGAACGGCAGCCTGATCACCGTTTACGTGCTACAGGCGCTGTGCAAGCGGGCTTCCGGCAACCGGGCTGCCGCTCTGGATCGGCTGACGCAGGCGCTCTCGCTGGCCTCCTCGCCTGGGTATCGGCGGGTTTTCCTCGACGAAGGTCCGACTGTAGCCGCGCTGCTACCGCAACTGCGCCATGTAGCGCCTGCTTTCGTTATCGAGCTATTGCAGGCCTTTCCCCGCGAAGCCGTACCCACGCCGGATGCTCTGGCAGGGCCAGTCAGTAAAACCCAACTTGAGATCTTGCGCTTATTGGATTTCGGCCTCACCAATCAGGAAATCGCCGATAAGCTGGGGATTTCCATCGGCACCACCAAGTGGCATTTGCACCAGATCTTCGGCAAGCTACAGGCGCGCAATCGCACCGAGGCAGTCACCAAAGCCCGCGAACGCGGGCTACTGTAATCCAATACTAACCCTCACCCACCCTTGCGCCTATCGAGCGATAGGCAATGGTCCTTCTCTGAACATCTACAGTTCCGAGCACCAGATGCCTGGTCCTCTTACGCATCCGTGCTAAGAGGCGCTCCGCACAGCGGCCATTGTTGGAGCTTTTCAACTCGGGCCGCGGCCGTCCCCAGATCCCTATCTCCTACCCAACCCTAGTGCCTATCTACCGATAGGTGAGCTTCTCCCTCGCACGTCTACAGTGTTGATCGACGTAATTGATAACCCGTTCAGATCAAGAGGTAAGGAGATGGCTCTAGCAAACTACGGCATCGCGACGATCAGCGAATTCGTCGGTCGTGAGCTGGGGGTTTCGGACTGGATCGAAATCGGCCAGGCGTGTATCGATCAGTTTGCCCAATGCACCGGCGATCACCAATGGATTCATGTCGACCGGGAGCGAGCGGCTAGAGAAAGTCCCTATGGTGGGACGATCGCGCATGGTTTTTTGTGCCTCTCGCTGGTCGCCACTACCCATCTCCAGCTTGGTCTTGCCCCACCAGATACGGATCAGGTACTCAACTACGGACTCGATCGGATGCGCTTCATGGCTCCTGTCAAGGCCGGTGCCCGGGTACGAAATCGCGTAGAGCTGATAACGGCGGAGACCAAGGGATCGGGCCGCGTCCTGATCAAGACCCGCAATACCATCGACATCGAAGGCGAAGACAAACCAGCCTTGGTCGCCGAGTTCCTGACAATGCTCATCGCCTCGCAAGGGAGAGGGTAGGCCGTCTTTCACCCAATTCTGGGCCGATGGGGGGATGAAAACCGATATGACTCCATGGGTTTTTACCAGACAGCTTATAGGCTGCCTATTCGGCCCTATCCGATAGTGCCCAACAAGAGAGGATAACAATGACCAACAACATCATAGATAAAACCTTATCGGCATACGCTTACCCACTGCTGATCAAAAATCTGCTGGCTAATCCGCTGCGCCAGTTTCCCGATCAGGAAATTGTTTACGGGGATTTCAAACGTCAAACCTATCGGGAGATGGGCGAGCGTATCCACCGGCTGGCCAGCGGCCTGGCCGGATTGAGCGTCAAACCTGGGGATACCGTGGCGGTGATGGATTGGGATAGTCATCGCTATCTGGAGTGCTTCTTCGCCGTCCCGATGATGGGCGCGGTACTACATACCGTGAACATCCGACTGTCTCCAGAGCAGATTCTCTACACCATCAATCACGCCGAGGACGACGTGATTCTGGTCAACACTGAATTCCTGCCGATCCTGGAAGCCATTCGCGACCGGATCGAACCGGTCAAGAAGCTGGTGTTGCTCAACGATGCCGATCAGCTTCCAGCAACCTCCCTAAAGATTGACGCCGAGTACGAAGCGCTGCTGGCCGCCAGCGATCCCAACTACCCGTTCCCGGATTTCTCGGAAGACACCCGTGCTACCACGTTCTACACCACCGGGACCACCGGCCTGCCCAAAGGCGTGTATTTCAGCCACCGGCAACTGGTGTTGCATACCTTCAGCGTGATGACAGCGCTGACAGGGAGCCGACAAGGCATTAGCCGCGACGATGTGTATCTGCCGATCACTCCGATGTTCCACGTTCACGCCTGGGGCGTCCCCTACATCGCCACGGTGATGGGCGTGAAACAGATCTATCCGGGCCGCTACGTACCGGCTCACCTGCTACGCCTGATTCAGCGGGAAAAAGTGACCTTTTCCCACTGTGTGCCGACCATCCTGCAAATGCTGCTCGCCAGTCCGGTTGTGGACGAGGTCGACCTGTCGCGTTGGAAGGTGATCATCGGCGGATCGGCGTTGCCGCAAACCTTGGCTCAGCAGGCCCGCGCCCGGGGCGTGGACGTGTTCACTGCCTACGGCATGTCGGAAACCTGCCCGATTCTGACTCTGGCGCAACTCAAACCGCACATGCTGGACTGGGACGAGGAACGGCAACTGGACATCCGCTGCAAGACCGGCTTGCCCGTGCCACTGGTCGAACTGCGCGTGGTGGACGAGGAGATGAACGATTTGCCGCACGACGGGAAGACGCCAGGCGAAGTGGTGGTTCGCGCGCCATGGTTGACTCAGGGTTATCTCAAGGATCCCAGGAATTCCGAAGCGTTGTGGCACGGCGGTTATCTGCACACCGGCGACATCGGTGTGATCGACGAGGAGGGCTATCTCAAGATCACCGACCGGCTGAAGGATGTGATCAAGACCGGTGGCGAGTGGGTCTCCTCGCTGGAGCTGGAAAATCTCATCCTCAAACACCCCGCGATAGAAGAAGCCGCGGTGATCGGCGTGCCCGATCCCAAGTGGAGCGAGCGGCCGCTGGCGGTGGTCGTCCTTAAAACCGGGCAGGAGGCCAGCGAGGCCGATATCAAGGCTCTGCTCCAGGACTTCGCCGCCAAGGGCATCATGTCCAAATACGGGGTTCCGGAGCACGTGGTCTTCGTGGACGCGCTACCCAAGACCAGCGTCGGCAAGCTCGATAAAAAGGTGATGCGCGAACGCTACACGACCGAATAGCAGCCTGTCGAGGGGGACAACGAAATGCTTTGCTGGACTCGGCAACGATCGCAGGGACAACCCCGGGCCAGTGATAACAGAGCCAAGTCTGCTTATTAATTAGATGAATACAGGAGGATTGGTATGAAAATTTTAGTCGCCGTGAAACGAGTGG
>JAVMKL010000130.1:0-29224 GCA_031732875.1 Candidatus Competibacter sp. | reverse complement strand
CCGCGCCGGACTGCCCCTCGCCCCCTTACCCCAGTAGGGGGTCTGAACGGTTACGCATGAGGCAATTTCTATAAATGGTTCCCTACGAATTATTGCTGACGGGCCAGTGTTGGCGCCAGTTCCTTTCTCTGGACCAGGTCGCGGAACAGAATCCGCAACACCGGCACCACTTCCGACGGGGTTTCGTCGGCAAACCCGGTGCACGGTACATCGTGGCCCTCGGCAGTATCCAACCAGATGCGCTGCACCGGCACCGTTGCCTCAATCACCCGTAGCATCCCTGAATCCGTGGCAACAGCGGCCCCGCTTCTTCCAGAACGCTCCGTACCGCCGGATGATCCTAGCTGATTCGATAGCGCATTCCCCCGCTGCCATGTTCGGCCCGCCACGCTTCGGCGAGTGGTTCCTTCCCACCCAGCCGGGCCATCTCCCAGTGAACAAAAAAATGCCGCGCCCGTTGGCGGATATCTTCCACAAGGCGGAGCAGTCAGCCGCACCGTTCGACAGGCGGCGGTGGAGTTCGCCAATCGCCGGGATCGGCAGACCGGTTTCCTCTTCGATGATGCCAAGTTCCTGGGTGGCCAGCCGATCCTCCGGGTTGGCCTGGCAGGTTTGCAGAGCATCAATCCGCCAGGCGGTTTCATGCGGCCGGGCGATCAACGTATCCAGGACTCTGGGCGCCAGCCGGAACCGTTGGACGCGATCGCCGAGCTGCTGGCGCAGGGTTTGCGTCCGGGGTGATTCTCAAACCGCGCTATCTTCGCATCGCACGCGATTACGCCCGGCCTTCTTGGCCGCGTACAATGCCCGATCAGCCCTTTGGATGAGTTCGTTGGCATCCTCCGAAGCACGCAGTTGCGCCACCCCAACACTCACGGTGACGTGCAATCTCCGCCTTGGAGTATCCAGATCGATAGAGCGCTGTTCCATGGCTTCGCGAAGCCGTTCCGCCACGACCACGGCGGCATCGATCCCGGTCTCGGGCAGCAACAGGGCGAACTCTTCGCCGCCAAGACGGCCCATTAGATCATGCACTCGGCACGCCTGTTGGCACACGGACACAAAGGCGCGCAGGACCGCGTCGCCCGAGTGATGCCCCCAAGTGTCGTTGATTCGCTTGAAGTGGTCGAAGTCAGCCATCAGCAGCGTCAGGGGGTGGTCGAAACGCCGTGCTCGCTCGATCTCCTCGGCGAGACGCTGGTCGAAGGCCCGACGCGTCATTGCCCCCGTAAGCGCGTCTATTCGCGACACGCGCTCTAATTCTTGTTCCAGGCGTTTGCGCTCGGTGATGTCGGTAAAGGTACGCACGAAGCCGCCGCCCGGCAGTGGGGTATGCGTTAGCAAGCACCAACGTAGCTCGCCCAAAACATCCTGCGGAAATTCATGGGTGAAAGATTCCATCTTGTCCAACTCGCGGATGACTCGTTCGAGAGTTGCGGCGTCCTGCCCTGTATGCCGTGCCCAGATCCGAATCACGTCGCGAAAATCCATGCCGACATGGAAGGTGTCTGATGGCAAGCGGAAGATATCGAACATCGGACGGTTAAACGCCAGCGTGCGATAGTTGCCGTCCACCATCACGATCCCTTGGGGGATGATATCGAGAATCAGGTCGAGAATATTGGTCGGGTCAGAAAACAGATTGGCGGCGATGCCCCCTTTTTGCATTGTCTCCTCCAGCATTTTGTCATGATTTCCACCGGGTTATCGGGTATCAAAGCCAGCCCCTACCCCGTCGAACGGCCCCATCGCGAACAGGCTCACCCGCGTCCGCTCCCACCAGTCCTCCCCGGCGGGCGCGGCCAGCGCGACCGTCGCCGCGTCCGGCAGGATGTCGCGGAACAGCCGGCGCACGCCCTCGCACGCCTCGACGCCGACACCGTCTCCGCCGCGCGCGACGACCAGCATTCCCGTGGCCCGATCGGGCTTGAATCCCCGGTCGTTCAGCGTCGCCAGCGCGGTGTAAGCCATGGCCATCATCCGCTCCGGGTCCGCCGGGCACTCCTGCGTGGCGCTGGCGATCAGGACCGACCGGGCTCCGCCGAACACGGTGATCAACTCGGCAAGATCGGCCTCGACCGGACCGGGCACGAACACCACATCCACCAGATCGACCACGGCGGCTTGCAGCAGCGCCCACGATTCGGGCCGACCTGGATCGTCGGGCCAGAACGCCACGCCATCCAGTTCCCCGAGCAGCTTCGGCTTCAAGCGGATTTGCTCGCCGACGGGCGGCGGCAACACGATGCCCAGCAGCAGCGTCGGCCGTTCCTTCAACAGCCCCAGTTTGAAGCTGAGCTGTTCGGTCTTGTCGCGATGCTCGGCGCCGACGATCACCACGCCCAGCAACCCACACGCCGAGAAATCCGGCACGGTTTCGACGTTGCCAATCCAACAGGTGCGTTCGGGCGGGGCGTCTTCCTGCCGCGACTCGGGATCGTGGTCGATCAGGAACGCACAGGCGTCTTCCAGACCGGACCGGCGCAGCCGCCGGACGCATTCGCAACCGCGCCGCCCCAGGCCGATCAGAGCGGCATGGAACCCGGCTTCTTCGTCATCGCACGACGGTTCCGAAGCTGGAATCATGGATTCTCCGATTGCGGTATGTCTGTGAAACCGCGTGGAACGATCATGCCCTGCCAACCCGCAGCGCCAGGGGCCACGTGATGGTCCGGTGGTCTGAGGAAGCTCCCCAGAGCGGCGCCAGTTCCGCGGCCAGCGCTTCCACCGGATCGTGACCCCGTTCGGTCAGGTAGCGCGCGGTCGCCGACCAGCTCCTAAAATAGCCGAGCAGTTCCGGCAAGCTCCAGGACGCTTCCATGCGGAAAGCGGGGGTTTCCAGTTCGGCGAAGGGAAACGGCAGGGTCCGATAGCCGCTTTCCACATGCCGGCGCTCCGGTGGCCAGTACGGTCCGACGATTTCCCGGTAGAACGCCCGCGCCCTGGCATCCACCGCCTCCCCCGCCACCGAAAGCACCCCATACGTCCATACCGCCAGCACGCCGTCGGGCTTCAACACCCGTCGCGCCTCGGCGTAAAAGCGGTCGAGGTCGAACCAATGCAGGGCCTGGGCGACCGTAACGAGATCGACGGCCCCATCCGGCAGGCCGGACGCTTCCGCCGGCGTGACCCGGTACTCTACCCGCGGGTGGGAAACAGCGGCCGCGATCTGCGCCGTGCTGGCATCGGTGGCGATGACCCGCTCGAAATGCGCGGCCAACCCGCGCGAGGCCTGCCCGCTCCCCGCCGCGCAATCCCAAGCCAAGGCGCGACCAGGCGCGATGGCCGCCAACCACGCGAACAATGCCGCCGGATAGGTGGGACGGAAACTGGCGTAGTCGGCGGCAACCGAAGTGAAATGGTCGGCAAAAGCGTCGGTCATGGAATCTCGTGGTGAATTTATCGATAATTTCCCGATATCATTTGATCATAGTCCGTTACGCCGGCAATCGCTCCAGCCCGTTAATATATAACATAGTAACCCATAACATATTGATATGAAAGAATTTATTCTCGGTGGTGCCCGCTCCGGGAAGAGCGAATTCGCCCAGCGGCGGGCGCTGGCCAGCAGTTTGCCGGTTACTTATCTCGCCACCGCGCAAGCCGGCGACGCGGAGATGGCCGACCGCATCGCCCGCCACCGCGCCGAACGTCCCGCCGTTTGGAGATTAGTGGAGGAACCACTGGCGCTGGCCACCGCTCTGCGAACTCACGCCGCCCTGGATCGCTGCCTGCTGGTGGATTGCCTGACCCTGTGGTTGAGCAACCTGCTGGCTGCCGGTGACCATCGGCTGTCGACGGAAACGGACGCCCTGCTGGACGTGCTCCCGGCGCTGCCCGGCCGGGTCCTGCTGGTCAGCAACGAAGTCGGCCAAGGCATCGTCCCCACCAATCCTCTGGCCCGGCGCTTCCGCGACGAGGCCGGCCGGTTGCATCAGGCGGTCGCCGGCCGCTGCGACCGGGTGACCCTGGTGGTCGCCGGTCTACCTCTCACCCTCAAGGACTCTACTCAAAACTAATGAGCCACCAATGGTTTGAAGATCCCATCTCCGCCCCCGACGCCACCGTGCTGGCCGCCGCCCGCGAGCGGCAAACGCAACTGACCAAACCGCCCGGCTCGCTGGGCCGGCTGGAAGAACTTGGAATCACCCTGGCGGCCATGCAGGGCACCCAGCAGCCGCGACTGGAGAAGATTTGGATCACCGTGTTCGCCGGCGATCACGGCATGGTGGCCGAGGGCGTGTCGGCCTTTCCGCAAGTCGTCACCGCCGAAATGGTGCGCAACTTCGCCCGGGGCGGCGCCGCCATCAGCGTGTTGGCCCGGGAATGGAACGCCCGGCTGGAAGTCGTCAACGTCGGCACCGTGCAACCGCTGGAAGATCTGCCGGGGGTGTTGGATGCCCGGGTCGGCCCTGGGACCGCCAACTTCGTCCACGAACCGGCCATGGACGCCGATCGACTGCACGAGGCACTGATGGCCGGCCACGATTCCGCCGAGCGGGCGGCCATCGGCGGGGCGCATCTGTTCGTCGGCGGCGAAATGGGCATCGGCAACACCACCAGCGCCGCCGCCGTCGCCTGCGCTCTGCTCGGCCTGCCGGCCGCGCAACTGGCCGGTCCCGGCACCGGTCTGGACGCCGCCGGCGTCGGCCGCAAAGCGCTGGTCATCGAACGGGCGCTGGCCCACCATCGCAGCGACCGGCCGCTGGAGGCGCTGCAACGGCTGGGTGGTTTCGAAATCGCCGCCCTGACCGGCGCCTATCTGCGCTGCGGGCAACTCGGCTTGCCGGCGCTGGTGGATGGCTTCATCACCACCGCCGCGGCGCTGGTCGCGGTGAGACTGCGGCCGGAGCTGGCCGCCTGGCTGTTCTTCGCCCATTGTTCCGCCGAGCCCGGCCACCGCCGGCTGCTGGACGCGCTGGAGGCGAAACCGCTGCTCGACCTGGGGATGCGGCTGGGCGAGGGCAGCGGCGCAGCCGTGGCCATGCCGATCCTGCGGGCCGCCGCCGCCCTGCACGCCCGGATGGCCACTTTCGCCGAGGCCGGAGTCTCGACGGGATGAGCGATTTCACCATCGTGGACCTGCTGCGCCATGGCGAGCCGGAAGGCGGCCAGATGTTCCGGGGCGCGCTGGACGATCCCCTGAGTCCGCAAGGTTGGGAACAGATGCGAACGGCGGTCGGCGACTATCGCGGCTGGGACGCGATCGTCAGTTCGCCGCTGATCCGCTGCGCCGCGTTCGCCCGCGAGTTGGCCGAGCGGCTGGACCGGCCGCTGGAAATTGCGCGGGGCTTCAGCGAACTCAGTTTCGGCGTCTGGGAAGGGCGTAGCGTCGCCGAAGTTCACGACGCCGATCCGCTGGCGCTGGGGCGCTTCTGGCGCGACCCTGTGGCTTACCCCATTCCGAACGGCGAGCCGGTCGCCAGCTTCGACCGGCGGATCGGCGAAGCCTGGGATGCACTGTTGGAGCATCACCGCGGCCGGCACGTGCTGCTGGTCGCCCACGGCGGCACCATTCGCATGGTGTTGCGCCGATTATTGGACATGCCGCTGAATCGCATCTGGCGGATCGAGGTGCCTTTCGCGTCCCTCAGCCGGATCCGCCTGCACCGCGACCCGGAAGCGGAACCCCACCTGGCGTTCCACAACGGCCGCCTGGCATGATTCGCGCCTTTGCCCTGGCCCTGCAACTGCTGACCCGACTGCCGGTTCCCTCCTCCAGTTCGCCGCCGCAACCCCGGGAGTTGGGGCTGTCGGTGCTGTTCTTTCCGGCAGTCGGCTTGCTCGTCGGCGCCTTGCTGGCCGGGCTGCACACGGCTCTGTGGCTGATCGATCCCGGCGTGCTGGCGGCGCTGATATTGACGGTTTGGGTCCTCATCACCGGCGGCCTGCACCTGGACGGTCTCGCGGATACCGCCGATGCCTGGATCGGCGGCCAGGGCGACCGCGACCGGATCCTGGCGATCATGAAGGATCCACGCAGCGGCCCGATCGCCATCGTCGCCATCGTGCTGGTGCTGCTCAACAAGTTCGCCGCGTTGCAGATGCTGGTGGCCGGCGACGCCCGCGCCGTGCTGTTGCTGGCGCCGGTGCTGGGCCGGGCGACCATCGTTCTGCTGCTGATCACCACTCCCTACGTTCGCCCCGATGGGCTGGGTCTCCCCTACGCCAGCCATCTGCCGCGACTGAGCTGCGGCCTGCTGGTGCTGCTGGTCGCCATCGCCACCGTGCTCCTGCTGGAATGGCAGGGGGGCGCGCTGCTTGCCGTGCTGGGAATCGGATTTCTCGGCCTGCGCCATGGGTTGCGGGCGCGGTTGGGCGGCCTCACCGGCGACACTCTCGGCGCGGCCTGCGAATTGGCCGAGACCGCTGTCCTTCTGGTTCCGGCACTGCTGGCGGATTAGAAGAACCATTCGTGCCCCGTGGAAAGCCAGGACGACATTGTGCCAGCGGTAAAATTACCCATGGTTCGGTTTTCGAAAAGAAGCAGAGGGAAACGTCGTTGAACTCCAGGATCTACCAAGTAGCTGACCCATGGATGGCAACAACGATGGCATTCCTTGTGAGAAGCAATGGTGTAAATAATGAAAGGCGATAAAAGCAGGTGAAAACCATCGGCCTGATCGGCGGCATGAGTTGGGAATCGACCGTTCCGTACTACCGGATCGTGAACGAAACCGTCAGGGAACGCCTGGGCGGATTGCATTCCGCCAAAGTGGTGCTCAACAGCGTGGATTTTCATGAAATCGAGCGCCTGCAACAGGCGGGGGCATGGGATGAGGCCGGACAGATTTTGGCCCAGGCCGCCCGGTCGCTCCAAGCGGCTGGCGCTGATTTTCTGGTGCTCTGCACCAACACCATGCACAAGGTCGCGGACGCCATTGAGAGCGCCGTCGCGATCCCCCTCTTGCACATCGTCGATCCCACGGCGGAGGCCGTCAAACGCGTGGGTCTGAAAACGGTGGGGCTGCTCGGCACCCGGTTTACGATGGAGCAGGATTTCTATCGGGGCCGGCTCCTCCATCATCACGCGCTCGAAGTGATCATTCCCAATGCCGCCGATCGGGAGACGGTGCATGCCGTGATCTACGACGAACTGTGCCAGGGCCAGGCGAGGGCCGTCTCGCGGGCGCGCTACCGCGACATCATCCAGCGACTGGTCGATGAGGGCGCCGAGGGCATCATTCTGGGCTGTACCGAGATCGCCCTGCTGGTCGGGCCACGGGATGCACCCGTTCCGGTCTTCGATACCACCCGCCTCCACGCCCGCCAAGCCGCCGAACGGGCGCTGGCTACCGACATGGTGGGATTGTGAAGGTCACCACGCCGCATAAACAGGAACCCTGGATCGTCGATTCGTCTATCAGTCTCTGACCGGTCGACTTCCCCATCCTGCCAGCGGCGCGCCTCGGCATGTCCGCCGAAGCCTTTCATCAATAACCGGATAGGGTCTGCTATTGAATTTTTCGCATTCTTGTCGGGCATTCTCTTATGTATTAGAATTTTCTAATATACAAACCACCATGTCCGCCCATCGGGTTTAAGGATAACCGTCATGCCCATGCCGACCCGTCCGCTGCTGACTTTAATGTGTTGCCTGCTGGCCGCCGCGCCAGGGCTCCTCGCCGCCGCCGAACCGCCGTTCCCGGTCGCTGCGGCCCAACTGCAAACCCTGCCCGACGAATACATCCTCGATGGCGTGGTCGAGGCGGTCAACCAAAGCACCGTCTCCGCCCAGACCGCCGGCCGGGTCGAGGAGATCATGGTCGATGTCGACGATTTCGTGCCGCAGGGCACGCCGATCATCCGGCTGCGCAACATCGAGCAGCGCGCCGGTCTCGACCAGGCTCAGGCCAGCCTTCGCGAGGCCCAGGCCCGTTTCACCGAGGCCCAGGCCGAATACAACCGCATTCGCGGCGTCTACGAAAAGCAACTGGTTTCCAAGGCACAGATGGACGCCGCTACTGCCGCGTTCGACGCCGCCAGGGCCCGGCTCGAAGCCGCTCAGGCCGGGGTCGCCCAAGCCAGGGAATCGCTCGGCTACACCACCATCAACGCGCCCTATAGCGGCATCGTGCTCGAACGCCACGTCCAGTTGGGCGAAACCGTCCAACCCGGCAAACCGCTGATGACCGGCTTTTCGCTCGACGAGTTGCGGGTGATGGCGAACGTGCCGCAGCGACTGATCGTGCCGGTGCGCCAGTACCAGAAGGCGCGAGTGCTGCCGCCGAACGGCGAGGAAGGTGTCGCCGCCGCGAAGTTGACCTTCTTCCCCTACGCCGACCCACAGAGCAACGTATTCAAGGTCCGGGTCTATTTGCCGAAAAAGACCGAGGGACTCTATCCCGGCATGTTTGTCAAGATCGCTTTCCGGATCGGCGAGGACCGCCGGTTGACCGTACCCAGACAGGCTCTGGTCCAGCGCGGCGAGGTAAGCGGCGTCTACGTGGTCAAGGACGGCGGGGTCAGCCTGCGCCAAGTGCGACCGGGCCGGACGGAAGGCGAGGTCGTCGAGATCCTGGCCGGCCTGGAACCGGGCGAGCAGGTCGCGCTGGACCCGATTCAGGCCGGCGTCCACCTCAAGGACCTGCAGCGACAGACCACGGGGAAGTGAGATGAAAGATGCCACCGAACCACATCTCGGCCTGTCCGGGGCGATCGCGAAAAAATTCCTGCTCGGCGAAATCACCCCGCTGCTGGCGCTGGTGGGGCTGCTGATGGGGCTGTTCGCGGTGCTGGTCACGCCCCGCGAGGAAGAACCCCAGATCAACGTCACTTTCGCCAACGTGTTCATCTCCTTCCCCGGCGCCACCGCCCAGGAAGTGGAAAAGCTGGTCAGCGGTCCGGCCGAACAACTGCTCTCGGAAATCGAGGGCGTCGAGCACGTCTATTCCGTATCCCGGCCCGGCATGGCGGTGCTGACCGTGCAATTCCTGGTCGGCCAGCCGCGCACCGATGCCATCGTCCGGTTGTACAACAAGCTCTATTCCAACGCCGACTGGCTGCCGCCCAACCTTGGGGTCGGCCAACCCATCGTCAAGCCCAAGGGCATCGACGACGTACCCGTCGTCGGCCTGACGCTGTGGACCGAGGACCCGCAACGCGGCGCCGACGATCTCGCGCGGGTGGCGCACACCCTGGAAGCCGAGTTGAAGCGCGTCCCCGGCACCCGCGACATCTACACCATCGGCACGCCCGATCGGGTGGTGCGGGTGCGATTCGACCCCGCCAAACTGGCCGGTTACGGGCTGGCGCTGGCGGATTTGCGCCGCTCGCTGCAAGCTGCCAACGCCTCGACCGACGCCGGCGCTCTGGTGGGCGACAACCGGGAAATCCCGGTGCAGGCCGGCGGTTTCCTGGTCGACCCGACCGAGGTCGGCAAGCTGGTAGTGGGGTTGCATCAGGGCGCGCCGGTGTATCTGGCCGATGTCGCCGACGTCAAATTTGGTCCCGACACGCCGGAGCGCTATGTCTGGCTGGGAACGGGGCCAGCGGCGGAGGCGAACGGGATCAAAACCCGGGGCGAGTTCCCCGCCGTGACGCTCGCCATCGCCAAGAAGCCGGGCGAGAACGCAGTCAAAATCGCCGATCAAATCCTGGAGCGGGTCGAACAGCTTAAGGGCACCTTCATTCCGGAGGGCGTCAACGTCACCGTTACCCGCAACTATGGGGTGACCGCCAACGACAAGGCGATGACCCTGATCGCCAAGCTCATCTTCGCTACCGGGCTGGTGATCGGCCTGGTGCTGGTCGCCCTCGGCTGGCGCGAAGCCATCATCGTCGGTGCGGCGGTGATCCTGACCCTGACCATCACCCTCTTCGCTTCCTGGGCCTGGGGTTTTACCCTCAACCGGGTCTCGCTGTTCGCGCTGATATTCTCGATCGGCATTCTGGTGGACGACGCCATCGTGGTGGTGGAGAACATTCACCGACACATCCAGTTGGGCGGGCGCAAGCTGGTCGAGGCGATTCCGCTGGCGGTGGATGAGGTCGGTGGTCCGACCATCCTGGCGACCTTCACCGTGATCGCCGCCCTGCTGCCGATGGCCTTCGTCTCCGGGCTGATGGGGCCGTACATGAGTCCGATCCCGATCAACTCCAGCATGGGCATGCTGATTTCGCTGGCGGTGGCCTTCGTGTTCACGCCGTGGCTGACCTACAAGGTGCTGCGGCGAGTAGTGGAGAAGCACGCACCCCCACCGGAAAACTCGAACCACCCTGGCGCTGGCGCGCCACCTCTCCTTGTCCAAGGAGGGGAACACGCGAGGAATCCAGACGGAGGGGAGGATTTCGCCCACCGTCTGTTCCGGCGGGTGATCGGGCCGTTCCTGCGCGGGCGGCAGGGCAGGCCGCTGCGCTGGGCGCTGGGCATCGGCGTCTTGCTGCTGATCGGCGGATCGATCGGTTTGGTTTACTTTCAACTCGTCGTGCTCAAAATGCTGCCCTTCGACAACAAGTCTGAATTTCAGGTGATCGTGGACATGCCGGAAGGGACGACGCTGGAGCAGACCGCGCGGGTATTGGGCGAACTGGGTCGCTACCTGGCCACGATCGAGGAAGTGACCGACTACCAGATCTATGCCGGCACCGCCGCGCCGATCAACTTCAACGGCCTGGTGCGGCAGTACTACCTGCGGGCCGGCGCCAACGCCGGCGACATCCAGGTCAACCTGGCAGATAAGAAGCACCGCCACCGCAAGAGCCACGACATCGCCCTGGCGGTGCGCGGTCCCTTGCAGGAGATCGGCAAACAATACAACGCCAACGTCAAGGTGGTCGAAGTACCGCCCGGCCCGCCGGTGATGGCCCCGCTGGTAGCCGAGATCTACGGCCTGGACTACGCCGGCCAGATCGCCGCGGCCAAGGAAATACGTGGGGTATTTGGGGCCACGCCGGACATCGTCGACGTGGATGACACGGTGGAAGATCCCGCCGAACGGCTGATCGCCCACGTCGACCGCGCCAAGGCCGCCTTGTTGGGCGTGTCGCAGCAGGCGGTCGCCGCCGACATCCAGACCGCCCTGCGCGGCGAGGACGTGAGTTATTTACACTCCGCCAGCGCCAAGTATCCGATCCCGTTGCGGCTGGAACTGCCGACCGCCGATCGGGCCGACGTCGCCTCGGTGCTGGCGCTGAAGACCCGAAGCCAAGGCGGTCAGTTGGTACCGCTGTCGGAAATCGTCGATGTCGAGAAAACCCAGCGCGAGAACGCCATTTACCACAAGGACCTGCTGCCGGTAGTGTTCGTGTTCGGCGACATGGCCGGCAAGCTGGACAGCCCGCTGTACGGCATGTTCGAGATTTTCGGCGCCCTGAAAGACCAGCTCGTCGCTAGCGGCAAGCTGGAGCAATTTTTCATCCGCCAGCCGGACAATCCCTACACTTACAGCCTGAAGTGGGATGGCGAGTGGCAGATCACCTACGAAACCTTCCGCGACATGGGCATCGCCTACGGCGTGGGCATGATCCTGATCTACCTGCTGGTGGTAGCGCAGTTCCGCTCCTACCTGGCGCCGCTGATCATCATGGCGCCGATCCCGCTGACCCTCATCGGGGTGATGCCGGGCCACGCCCTGCTGCACGCCCAGTTCACCGCCACCTCGATGATCGGCATGATCGCGCTGGCCGGCATCATCGTCCGCAATTCGATCCTGCTGGTGGATTTCATCAATCTGGAAGTCGCCAACGGCGTACCGTTCCAGGAGGCGGTGATCCGCTCGAGCGCGGTGCGGGCCAAACCGATCATCCTGACGGCGCTGGCGGCCATGCTCGGGGCGCTGTTCATCCTGGACGACCCGATCTTTCGCGGCCTGGCGATCTCGCTGATCTTCGGGATCATGGTGTCCACTCTATTGACGCTGGTGTTCATCCCGGTGCTGTATTACGCGGCGTTTCGGCGGCGGCTGGAAGTCGCCACACCCTGATTTCCCAGTCTCTCACTCTGCTATTCGGGCCTATACTTTAGCCAAGTCCGGCAGGCGACGCGGTTCCTCGATTCGTGTTTGCCTGTCGGACCCGGAACTTCAACGCTTTCCGGCCAGAGTCGTCCGCCATCTCACTCCAGCCTTAAGCGCCTGCACGACTCTCTAATATTTCAGCCCCGGATCGCCTGAAGCGCTCATCAATATTTCTTCCAGGATGGAATCCAGAAGAGGTCACTAATTTTATGAACAAAACACTCCTGGCCTATATCGGCTGGTTGTTGGTGGCCGTGCTGGGTGCGTTCGCCCTTGGCGCGGTCGCGCTCAACCGTGGCGAGACTGTCAGCGCGGTCTGGCTGGTCACCGCCTCGCTGTGCATCTACTTCATCGGCTACCGCTTCTACAGCAAATTCATTGCCGAGCGCGTCCTGCAACTGGACGACAGCCGGATGACACCGGCGGTCAACCGCAACGACGGTCTCGACTATGTCCCGACCAACAAATGGGTGCTGTACGGCCACCATTTCGCCGCCATCGCCGGCGCTGGACCACTGGTCGGGCCGGTGCTGGCCGCACAGATGGGCTATCTGCCCGGCACGATCTGGATTCTGGCCGGCGTGATCATCGCCGGCGCGGTGCAGGATTTCATGGTGCTGTTCTGCTCCATGCGCCGCGACGGTCGTTCGCTCGGCGAGATGATCAAAATGGAGTTGGGACCGGTGGCGGGCGGCATCGCCCTGGTCGGCGCACTGGCCATCATGATCATCATTTTGGCCGCCCTCGGCCTGGTGGTGGTCAAAGCGCTCGGCGAGAGTCCCTGGGGCACCTTCACCGTGGCGGTGACCATCCCGCTGGCGATGGTCATGGGTATCTACATGCGCCACATCCGTCCTGGCAAGATCGGAGAAGCTTCCGCGTTCGGCGTGATCGTGTTGCTTCTGGCGATCTGGTATGGCCAGCACGTCGCCGAAGACGCCACCCTCCGCCCGCTGTTTGACTACCCAGCCCCGCAACTGGCCTGGGCGATCATCATTTACGGCGCGGTGGCGTCCATGCTGCCGGTATGGCTCTTGCTGGCCCCGCGCGACTATCTGTCCACCTTCCTCAAGATCGGCGTCGTGACGGCGCTGGCCATCGGCATCTACATCGTCGCGCCGGATCTCAAGATGCCGGCCACCACCCGTTTCATCGACGGCACGGGCCCGGTGTTCTCCGGCACGCTGTTCCCGTTCCTTTTCATCACCATCGCCTGCGGCGCGGTATCCGGCTTCCACGCCCTGATCTCCTCCGGCACCACCCCAAAGATGATCGAGCGGGAATCGCACGCTCGCTTTATCGGCTACGGCGGGATGCTGACCGAATCTTTCGTGGCGATCATGGCGCTGACGGCGGCCTGCATCCTCGACCCGGGCATCTACTTCGCCATGAACAGCCCGGCGGCGATCATCGGCAATACCGTGGAGAAGGCCTCCGAGGTCATCAGCAACTGGGGTTGGGCCATCACCCCGGACATGATTACCCAGACTGCCAAGGACATCGGCGAGAAAACCATTCTGAACCGGGCCGGCGGCGCTCCGACCCTGGCGGTCGGCATGGCGCAAATCATGGCGGCGGCAGTCGGCGGTCAGGCGCTCCAGGCGTTCTGGTATCACTTCGCCATCCTGTTCGAGGCGCTATTCATCCTGACCGCCGTGGACGCCGGCACCCGCGCCGGCCGCTTCATGATTCAGGATCTGCTCGGCAACATCTACGCGCCGCTGGGCCGCACCAACTCGCTGGCGGCGAACGTCATCGCGACCGTGCTGTGCGTATCGATGTGGGGCTATTTCGTCTATCAGGGCACGGTCGATCCGCTCGGCGGGGTGAACACCATCTGGCCGCTGTTCGGCATCGGCAATCAGATGCTGGCCGGCATCGCCCTACTGCTCTGCACCACCGTGCTGATCAAGATGAAACGCGAACGCTATATCTGGGTCACGCTGGTTCCCACCGCCTGGCTGCTGGTTTGTACCCTGACCGCCGGGTGGCAAAAGGTCTTTGCCGGTCTGCCGGTTGGCTTCTTCGCCATCGCCCAGAAATACAGCAATGCGGCGGCGGCCGGCACGATATTGGCACCGGCCAAGACGGTCGCGGAAATGGAGCGCGTGGCATTCAACAACTACCTGTGCGGCACGATTACCGTTATGTTCGTCCTGCTGGTAGCAGCGATGGCGGTGTTCGCGATTCGGATGTCGCTGCAAGCGGTCAGGAATCCAAACCCCACCGTCAAGGAAAGCCCTTACCAGGCCACGCAACCGGGAGTGGATTATGCAACCGCACACTGATTCACCCACGGTTCCGGCCACTTGTGCGGGCGGCGAACCGGCCGGGCGGGTAACGACCTTTGGGGAGCGCATCGCCTTCTTCCGCCAGGCGGTCAAGCGGATCATCGGCGCGCCGGATTACGAGGTCTACCTGGCGCGACACCGGCAGATTCATCCCGAGGTTCCGCCGATGAACGAGAAGGAGTTCTTCCGCTTCGCCATCGAGCGGCGCTATTCCAGGGCCGGCCCGCGCTGCTGCTGAATCCACTCGACCCGAACCATCCCCGCCGAGGCAACCCGCTGGCGGGGATGGCTATCAGCGGCTGTACAAAAACGCCCCTTAATCATCTTGCGGTAGGCGGCGGGTTACTTTCCTCCTCGCACTCGCTGAGTAGTGCGACCGGCTCGGAAGCGAATTCGCGCCGATACAGGACCGCGACGACCCAGATCGAGGCGCCGGCGAACGCCCACGGATGGACGAACCAGGCGAGCAGCGCCAACCCGAAGTAGTAGGCCCGCAGGCCACGATTGAAGTCGTCCCCGGCCAACGCGTTCAACCGCCCGAGACGCCGCACCCAGACGCGACGTTTGGAGTCGTCCAGTTGGTCGTGCGACGGCGCGGCGCCGATCAGAATCGCGCAGCGGTTGAACTGGCGAATCGACCAGGTCAACTTGAAAAAGGCGTAGATAAACACCCCGATCAGCGTGACCAGCTTGAGCGTCCACACCTCGCGGCCGGCGGGAACCAGGAGTCCGAGGTTCGACGCCCACTGTACCGCATGGTCGACCGCGCCCAGCGCGGCGATCAGGCTGCCGATGATCAGCATCGCGGTTGAGGCAAAGAACGACACGCTATGCATCAAAGTACCGAGCAGCGCTGAGTCCACGATGCGGATCTCGCGTTCGAGCAGGCGCTCCATCCACACCATCCGCATCCGGTCCGTGCCGCGAATCAGACTGCGGCACACCCGCCCTTCGTGATTGGTGTAGACGGTGTATCCGATCCAGCAAACGGCGAACCACGCGAGCACGAACCAGTCCGACCCAGGTATCGCGGCGCGGAACAGATTCAGATGATCCAGGAAGGTCATGAGATTTCCCCGGCCAGCGTTGGGTGCGCCCGCTCTATACCCGCACCTCGGGCATCAGCGAAAACGCTCGCAGCAACGCACCGACCAGCGGCGGCTTGCGCAGGATGCGCTTGTGGTCGCCCTTGCGGATTTGCAGGCGTTGGGTACCGACCGCGACCAAAATACCCGACAAATCGAAGCCCTGGCTCAGCCAGCAGGCCCAGTCCGTCGGCGCCGCCCGCAAATCCCAGTCCAGTTCGCGGCCATCGTAGCGACCAGCATACTCCGCCATGCCACGAGCCACCACCAGCATGCTCTTCGGAGCGGCCATATCGGGAAACCCGTACCCGACCACCGCAGTAAACCGCTGTCGGGTCAGTTCTCTGACCATCGCCTCCTCCGCATTCCAGAGTCGGGCGTACTCGAGCATCCATGCCTCGGAAAATACTTCGTTCGCTGGTTTGCGCCATGCGGGCGGGATGCTCGCATTGGGTCGTCGCTTTTCGATACCGTTCATCCGCCCTTGCCCACCCAGGGATGATAGTGAAAATACACCAGCAACAGACCGCCGAATACGATTCGATACCAGGCGAAGGGCGCAAAGCTGTGCTGGCCCACATAGGCCAACAGAAAGCGCACCACCGCCAGACCACCCAGGAAGGCGGCCACGAAACCGACCGCGAACATCGGTATGTCCGCCGACGTCAGGTGGCTCCACTCCTTGTAAAGGCTGTAGAAGGTGGCGGCGAACATGGTCGGAATCGCCAGAAAGAACGAGAATTCGGTCGCCGCGAACCGAGACAGTCCGCCCAGCATCCCACCCATGATGGTCGCTCCGGACCGCGACACGCCCGGAAACAGGGCCACGCTCTGCGCGATTCCGATCACCAGTGCATCCTTCCATGTCATGTTGTTCATCGCCTGTACCCGCCCCGCCCGCGCGTGGCGCTCGATCAGCAGGATGGCGACGCCGCCCGCCACCAGCGCCCCGGCTACACTGACCGGATTGAACAGATAGTGCGTGATGGTCTTGTGCAGCAGCAAACCTAGCACCGCCGCCGGCACGAACGCGATCGCCAAGTTCAGCACTAGCCGTTGCGCCTTGGGATCCCAGTCGATATTCACAGCGATGTCGAACAACCGCTCCCGATAAATCCACACCACGGACAGAATGGCTCCAAGCTGGATAAAAATCTCGAAGGACTCGGCGCGCGCTCCAGTGAACGCCAGGAAATCCCCTACAATAATCAGGTGACCCGTGCTGGAAATCGGCAGGAATTCCGAGGCCGCCTCCACCAGACCCATGATCAAGGCCTTGAGAACAAGCAAAATATCCAAGGGCGCTCCTCTAAGTATCGTGGTCGGAACCAGTTGGCGATTCTAGCAACTCCCGCCCATGCTCTCCATGCCGCCGACGGGCGGCGGTCGCCTCACCGCAATTCATTCGTCCAAACCACGAAGGACACGAAGGAGTAGGAAGACTACCGGGAGGAACGTTAGATGAATTACAAGTGGCTGTTTCCTCTGCTTGCCGCGTCCGTAGCCATGATGCCGCCCGGCATTGCGGGAGCCCAGCAGATCTACAAATGGACCGATGCCAGCGGGCAGGTCCATTACGGCGAGAAGAAACCGGACGATGCGGCCCAAGTGCAAACACTCGATATCGCGCCATCGCCACCACCGCCCGCATCACCGTCCGCCGCCGACTCCGCCGCCGAGATCGCCCGCATCAACGCCCTGTCGGACCAGATGGCCCGCGAGCGCCAGGCGGCGGAACGGGCGCGCCAGGATCAGGCCATCCGCAATCTGGAACAGGAAAACAGGGAATTGCAGAATGCCCTGTTGAACCAGCAGCTTCAGCAACAGCAGCAACAGGACGACAGCGACGGCATCATCATCGGGCCGTCTTATCCCTACCCGCCCTATCCACCCTTTCCGCTGGGGCCATCCTATCCGCCCTATCCGCCCAAACCTCCTCACCCGCCGGGACCTCCCTGGCCTTGCCAGCCGGGCCTGGTCTGCGGCAAGCCGGTACCACCCGTCTCGCCGCCGGTACCGCCCAAACCGCTGGCCAAACCCAATCCGCCCTTCAAACCATCCCCGGTCGGCATCGCGCCAGAAACCTAGGGCGGATTCACGGGACGTTAAACAGTAACTTTTATTTGACAGTTTAAGACGATATCCAAGCGTACAGATGACATCTTCCGACAGATTGCGAATCCCATGCACGCTCAGCGCCGTACGCCCACAACGACGATCATGTCGTGAATCGGTTCTCCCGACCGTTGCGATTGCTCGATCGGTTTGGCAATCACGGCGCCTCGTCGATGGCCAGCACGTCGTGATCAACCCCGCAGCGCCGCGATCACCGGCCTGGTTTCGGGCCAGACACCGCGCCACAGGTGGAACGACTCCGCCGCCTGTTCCACCAGCATTCCCAGCCCGTCCAGGGAAAGGGTGGCACCGCGATCCTGGCTCCAGCGCACGAAGGCGGTCGGCCCGCTGCCGTACATCAGGTCGTAACACCAGCCGTCCGGAGCCAACACGCCCTCCGGCAACGACGGCACGGCATTCTCCAGGCCGGCCGCCGTGGCGTTGACGATCAGATCGAACCGCTGGCCGGCCAACTCGGCGAAACCGCAACCGGATACCGCCCCCAGGTCGCTGAACCGCAGCGCCAGCTCCCATGCCTTGCTCGCCGTGCGGTTGGCGACGACCAGTTGCGCCGGCTTTTCCCCCAGCAGCGGCTGCAAGACCCCCCGCGCCGCGCCGCCGGCGCCCAGCAGCAGAATCCGTTTGCCCGCCAGCGGACAGCCGTGATTGACGGTCAGATCGCGCACCAGCCCCGCGCCATCGGTGTTATCGCCGAGGACGCCGGTAGGTTCGAACACCAGGGTGTTCGCCGCCCCGGCCCGCTCCGCGCGAACGCTCAGCAGATCGGCGAACACCCAGGCGTCCTGCTTGAACGGCACGGTGACGTTCAAGCCCCTGCCGCCGGCGGTTCGAAAATCCCGCGCCGCCGCCGCGAACCCACCCAGTTCCACCAAAATGGCCCGGTATTCCAGGTTCTGACCGGTTTGGGCCGCGAACAGGGCGTGAATGCGCGGGGACAGGCTATGGGCGATGGGATTACCCATCACCGCGTACTGGTCGGGCTGTGTCGTCATTTTGTCCCCTTTCCTGCAGTTTCGCGCAGCGGCGCCCGCAGCAACCGCTCGAATTCCGCTGGCGGCACGTACTGCAACAGCGCTTCGCCGTTGTCGCCGAGCAGCAGATCCAGTCCCAACTCCGGATACAGCCAGTGCGCTCCGTCCTGGGTCGCAACGCGCTCGGCCGGCTCGCCGAAACGCTTGCGTACCAGATCGGCATCGAACTTGACCACCGGCATATAGGTAACAGCGGTGACGATGGCCCCCAGCGCCGCGTTCGCATCGGCCTCGGGGACCGGATAGCGGCGGCCACCATCGGCGGTGGGCTTGCCCTCGCCCGCATGAGTTCGAATCGCGGTCAATATTCCATCGGGCAGCCGAGCCGACAGCACCAGCCGGGCGTTCAGACCGCCGACCACCGCGTCCCGGAAATAGGCTTCCAGGCTCAGTCGATCCATCTTGTCCCGAAACAGGCCCAACTCGTAGCGCCGGCCCAGCTTGTTCACCGCATCCCGCACCGTGTTCTCGCCCAGCGTCAGGCCGAACACCATACTCGTGGCGCCGTCCTGGCCAAGGGTCACTTGCCAGGGCAGGTCCCGACCCGGATCCGAGGATTGGCCGCCGGGGGGGCGCATGATCGCCAGAAAAAACACGCTCAACGCCACGCACAGCGCGCCGAACAGCAGGATTTTCCAGTTTCTGCTCATCCCTGCCGCAGCCAGCCGGCCACCCGTCCGGCGCAATAGCTCAGAACGGCATCGGCCCCGGCCCGTTTGATCGCCAGCAGCGATTCCATCACCACCGCCCGCTCGTCCAGCCAGCCGTTGCGGGCCGCCGCCAGCAGCATGGCGTACTCGCCGCTGACCTGGTAGACGAAGGTCGGTGCGGCGAACTGGTCCTTGATCCGGCGGACGATGTCCAGATAAGGCATTCCGGGTTTGATCATGACGATATCCGCCCCCTCCTCCAGGTCCATCGCCACCTCGCGCAAGGCCTCGTCGCTGTTGGCCGGGTCCATCTGGTAGCTGTATTTGTTGCCCTTGCCGAGCGCGCCGGCCGAGCCGACGGCGTCGCGGAACGGCCCGTAGAAACTGGAGGCATATTTGGCGGAATAGGCCAGGATGCGGGTGTGGATGAAATCGTTGGACTCCAGCGCCTCGCGGATGGCGCCGATCCGACCGTCCATCATGTCCGAGGGCGCGACGATGTCCGCCCCCGCTTCGGCGTGGGACAAGGCCTGCCGGACCAGCATCGCCACGGTCTCGTCGTTCAGCACGTAGCCGGCGTCGTCCACCAGGCCGTCCTGTCCGTGGGAGGTGAAGGGATCCAGCGCCACGTCGGTGATCACCCCCAACTCGGGAACATGGGTCTTTAGCGCTCGCACCGCCCGCTGGGCCAGACCGTCGGGGTTGCAGGCTTCGGCGGCATCCAGCGATTTCGCTTCCGGCGCCGTCACCGGAAACAGCGCCACCGCCGGCACACCCAGCGTCGCCAGCGTCTCGGCCTCGCGCAGCAATTCGTCGATGGTGAGCCGCTCCACTCCGGGCATCGAAGCCACCGGCTCGCGGCGGTTGTCGCCCTCGATCACGAACAGCGGCTGGATCAGGTCGGCGGGCGTGAGGACGGTTTCCCGTACCAGCCGGCGGGAAAAGTCGTCGCGGCGCATCCGGCGCGGCCGGGCGCCGGGAAACTGACCGGGGACGATCTGGGGCAATCTGGACACGGTGACATTCTCCACGACGGACGGTCGAACGACTATCGAATTCACGTTGGTTGTCTGGGCCGACATTATAAGCCCAAGCCGCTTCGAACGCCCCCGCGGCGAAGCGCCGTGTCGTTCCGGAATCGCGGAGTTCCGCCGATGATCGATTTTTTGCGCCACGAGTCCGCCATCCGGTTGGGCTGCTTCTTCACCGTCCTGCTGGCGATGATGCTGTGGGAATGGCGCCGGCCGCGCCGGTCCCCAGTCCTGCCGCGCGCGCGGCGCTGGCCGGCCAACCTCGGCATCATCGTGGTCGACAGCGTGATGCTGCGGCTGGTGTTCCCGATTCTGGCGGTCGGGGCCGCGGAGTCGGCGGAAACCCACGGTTGGGGCTTGCTGCACGGACTGCGCGCGCCGTTCTGGCTGGCCTGCGTCGCCTCGCTGGTTCTGCTGGATCTGACGATCTATGCCCAGCATGTGGTTTTTCATAAGGTTCCGGCATTGTGGCGATTGCACCGGATGCACCACACCGATCTGGACTTCGATGTCACCACCGCCCTGCGCTTCCATCCCCTGGAAATCGTGCTGTCGATGCTGATCAAGCTGGTGGTGGTCGTGACGCTGGGCGCGCCGCCGGTGGCGGTGCTGCTGTTCGAGGTGATCCTGAACGCGACCGCCCTATTCAACCACGGCAACGTCCGGTTGCCCGAACAGACCGACCGAATGCTGCGCTGGCTGCTGGTCACGCCCGACATGCACCGGGTGCATCACTCGGCGCGACCGGAGGAGACCGACAGCAATTTCGGCTTCAACCTGCCGTGGTGGGACCGGCTGTTCGGCACCTATCGCAACCAGCCGCAGGACGGGCATACCGGCATGACCATCGGCCTCGAATATTTTCGGGATTGGCGGGCCACCGGGCTGTACGGGCTGCTGGCACAGCCGTTCCTGAATACTGAAGCGGCGGACTCTAAAGGCGACCGTTGAAAGGTCGGCGCGACTTCAGCCGAACTCCAGCCGGAATCCCGCCTTTTTCAGATAGCGCGCTTCCGCTTCCAGATCGGTGCGGGTGAGCGGATGTTCGTCCAGCCAGCCAGCCGGAAACCGCAGTGCGACCCGCTGCTGGCTCGCGCTCAACGCCAGCGGCGGCAAATGCTGGCGGCTTCGGCCGCGATGCAGCACCACGGCCAGCCGCAACAGCACGCACAAGCGCTGCGCGGGCTGCGCCAGTTCCCTGGGCAAGTGTCCGAACGCATCTGCCGGAAACGAGCGGCGGTGGCGGCGCACCAAGGCCGCCAGCAGCACCTGATCGCCGCGCGAGAAACCCGGCAGATCGGCATTCGCCAGAATGTATTCGCCGTGCCGGTGGTAATTGTGATGGGCGAGCAGCAGGCCGATTTCATGCATCCGGGCCGCCCATTCCAGAATCTGGCCGTGACCGCCGGTCGCCAGTCCCCATGCGTCGCGCGCCTGGTCCAACAGCGCCAGGGCCGTCGCGCCGACCCGTTCGGCCTGAGCCTCGTCCAGCCCGTAACGGTGGGTGATGGCACCGACGGTGCGATCGCGCACGTCCTCATGGCGGATGCGCCCCAGCAGATCGTAGATCACCCCTTCACGCAAAGCCCCGTCCGACACCTCCAGCCGGGTCGCGTTCAGCACTTCGCACAAACCGTGCAACACCACGAACCCGCCGGGGAACACCCGGGCGCGGGCGGGTTCCAGTTGCCAGCGGGCGGCGATGGCCGCCGTGTTACCCACCTCCAGCAGGACGCCGCGCAAACACCGCAGCGCGTCCAGGGTGATGCCCTCGCGGCTCCAGCCTTCCCGGACCACCACATCCTGGATCGCCTTGATCGTGCCCGAGGCGCCCGTGACCGCCTGCCAGCCCAAATCCTGAAATTCCGCCCAGACCGGTTCCAGCTTGAGCCGCACCACCAGTTCCGCCTGGCGCAACCGGTTCTCGGTGATTCGCCCGCCGTCGAAGCAGGCGCGGCTCAGGCTGACGCAGCCCATCTTCAGGCTGGTCAGATGCAGCGGCTCGAATTTCTCGCCGATGATCAACTCGGTGCTGCCGCCGCCGATGTCCACCACCAGCCGCTGGCCGGACACGTCGGCGACGCTGTGGGCGACGCCCAGATAAATCAGCCGCGCCTCCTCGTGGCCGCTGATGATCTCGATGCTGTGCCCCAGCACCGCCTCGGCCCGGCTCAGAAACTCGGCGCTGTTGCGCGCCTGCCGCAGGGTGTTGGTACCGACGATGCGCAACTGCTCGGGCGGAATCTGGCGCAGGCGCTGGCCGAACCGTCCCAGGCAATCCAGCGCCCGCAGTTGCGATTCCTCGGACAGACGGCTCCTGCCGTCCAGTCCGGCGGCCAGTTGCACCATTTCCCGCAGCCGGTCCAGAACCTGCACGTGCCCGTTGTCGATCCGGGCAACGATCATGTGAAAGCTGTTCGACCCCAGATCGATCGCCGCAACGACGTCGGACTTCATATGAGGGATCTCCATATCAATCCTGCTTCAGGCTGCGCAACTGACCGGCGGTCAGCGCCCATTCCAGCATTCCCCCCCCGGCGACCGCGCGCCCGGGAAAGTCGATCAGCGCCACCCCGCCCTTGCGGAAAACGATCAACGGACACGTGACATCGGCCAGCAGCAGGCCCGCCAGCAGACCCAGTTGCGGCTCGTGCCCCACCGCCACCACCGTACCATCGGCCGGACATTGGACCAGCCACGCCAACACGTTTTCGGGCGGATGGTTGAAGTCCAGCTCGGAACGTTCGACGATCGACAGATCGCCGAAGGCGCGGGCGATGATCTCGGCGGTCTCGCGGGCGCGCAGCAGCGGGCTGCACGCCAGAATATCGATCCGCCGCAATTGCGAGCGCAGGCGATTGGCGCCCTTGCGCATCTTCTTGCGCCCGACCTCGGTCAGCGGCCGACGGGCATCGGTACCGCCAGAGGCGATGAAGGTTTCCGCATCCTCGGCGACGGCATGACGAACCAGCAATAGTTTCATCGGTAACTCCTCGACCAGAATGCCCGTCAGTTTATCACCGCAACCCCATTGCGTTGCGGGCTGGCGCGTTTGCCGGTTCCATCCGCAGCTCGACGGGGAAATCGCAGGTGAACAGGCTGCCGACCCCCAATTCGCTCTCGACCCGCAACTGGCCGCCGTGATTGTTCAGAACGTGCTTGACGATGGACAGCCCCAGACCGGTTCCGCCGCTGCCGCGCGAGCGGTCCCGGTTGACCCGGTAGAACCGTTCGGTCAGCCGCGGGATGTGGTGGGGCGCGATTCCCTCGCCATCGTCCTTCACCGTCAGATGAATGCCGTCGGCGCCGGCGAACCAGCGAATCTCGATCCGCCCGCCCGCCGGGGTGTAACGCACCGCGTTGAACACCAGATTGGAAAAGGCGCTGCGCAACTCCTTTTCGCAACCGAGAATCCACAGCCCGGAGTCGGCGACGATGTCGATCCGGTGACCCTGCTCGCCGCTGAGGGCGACGGCGTCGTCGACGATGTCCGCCAGCAGCGCCAGCACGGCGACCGGCTTGAGCGCCGGCCGTTCCTTCTGTGATTCCAGGCGGGCCAGCATCAACAAATCTTCGATGATGTGCAGCATCCGCCGGGATTGCTGCTGCATGCAGTGCAGCGGCTGCCCCCACTGAACCAGGGCCGAACTGTCGCTGTCGAGCAGGGTTTCCAGATAGCCGGTGATCACGGTCAGCGGCGTGCGCAGTTCGTGCGAGACGTTGGCCACGAACTCGCGCCGCATCTGCTCCAGCCGCCGGACGCGGGAGATATCGGTCGCCAGCAGCAACCGCTGCTTCTTGCCATACGGCACGACGCGGGCGCCCAGCAGCAATGCGTCGTCGGCTGGCGCGGGAAATTCCACGCTGTCGTCCGGGCGCCGCTGGGTCAGAAACGCCACGAAGCTGGGATGCCGCACCAGATGGGTGATCGGCAGACCGACGTCCCGCGCCGACGACAGACCGAGCAGCGTCTGGGACGCCCCGTTGCACCAGATCACCCTGTCGTCCTCATCCAGCACTACGGCGGCGTCCGGCAGCGCGGCGGTAGCCTGCTGGAACTGTTCCACCAGGCGGCTGATCTTGCGCTTGCGCTTGCGGCTCTGTCGGCGCAGGCGGTCGAACCGGGCGACGACCCCGACCCAGACCGGTCCGGCGCGCGGGGGATGGGCTTCGGGATTGCCCCGCACCCAGCGGTCGAGCAGATACAACCGCCAAAGCTGCCAGGCCAGGCAACCCAAGGCAGCCAGCAGCAGAAACGGGAGGAGGAGCTCCGCGATCCAGCCCAGGAGCGCCGCGCTCAGGAAGATCAGCGCCAGGCGCCGCCCCAGCGCCAGCCAGGGCCGAGACATGTCAGACCCTCGTCGAGAATCGGTAACCGGCACCGCGCACCGTCTGGATCAGCGCGTCGTAACCGTGGGGTTCCAGCACCTTGCGCAGGCGGCGGATGTGCACGTCCACCGTCCGTTCCTCGACATAGACGTTGCTGCCCCACACCCGGTCGAGCAACTGGCCGCGGCTGTAGACCCGCTCGGGATGGGACATGAAGAATTCCAGCAGGCGATATTCGGTCGGTCCCATGTCCAGCATTCTCTCGCCGGCGCTGACCCGGTGGCTGGCCAGATCCAGGGACAACCCGTTAGCCCGCAGGATCTCGTCCTCCGCCGCCGGCCCGCCGCGCCGCAGCACCGCGCGGATGCGCGCCACCAGTTCGCGCGGGGAAAAAGGCTTGGTGACGTAATCGTCGGCGCCGCTTTCCAGACCCTGCACCTTGTCCTCCTCCTCGGCGCGGGCGGTCAACATGATAACCGGCAGTTCCCGCGTCAGTTCGTCCTTTTTCAGCCGACGGGCGTAATCGATGCCGCTGATGCCGGGCAGCATCCAATCCAGCAGAATCAGGTCGGGCAGGCGTTCGGCGATGCTGGTCTGGGCCTGGCGGGCATCGGCGGCTTCCCGCACCTCGTAGCCCGCGTTTGCCAGCGCGAACACCACCATCTCCCGGATGGGCTGCTCGTCTTCCACGATTAAAATGCGTTTCGCGTTCATGAATCCTCTTGAATTCGTCAAAACCGTCCCAACTTCACGTCGTGGCCATCGCCGCGAATTCCTATTTAAGGCAATTCGATGACAGGGACATGACAAGGCGAACGGATCGCATAGCCAATGGCTATCGATTAATTTTAGTTATTTAATTTCCACAATGAAGAAACGTCGTCTAAGCTTCAACCCAGCTAGTTCGATTCGTTTCCCACAACCTTCGAGGATATATCCATGAGCGTTCTGGTCACCCAGCCGGCCCCCGATTTCACCGCCGCCGCCGTTATGCCCGATGGTTCGATCAAGGAGGACTTCAAGCTATCCGACCTTCGCGGCAAATACGTGGTGCTGTTTTTCTACCCGTTGGACTTCACCTTCGTCTGCCCGTCGGAAATCATCGCCCACGATCACCGTGTTTCCAAGTTCAAGGAACTGGGCGTGGAAGTGGTCGGCGTGTCCATCGACTCGCAGTTCAGCCACTACGCCTGGCGGGAAACGCCGGTCGAGAAGGGCGGCATCGGCCGGGTCGGTTTCCCGCTGGTCGCCGACGTCAAGCACGAAATCACCAAGGCTTATGGCATCGAGCATCCCGCTGGCGTGGCGTTGCGCGGCTCCTTCCTGATCGACAAGGCCGGCGTGGTGCAGGCGCAGATCGTCAACAACCTGCCGCTGGGCCGCGAAGTGGACGAGATGGTCCGCTTGGTCGAGGCCTTGCAATTCACCGAGCAGTACGGCGAGGTCTGTCCGGCAGGCTGGAAGAAGGGACAAAAGGGCATGAAGCCCACCGCCGAAGGCGTGGCCTCCTACCTGGCTGAGAACGCCGGGGCGCTGTAAGCCGCACCTGCTCCCTCTCCCGCCGGGAGGGGGTCGGGGCGAGGGCGTTCGGATCGATCCGGGCGCTCTCGCCTCGATCGCTTCGCAGTGCCCGCACGCCAGCGCCTTCCAGAACGTCCGCTCGCGTCTCGGCATTGTCCGCCAGCCTTGGAACCCAATCAGGAGACTTCCCGATGAGCAGCAAACACGCCCGCCTGTTGATTCTCGGCTCCGGCCCGGCCGGCTACACCGCCGCCGTCTACGCCGCCCGCGCCAACCTCAAGCCGGTACTGGTCACCGGCCTGCAAATGGGCGGGCAGTTGACCACCACCACCGAGGTGGATAACTGGCCCGGCGACGTGGAAGGATTGATGGGACCGGATCTGATGGAGCGGATGCGCAAACATGCCGAACGGTTTCATACCGAGATCGTGTTCGATCAGATTCACACCGCCAAACTGCAAGAGCGTCCGCTCCGATTGATCGGCGACTCCGGCGAATACACCTGCGATGCGCTGATCGTCGCCACCGGCGCCAGCGCCCAGTATCTCGGCCTGCCCTCGGAGCAGGCGTTCATGGGCAAGGGTGTGTCCGGCTGCGCCACCTGCGACGGATTTTTCTACCGCAATCAGAAGGTGGCGGTGATCGGCGGCGGCAACACGGCGGTCGAGGAAGCGCTGTATCTGGCCAACATCGCCAGCGAGGTGACGCTGGTGCATCGCCGCCAGCAGTTCCGCGCCGAGAAGATCCTGATCGACAAACTGATGGAGAAGGTGGCCGGCGGCAAGGTCCGGCTGGAGCTGGACAGCGTGCTGGACGAGGTATTGGGCGACGACAGCGGGGTGACCGGCATCCGCGTCCGCAACGTCAAGAGCGGCGAGACCCGGAATCTGGAACTGCAGGGAGCGTTCATCGCCATCGGCCACAAGCCGAACACCGACATCTTCGCCGGCCAACTGGAGATGCGCAACGGCTACATCCAGGTGAAGGGCGGCAGCGAGGGCGGCGCCACCGCCACCAGCATCCCGGGTGTGTTTGCCGCCGGCGACGTGGCCGATCACGTCTACCGGCAGGCGGTCACCTCCGCCGGCACCGGTTGCATGGCGGCGCTGGACGCGGACAAGTATCTGGATCAGGTCGGGTAACGCCTGCTGAAATTCAGAGACCGTACAAAAACTCCCCTCCCTGCGGTAGCGGCCTGGTCGTTCCGCGAGCGGGGGGCGTCAGCCCCCTGTTTCCCGGAACGCGGAAAGGCGTCGGCGATATCGGTTGGTACGGAAACAGCCGACCCACGTCCACCGCTCGCCGGCGGCGACCCGATATCAGTTGGTACGGCGTCGTGGGGTATGCAATGCGTATCCTACGGAGTTTTTTCAGGAAGGCTCAAAATCGAGGTGGAAGGCTCGAAATTCGGTCCACATCCGCCGCTGTAACCCTTCTTCCTAACCCTCCCCCGCGAGGGGAAGGGAGCTTGCGGGTGATGGGGTGTTTTTGAAAGCCTGTTTCCACCGCCGATAATGCCGCGCTTCCATTCCATCCGCCATCGCGAGGCGCGCGCATGATCTGGCTGCTTCTCTACATCGCCCTGTTATTCGGCATCGGTTTCCATCACTGGCTCCGGCATCGCGACACCACCCTAGACGGTTTCGTGGTCTACGACCGGCGAGCCGGCGGCTTCAACGTCGGCATGTCGCTGGTGGCGCTGGCCTTCGGCGCGTCCTCGGTGTTCGGATTGGCCGGATACGCCTATCAGTACAACTTGAACGCCATCTGGTGGACGCTGTCCGGAGCCATTTTCCTGGTGGTGCTCGCCTACACCTTCCTCGATACCGTGTGGGCGGTGAAAGGCTACACCATCAGCGACATCATCGCCCACGCGTTCGGGGACGACATCCGCCTGCTGGTCAGCGCCGTGCTGTTCGTCGCCTGGCTGATGGTACTGGCCGGCCAGATCATCGCCGGCGGCAATATCCTGACCCAGTTCGTGGGCGGCGAAACGCCGGGCTACGTCCTGTTCGCCATGATCTTCACCGTTTATACCCTGTTGATCGGCCAAGCCGGCACGGTCAAGACCGGTTTCACCCAGGTGACGGTCATGGTCGCCGGCTTGGCGGTGCTGCTGGGCTTGTGCGTCACCGCCTCCGCTGGCGCCGAACCGCGTCCGCCGCTGGAGTTGCGTTTCGGCTTCGACGACGCCTTCACCTTCACCCTGTTTCTCGGCATCTTCATACCGGTCGGCCTGTCCTATCTGTTCGGCCCCGACATGTACTCGCGCATCTTCATCGCTCGCGATATCGCCAGCGCCCGGCGTGGCCTGCTGCTGGCCAGCGCCCTGATCGCGGCGATTTCGCTGCTGATCGTGTTTGTCGGCATTTTCGCCCGGGGCATCATCACCGTCGACCGGCCCGACCTGACGCTTCAGACCCTGGTCGCTCAACTCTTCAGCAACCACCTGAGCGATTTTGTGCTGGTGGCCTTGCTCTCCATCCCGCTGTCCGGGGCCGACATCATTCTGATCACCACCGCCACCCTGTTGGGACGGGACGTGATCGCCCACGGTCTGCGCGTTCTCGGGCGCGCGCCGGACGAAGCCGTGCAAGTGGGGATCATTCGCGGCTGCATGGTGCTGGCGGCGGTGCTCGCCACCTTGTTCGCGCTGCGGCTCAAGGCGATCATTCCCTCGCTGCTGATCGCCTACAAGGTGTTCTCCATCGGCATCGTGCCACTCCTGTTCCTGGCGCTGTTGCGCATCCGCCGGCGAGCGACCGCGGTCGGTACCGGCGCCGCCAACCGGCTGGTAGCGAGTTACCTGCTGCTATCCTCGCTGGTGGTCTTGCTGGTGGAACTGAAATTCATTCCCCTGGCGCTGCCCAACTACAATCTTTATCTGCTGCTCTGCAATACCCTGTTATTGGCTTTGCTGTTGCGGCTGGGCGGCCACCGCTTCGACCCGGCCCCACCGGCGCGTTAACTTCATTGCCAACCCCTCTCCTTCCCCAGGCGAGGGGGTGTAAAATTCCCGCGATTCCCAGCCCGCGTCAACCGGGTTGGCAACCGAGCCCGCATCCGCAACCACACCCAAGGAGAATAATGATGCCCAAATCCGCCCGCCCCCGCCGCAGCATGCTGTACATGCCCGGCTCCAACGCCCGCGCCCTGGAAAAAGCCCGCGCCCTGCCCGCCGACAGTCTGATTC
>JAVMKL010000129.1:4138-5217 GCA_031732875.1 Candidatus Competibacter sp. | reverse complement strand
GCACGCGGTCAGTCCCGGCGATTCGATCCCGAACAGATTGACCAGTCCCGCCACGCCGTGCGCGACCGGTCCCTGGATGATGAAATCGCCGGCCGGCTCGGTCGGACCGGTCACCTTGGGTCGGATGCCGGTATAGCCCGGCCGCAGCGCGCCGTCCGGCAGATCCGGGTAGTAGCGGCGGATTGCCCGGTAAAATGTGTCTTCCAGCCCGGACTCGAACGCGTAATCCGGCACGGCCGGCCAGCCGCTGACGTCCGGCCCGAACTTGCACTGGCCGCCCAGATCGAGCGTGACGTGAATGCCCAGACCGGCGTGGTCCGGCATCGGGTAGACCAGGTGCCGGAACGGAGAGCGGCCGCTCAGCGTGAAATAGTGGCCCTTGGCGTAAAGCGCGGGCGGTACCCGATTGGCCGGCAAGCCTTCGATGCATCGGGCCAGTTCCTGCGCCCGCAAGCCCGCCGCGTTGATCAGCCGGCGGCAGCGCAACTCGAACGACTCGTTATCGCCGGCGCGCAGCACGATCCCGTCCGGCTCGACGCGCGCGCCGGTCGCCGGGGTGCGGGTGACCAGGGTGGCGCCGGCTCGTTCGGCGTCGCCCAGCAGCGCGAGCATCAACCCGTGGCTGTCGACGATGCCGGTCGATTCGGAGTACAGGCCGGCGACCGCGCGCACCGCTGGTTCGAGCCGGCAAATTTCGGCGGCGGCGAGCGGCTGGAGCGGCACGCCGTTGGCGGCCGCGCGTTCCGCGTAGCCGGTCAGGGCAGGCAACTCGGAGGCGTCGGTGGCAACCAGTAGCTTGCCGATCCGGCGATGGGCGACGCCGCGCTCGGTGCAGTACCGATAAAGCAGTTCCTTGCCCCGCACGCATGTTGTGGCCTTGAGCGAACCGGTCGGGTAGTAGAGGCCGGCATGGATGACTTCGGAATTGCGCGAGGAGGTTTGCGTACCGAAAGTCGCTTCCGCTTCCAGCATCAGCGTCTCGCAGCCGGCCAGCGCCGATTGCCGGGCGATCGCCAGACCGATCACCCCGGCGCCGATTACGACGGTATCGACGGTTTCCATGGCATTCATCCCGTGAG
>JAVMKL010000129.1:1388-4038 GCA_031732875.1 Candidatus Competibacter sp. | reverse complement strand
ACGAAGGCCTCGGCGGGTAGCGGCGGGCTCAACAGGTTGCCCTGGACGAATTCGCAGCCCTGTTCGAGCAGAATTTGGCGCTGGCGCTCGGTTTCCACGCCTTCGGCCACCACGGTCAGGCCCATGATATGGCTCAACGCCACCATCGCCTCGGTGATGGCCCGGTCGTTGGCGTCGGTTTCCAGGTCGCGCACGAGGCTTTGGTCGATCTTGAGCGACGAGAAAGGAAGATTCTTGAGGTAGACCAGGCTCGAATAGCCGGCGCCGAAATCGTCGATGACCAGATGAAAACCGATCTTTCTCAGAGATTCGATCGCGGTCTGGGTCTCCCGCCCGACATCCAGCAGGGTGGACTCGGTCAATTCCAGTTCCACCCGGGCGGGCGACAGATCGTGGCGCGCCAGCACGGTTGCCAGATGGTCGGCCAGACCCGGTTCGTGGAAATGACGGGCGGCCAGGTTCACGGCCACGGTCAGCTCGGGCAAGCCGGCGTCGCGCCAAGCCGTCAAGTGCCGGCAGACGTCCTCCAATACCCATTCGCCGATGGCGACGATCAGATCGGTTTCCTTGGCCATCGGAATGAACCGATCCGGGAGCAGCAAGCCCTGCTCGGGATGGTGCCAGCGGATCAGGGCCTCGGCGCCGACCACGGCGCCGTCGGCCAAGCGCGCCTTGGGCTGAAAGTAAGTGCGCAGTTGCCCGGTCTGAATGCCCTTGCGCAGGGCGGCCAGCAGGGTCAGACGATCCAGAATCTCGGCGTTCATCCGCGTGTCGTAGAACTTGAACCGGTTGCGGCCCTCGTGCTTGGCCCGGTACATGGCGGTGTCGGCGTTTTTCAGCAGCGTCTCGAAACTGGCGCCGTCATGGGGATAGAGGCTGATGCCGATCGAACTGGTCACCGCCAGGCGGTGGCCGCTCAGCTCGACCGGTTCCCGCAGCAGAGTCAGGGTCTTATCCGCTACCTGGGCAGCCCCATTCCGTCCCACGTCGGGCAGAAGCACGATGAATTCATCGCCTCCCAGGCGCGCCAGGGTATCCACTTCGCGCAAGATTCCCTTGAGCCGAACCGCCACGTGCTTGAGCAGCACGTCGCCGGCCTCGTGTCCCAGCGAATCGTTGATGTCCTTGAAGCCGTCCAGGTCGAAAAACAGAATCGCCAAGGTGTTTTGATGGCGGGAAGCCAGAGCCAACGCCATGGCGGCCCGTTCCGCCAGCAGCGCGCGGTTGGGGAGATCGGTGAGCGGATCGTGATGGGCCAGGTAGCGGATGCGGTTCTCGGCCCGTTTGTGCTGGGTGATATCGATATGGGTTCCGATCATGCGGGCCGGCTTCCCATCCTTCCACTCCGTCACCTTGCCCCGGATCAGCACCCAGACCCAGTGGCCGTTTTTATGCTTGAGCCGGGCTTCGAGTTCGTAATATTCCAGCTCGCCGCGGAAGTGCCTCTCCAATATCTCGCTGGATTGTTGCATATCTTCCGGATGGAGCAACTCAAGCCAACTCTCCATGCCGGTCTGGTATAACTCATCCAGGGTAAAGCCGATCAGTTCCGCCCATTTGTCGTTGAAAACGGTTTTGCCGCTCTGCACCATCCAGTCCCATAATCCGATCCTGGCGCCGTGAATGGCGAGGTTGAGCCGCATTTCACTTTCCTTCAGCGCCTGCTCCGCCAATTTTCGTTGCGTGATGTCGGTGATCGCCAGAAGCAGCAGGGTCGGATTGTTTTCCTGTCGGTGCCGTGGAGGGGTGTTGAGGATGGCGCCCTCCATGTAGGCATGAAACGCCGGTCCCCGATCGCGCAGGATCGGGGCTTCGAGATTCTTGCCCGCCGGGTTCTTGAAAAATGCCCGGTAGCGCGCCAGGAACACGCCGCGGTCGTCGCCTTCCAGGCATTCCGAAAGCGGGCTGCCGACCAACCGATTCCGATCGCAGCTCACCATCCGGCAGAAGGTTTCGTTGACCTCGTGAATCAGTCCAAGGTCGTTCAGCACCAGGTAACCGACCGGCGCTTGATGGAACAGCAGGGAGAACTGATTGCGGGAATGTTCCAGTTCCCCCATGATGCGACGCAGTTCTTCATTCTGCATTTCCAGTTCGACCTGGTGGACTTGGAGTTCGTGAACCAGTTTGTGGGACTCCTCGCGGGAAAGCTCCATCATTTCCCGGTGGCATTGCGCGACGCTGGCTTCCGCCCTTTCCCGAAGGATTTTGATATCGTCGTGCTGGTCCTGCGTCATGTTCAGCTTTCCCCGACCGCTTGCGTTGATGGAGCCGGCATGGCACCGAGTGGTTCGTCCTCATCCGACTCATCCGACCGGATTTCGTTCTTCGAGGAGTAGAGCCGGATAGGTGAAAGACGACCGCCAGTCAGACGGGGAAGGTTCCACCCCGCTCCTTATGGGATAGCCTACCATGGACACCTGGCGAATCCGAACCAGCGCCGCGCCGGCGAGAGGGTTGGCCGGTCGCCATCGACAACCGCTAAGAGAGGAGACCGTGCATGAACGAAACAACCCCGCTCGCTCCGACCGGCGATGGTCCGCCCGTCACGATCCGGGTGGATACCGCGATCAGCGGCCGGGATCAGCGGTTCCTGGAAGAAATGGCGTGGACGATGGGTATCGCGCTCGATGAGGCGGTCCGCCTGTGC
>JAVMKL010000129.1:0-1288 GCA_031732875.1 Candidatus Competibacter sp. | reverse complement strand
CCGGTTGAGGGGAGGAACGCGATGAAAACGAGGCGATATGGGGTACTTCTGGCGGTGGCGGCCCTCGCCGTATTGCTACCTTTGCAAGGCGCGAGCGCATGGAGTTCTTCTGGTGGCTACTATGGCGGCGGCTACTACGGAGGTCCAGGTTACCATGGTTACTACGGGGGCTACCGGGGTTATTATGGGGGCTATCGGGGTTATTACGGCGGCTACCCGGGCGGCTGCTGGAATTGTGGGACGGCGGGCGCCGCCTTCGTCGGTCTGGCCGTCGGCGCCCTCGTCGGATCCGCCATTGCCAATGCGTCGCAGCCGCCGGTCGTGGTCGGACCTCCGGGCCCCCCACCGCCCGGCGGTTGCGATTCGGTGATCGTGGGTGGCGTCCCCTACTATAACTGCGGAGGGTACAATCCGCGACCTTACTGGGGGGGGTACGGAGCGGTCGAGGGATGGCAGAGTAAATGACCGGGCGGCAGGCCGCGTGGCATTCTATCCAAGCCCTCGGTCCATTTTCCGGGGTCCGCCATGGTTTCGCGGCGCATCGACGTCGGGTCGCGCTCTACCAACGGAACGTAGCTCCCAGCGCGGGGCCGGCCATGCGCATGTCCTCGAGGATCTCATCGCCGGTGGTCGAGTAGGAGAGATTGCGGTACACCAGCACGACGTCGCCCCAGCCGAAGCGATAGCCGATCCCGGCCCAGCCCTGCCAGGTCCAGTTGGAGTGGTTGCCGGCGCCGATGTCGAGATAATACGGCAGGAACCAATCGCCGCTATCGCCGAGCTGCACTTCGCCGCGCACGCCGACAATCCCATCCCACACGTTGATTTTGTCGGAGGTACTGCCCGAACGTCCGATGATCCCGTCTGGCCCGGAGAAACTTAAATCAGTGGAGGTTTTCAAGCCTAGGTAACGAATGCCGCCGAAAACATCCAGCGTCCCGGCAGTGCTCCGCGCTGCGGTGTAACTGCCGATGCCCTCCCAGATCAGCGCCTTGATATCCGCGTTCACGTTCACATCAATCGGCAACAACTCGTTACCCGCAGGTCCCCGCACGGTTTTGATTTTCCCTTGCTCGCCGCTGAAATCGTTGTAGACCAGATCCATCGCCAGCGCCCAGTCGCCTTTACGGGCCTCGAAGATACCCATCAGGGCGAAATCCAGATTGCTGAGATAGCTGTCCGGCTTGACCTCGACCTCGACGGTTTTACCCCCGCCCAGCGGGGTGTTGAGCTGGATCGTCTGGTAGATGTTCGGGAACCAGGCATACGGCGTGAGGCTGTAGTGCCA
>JAVMKL010000128.1:0-5243 GCA_031732875.1 Candidatus Competibacter sp. | reverse complement strand
GTCTCCCGCCGGCGGACCACCTGAAACCGGCCGCCGTCCACCATCACCTCGGCGGCGCGCGGCCGGGAATTGTAGTTCGAACTCATGGCGAAGCCATAGGCACCGGCGGAGCGCACCGCCAGGAGATCGCCCGGTTGGATGTTCAGATCCCGCTCCTTGCCGAGAAAATCGCCGGTCTCGCAGATCGGCCCCACCACGTCGTAGCGGCGCGGTTCGCCTTCGGTTCGCGGTTCGACCGGGATGATCGCCTGCCAGGCCGCGTACAAGGCCGGGCGGATCAGATCGTTCATCGCCGCGTCCACCACCGCGAAATTTCGATCCTCGCCCGGCTTGAGCAATTCCACCCGCGTCGCCAGGATGCCGGCGTTGCCCACGATCGCCCGACCTGGTTCCAGCAGGATCGCATAGGGTTTGCCGCGCACGTGCTCCAGCAGGGCGGCGGCATGGTCGGCGGGCAACGGCGGTTCCTCCTCCCGGTAGCGGATGCCCAACCCGCCGCCGAGGTCGAGATGGCGGATGCGGACCCCCTGCCCCTCCAACCGCGCCACCAGCGCCAGCACCCGCTCCAGCGCGGCCACGAACGGCGCGATCTGGGTCAACTGTGAGCCGATGTGGCAATCCACCCCGATTACTTCGAGGTGCGGCGAAGCGGCGGCCCGCCCATAAACCGCCAGCGCCCGTTCCACGTCGATGCCGAACTTGTTCTGCTTCAACCCGGTGGAAATGTAGGGATGCGTGTTGGCGTCCACGTCGGGATTGATGCGCAGCGACACCGGCGCCCGCCGGCCCCGTTCGGCCGCCACCTGTTCCAGCAGCGCCAGCTCCGCCTCCGACTCCACGTTGAAACAGTGGATGCCGACTTCAAGGGCGCGCTCCAATTCGTCGCGGCGCTTGCCGACTCCCGAGAAGACCACTTTGCCGGGATTGCCGCCGGCCGCCAGCACCCGTTGCAGTTCGCCGCCCGAGACGATGTCGAAGCCGGAACCCAGCCGGGCCAGCACGTTCAGCACCGCCAGATTGCCGTTGGCCTTGACCGCGTAGCAAACCAGATGAGGGTGATCGCCGAAGGCCCGGTCGAAGGCGTGCCAATGCCGCTCGATGGTGGCGCGAGAGTAGATGTAACAGGGCGTGCCGACCGCCGCGGCGATTTCCGCGACCGGCACGTCCTCGGCATGCAACCGGCCGGCGCGGTATTCGAAATGATCCATGGGCTCAGGGCGTGGCGGTCGGGTTGTTCTGCGGGGCGGGAGACGACTGCGGCTTCTGGTCGGGCAGGTACAGCGGGCCTTTCTGGCCGCAACCGGCCAGCAACGCGACGGCCAGCAGCCCAAGCAGCGCGGGCCTGGAGCGAAACATGCGCATTCGGGGGCTCCTCGGAGCGGGAAGTGGGAAAGGGTCGCCAGTATAACCCGACTCGGCTTCACGAGGGTGGCTTGGCAAGCCGAAGCGCTTCGCCGCCCATGCCATCGCCGTCGCGGCAGGGGCGCAACCTCATGTCTTGTCGGGTTCGAACTCCACCAGTTCGGCGCCGTCGCTCACCTGATCGCCGACCGCGCAATGGAAGGCTTTCACCGTACCGTCGGCCGGCGCCGCGATCGTGTGCTCCATCTTCATGGCTTCCAGGATCAGCAGGGGAGCGCCTTTCTCCACTCTCGCCCCTTCCCGGGCGATCAGGGCGATGACGTTGCCGGGCATGGGCGCCAGCAGCCCGCCTTCCTGGCCGCCGCCCTCGCCGCTGTAATAAAGCGGGTCGATCCGCGCGAGTTGCCAGGCACGTCCGTGGAGAAATACGTATCGCCTTTCCCCGGCGACCACCACCGTGGCGTTCAGCCGCAAGCCGCCCAGCTCCGCCCACAAGGTATCGTTTGGCCCCAGCTCGCCCCGGACCAGGGTCTCCCGACCATCGAGTTCCAGCGCATAACCCAGGGCGTACCCCCCTTCGGCGTCGCGCACGCGCACCGACTTCTCCAACTCGCCCGCCCGAAACAGCAACCGGCGCTCGGCGCGGGAATTGAGCCGCCATCCGTCGCGCAAGTGCCAGGGCGAGAGCGGATCGGTATGCTCCGCCGCCGCCCGCGCCGCCCGGGCTTGCTCGCGCAACAGGGTGGCGAGCGCGGCAACCAGAAAAACGTCGCGGGGAATCGGCGATCCCAGATCGAAGAGAAATTCGCGCTCGCGTTCGATCAGACCGGTATCGAGGTCGGCCCGGGCAAACGCCGGGGAAGCCACCAGGCGGGATAGAAAATCGACGTTGTTGGCGACGCCCACGATGCGGTACTGGGCCAGGGCCTGAAGCATGCGGGCCAGCGCCTGCTCCCGATTCGTGTCCCACACGATGAGTTTAGCGATCATCGGATCGTAGAAAGGACCGATCTCGTCCCCTTCTTCGACTCCCGTATCCACTCGCACGTGCAGGTTCTCTTCCGGCGGCGCGAGGTGCATCAGCTTGCCGGTGGAGGGCAGAAATCCCTTGGCCGGATCTTCGGCGTAAATCCGGGCTTCCAGCGCGTGCCCGTGGATTTGGATCTGTTCCTGCGCGAGCGGCAGCGGCTCGCCGCACGCCACCCGCAGTTGCCACTCGACCAAATCGAGGCCGGTAATCATTTCGGTGATGGGATGCTCGATTTGGAGCCGCGTGTTCATCTCCATGAAGTAAAAAACACCGTTCGGGCCCACGATGAATTCCACCGTGCCGGCGCCGACGTAACCGACCGCCCTGGCCGCTTCCACCGCCGCTCGACCCATCGCGCCGCGGCGGTCGGACGTCAGGCCGGGAGCGGGCGCTTCCTCGAGCACCTTTTGGTGGCGGCGCTGGACCGAGCAGTCTCGCTCGAAGAGATGAATGGTGTTGCCGTGGACATCGCCAAAAACCTGTATTTCGATGTGACGCGACTGCGTCAGGTATTTCTCCACGAGCACGCGCTCGTCGCCGAACGCGGAAGTGGCCTCCCGCCGGCAGGAGGCGAGCGCCGCCGCGAAGTCTTCGGCGCGCTCCACCACTCTCATGCCTTTCCCGCCGCCGCCCGCGCTGGCCTTGATCAGTACCGGGTAGCCGATCTGGTTGGCCTGTTCCCGCAGGAAGACCGGTTCCTGGTGGTCCCCATGATAACCCGGCGTCAGGGGAATACCCGCCCGCGCCATCAGCGCCTTGGCGGTGCTTTTGGAACCCATCGCGCGGATCGCCTCGGCCGGCGGGCCGATAAAGGTAATACCGTTGGCGGCGCAGGCCTCGGCGAAATCCGGATTTTCGGACAGAAAGCCGCTGCCGGGATGAATGGCCTGAGCGCCGGTTTGTTGGGCGGCGGCGACCATCCTGTCGATCACGAGATAGCTTTCCCGTGGAGTCGCCGGACCAACCAGCACCGCTTCGTCGGCCAACCGCACGTGGCGGGCGTCCGCGTCCGCTTCGGAATACACCGCCACCGTGGCAATACCCAGGCGGCGGGCGGTCTTGATGACGCGGCAGGCGATTTCACCGCGGTTTGCGATCAGTATCTTGTTAAACATTCGGTCGATCTCCCTAGTCGGTGGCGCCGGCCCCTGCTGGTGGACCGCCCGGCGCCGCGGGCAACCGTTCGCTCCCCTCGCCCACCCGTCGTGTCACATTCTGAACACGCCGAAGCGGGTTTGCGGAATGGGCGCGTTGAGGGCGGCCGACAGCGACAGCCCGAGGATGCGCCGGGTCTGGGCGGGGTCCACCACGCCGTCGTCCCACAGGCGGGCGGTGGCGTAATACGGATGGCCCTGCTCTTCGTACTGGGCGCGGATCGGCGCCTTGAACGCTTCCTCTTCCTCCCTGCTCCAGACGCCGCCCTCGGCCTCGATGCCGTCCCGACGCACGGTCGCCAGCACGCTCGCCGCCTGTTCGCCGCCCATCACCGAAATCCGGCTGTTCGGCCAGCTCCACAGGAAGCGGGGCGAGTAGGCACGCCCGCACATGCCGTAGTTGCCGGCGCCGAAGCTGCCGCCGATCAGCACGGTCACCTTGGGAACCTGAACGGTGGAGACGGCGGTCACCATCTTGGCGCCGTCCTTGGCGATGCCGCCGTTTTCGTACTTGCGGCCCACCATGAAGCCGGTGATGTTTTGCAGGAACAGCAGCGGAATGCCGCGCTGGCCGCACAACTCGATGAAATGGGCGCCTTTCTGCGCCGATTCGGAGAAGAGAATGCCGTTGTTGGCGACGACGCCTACCGGGTAACCGTACAACTGGGCAAACCCGGTCACCAGGGTCGCGCCATAGCGGGACTTGAATTCGTCGAAGCGCGACCCGTCCACGATCCGGGCGACGATCTCCCGCACGTCGTAGGGCTTGCGGGTGTCGGCCGGTGGAATGCCGTGGATTTCCTCCGGATCGTAAATCGGTTCCTCGCCGCCACCCAGAGCCAGGTTAGCCGCCTTGACCCGGTTGAGGTTGGCGAGAATCCGCCGGGCGATGTAGAGGGCGTGCGCGTCGTTCTCGGCCAGATGGTCGGCGACCCCGGAGATGCGGGTATGGACGTCGCCGCCGCCCAGATCCTCGGCCGTGACGATCTCGCCGGTGGCGGCCTTCACCAGAGGCGGTCCGCCGAGGAAGATGGTGCCCTGGTTCCTGACGATGACCGTCTCGTCGGACATGGCCGGCACGTAGGCGCCGCCGGCGGTGCAGGACCCCATGACCACGGCGACCTGAGGGATGCCCTTGGCGGACAGGTTGGCCTGGTTGTAGAAAATGCGGCCGAAGTGATCCCGGTCGGGAAAGACCTCGTCCTGCCTGGGCAGGAAAGCGCCGCCCGAATCGACCAGATACACGCACGGCAGGTGGTTTTGCTCGGCGATCTCCTGGGCGCGCAGGTGTTTCTTGACGGTCAGCGGATAGTAGGTGCCGCCCTTGACCGTGGCATCGTTGGCCACGATCATGCACTCGCCGCCCTGCACCCGGCCGATGCCCGCGATCATGCCCGCCGCCGGCGATTCGTCATCGTAGAGGCCGAAGGCCGCCAGTTGTCCGATCTCGAGGAAGGGCGCGCCGGGATCGATCAGGTGATTCACCCGCTCCCGCGGCAGCAGTTTGCCGCGGGCGACATGTTTCCGGCGGGCCGCCTCGCTGCCGCCCGCCGCCACCCTGGCGATCTTGTCGCGCAAATCGGCGACCAATACCCGCATGGCGGCCGCGTTGGCCTGGAACTCGGCCGAGCGGGGATTGATTCGGGATTTGATGACGCTCATCTCAGGCGCTCTCGGCGAACAGTTCCCGGCCGATC
>JAVMKL010000127.1:3883-5253 GCA_031732875.1 Candidatus Competibacter sp. | reverse complement strand
TCTTAGCCGTGATCGAACGGCGAGCAAAACGTTACTACGGAACATCGCTTGAAATTACTGGAGCAGTGCGACTGGCTGATAGCCGGGATGCTGAAGCACTCCAACCGGAAAATCCGGAAAAGCGCTTTGAATGGGTAATTACCTCCCCTCCATACTACGGCATGCACACCTACATCCCTGACCAATGGTTGCGCAACTGGTTTTTGGGTGGCCCAGATACTGTGGATTACGCTAATTGCGACCAAATCGTTCATTCAAGCCCCAGAGACTTTGCAGCCAACTTGCGAAAGGTTTGGTTGAATGCAGCAAGCGTATGTACAGATGATGCCACTATGATTGTTCGCTTTGGTGGTATCACAGATAGGCCGGTCAACCCCCTTAATCTTGTCATAAGCTCCCTCGAAGAAAGTGGGTGGCGAACTTCGGCAGTCTACGACGCAGGTTCCGCCACGAAAGGCAGACGTCAAGCTGATGCCTTTCTTCGCACAAAGACAAAAGCCATAGCTGAGTATGATGTATGGGCGATTCGACACCAATAGAATTGCTGTAATTGTTCAATCTCGATCCCTGTTTTGGTAAGGAATCAGGAAATTGAGTGGCAACAGTGGGAATTTGGCATCATTAAGGCCATGAAAACCGACAAACAGATTCACGCCCTGCTGGCTTCCAGCCCGGCAGCGTTCCGCTTCCTGACCGATGGGATCGAACTGCCCGGTCCCTACCAAGGGCGCTCGGTAGCCTTCAAGGAACTGGAACGGCGGGCCGACCATGTGTTCGAATCCGCCGGCGGCGACGGTCCCACCTACATCATCGAAGTGCAGGCCCAGCACAGCGGCGATGTCTACGACCGGCTGGTGCTGGAACTCCTGCTGTACCGCCGGACTCACCCCGAACGAACCGTCTACGGGCAGGTCCTTTTTCTCGATGCCAGCGGCGATGAACCGGACTGGCCCTGGGCCGACTGGCTGGGACGGGGACCGTTGCGGATGCCGGTTTACCTGGACGCCGTGCTGGCCGAGGCCCGGCAACGCCAACCCGATCACCCGCTGCTGGCGGTGTTCCTGCCGCTCATCGCCAGCGACGAGGAACTGGCACAACAGGCTCCGGCAGCGTGGCGGCGGCTGGAAACCCTCACCGAACCCGGTGCTCCGGCCCTGCTGGATGTCTTCATGTCCTGGCTGATGGAGCGCCATAAAGGCAAAACCTACGCGGAGATTCTCGCCATGTTGCACGTATTGACCCCCTTGGAAGAAACCCGCGCCTACCGGGAACTGGTGGGCATCGGCATCGAGAAAGGCAAAAACGAAGGACTCAAGGAAGGACTCAAGGAAGGACTCAAGGAAGGACTCAAGGAAGGCAAAGAGGAAGGC
>JAVMKL010000127.1:0-3783 GCA_031732875.1 Candidatus Competibacter sp. | reverse complement strand
GGAAGGACTCAAGGAAGGACTCAAGGAAGGACTCAAGGAAGGCAAAGAGGAAGGCGAAAAGCTGGGGCGCCAGAAAGAAGCCCTGACGATTCTGACCAAGCTGATTCGCCGACGCTTTGGGGCGCTACCCCGGTGGGCCAGCGCCCGCTTGCGCCAAGCCGACGCCGGGCAACTGGAAGCTTGGGCCGAGCGAATCTTCGACGCGAAAGATCTGACGGATTTGCTCGGGCCAAAACCGGATTGAAGTAAGCTTTCACCTCCCCCCTTTCGTAAAAGGAGGACTGAACGGATACCCTGGACAAAGCCATCACCAGATTTGCGCACTTCACGACTTCTTCCGTAATCACAAGTATTTGAACGACTCAGATACCGGCATCCTCGCGGGCAACGGCGATGGCTACGCGCCCAAACCCCAATCCGGCAAGGCCAAGACTGCCCGCGCCGAAGTCCGACCTGGCGTGCGAATTGCCGTTAAAGATCCTTACCCACTGGATCGGATAAAACCGGGACGCGGCCATCAGGCCGCATCCAACTGGCGAGCCGGCGCCGGAGTCCGACGAAAGAGTTCGTCCAGCGGCACCGAGCGGCCGGGACCGACCACGATCCGGCAGTGCTCGCGCCGCAGTTGCCGGGGAGTCGCCGCGCCGCAGGCGTGAGCGATGATCTCCACTTCGCGGCGCATGTTTTCCACGTAATGCCGCACCCGCTCGGCCTTGTCCGCCGGGTCCAGCCCCCGTTGCAGCCGGGGATCGTGGGTGGTGATTCCGGCCGGGCAGGTGTTTTTGTCGCACTGCATGGACTGGATGCAGCCGAGCGCGAACAGGAAACCCCGCGCCGAGTTGACGAAATCGGCGCCCACGCACAGCGCCCAAGCGACTTCGCCGGGGTTGATCAGCTTGCCGGAGGCGATCACCCGGATGCGGTCGCGCAAGCCGTGTTCGCTCAGCGTGTCCACCACCAGCGGTAGACTTTCCTGGATCGGCAGGCCCACGTAGTCGAGCAAACTCATCGGCGCGGCGCCGGTACCACCGTCGGCGCTGTCCACCGTGATGAAGTCGGGCGCGCTGGCTAAACCTCGACGGTGGATCTCCCGGCACAGTTCGTCGAACCAGCGCGGATCGCCGACCACCAGCTTGAAACCGGTGGGTTTGCCGGTCAGGTCCCGGACACGGGCGACGAAATCGAGCAGCGCCGCCGCGTCGCCGATCTCCGGATGACGGTTGGGGCTGCGGGAATCCCGGCCGACCGGAATGCCGCGAATGGCGGCGATTTCGGGCGTGACCTTGGCCGCCGGCAGGATGCCGCCCTTGCCCGGCTTCGCCCCCTGGCTCAGCTTGATCTCGAACAACCGCACCCGCGGATGAGCGGCCACCGCCCGCAGCCTGGTCTCATCCAGACCACCTTGCCCATCGCATACTCCGTACTTGGCCGTGCCGATTTGAAAGATCAGATCGGCGCCGCCTTCCAGGTGATAGGGCGACAAACCACCCTCGCCGGTGTTCATCCAGCACCCGGCCAGCCGCGCCCCCGTCGACAAGGCCAGCACGGCCGGTTTGGAAATGGCGCCGTAGCTCATGGCGGAGACGTTGAAAAAGCTGGGCGCCGCATACGGCTGGGGACAATCCGGGCCGATCACCACCGGCTCGGCCGTCGCCGGATCGGAGTCGAGCGCCGGAAACGTGGCGTTGGCGAACAGGGGGGTGCCCGGCGGGCGCAGATCGCGGGTGGAGCCGAACGGTTGGGTGTTGTCCAGGTTCTTGGCCGCCCGATAGACCCAGGCCCGTTGCGCCCGGTTGAACGGCATCTCTTCCCGATCCATGGCGGAGAAATACTGGCGGAAGAACACGCCCAGATGTTCCAGCCGGTAACGCAACCGCCCGATCACCGGGAAGTTGCGGCGAATGGCGTGCTGGGTCTGGGTGATGTCGATGACGTAGAGAACGGCGACCAGCAAGACGCCGACGCCGATGGCGAAGACGAACAGCGCCGCCATCACGGCGAGGAAGGTCGTGATAAAGCCAGGCAGATCGAGAGTGATCATGGCAAACCTCCGAATCGACAACCGTGCGCTTGGAACGCTATTCTAGCGCGGCGCCGGTCCGATGGCTGTTGGGAATTTGCCGGAATGGATATCCGTGGAGGCGACCGGCCGATCACCCCCATGGGATGTTCGTTGGGAAGACCCTGTCCAGGCCGGGAACGCCAAGCTATCGATTCATCCCGACCAAAAGTGCCTGAAGTCATCGATCAACGAGCGTTGGGAACTCGTCGGGCATCGTTTCCGATCCTTAGGCTCTTGATTCAGCAAACACAAAACGGATTGTGGAGATATGAACAGTCAAAAAATCGCTTTCATCACCGGAATCACCGGCCAGGATGGCGCCTACCTCGCCGAATTCTTACTCCACAAGGGTTACACCGTCCACGGTCTCAAGCGCCGTACCTCGTTGTTCAACACCGACCGCATCGATCACCTCTATCAGGATCCCCACGAGCCCAACCGTCGCTTCATCCTCCATCATGGCGATCTTACCGACTCCAGCAGCCTGATTCGCATCATCCAGCAGGTGCAACCCGACGAAATCTATAACCTCGCCGCGCAAAGCCACGTTGCGGTCTCCTTCGAGGAACCGGAGTACACCGCCAACTCCGACGCGCTGGGCGCCCTGCGAATTCTCGAAGCCATCCGCATTCTCGGCCTGGAAAAAAAGACTCGCTTTTACCAAGCCTCCACCTCCGAACTCTACGGTTTGGTCCAAGAAGTACCCCAGAAGGAAACCACCCCTTTCTATCCACGCTCGCCTTACGCCGTCGCCAAGCTCTATGCCTACTGGATCACCGTCAACTATCGCGAGGCTTATGGCATCTATGCTTGCAATGGAATACTTTTTAACCACGAGAGTCCCATTCGCGGTGAAACCTTCGTCACCCGCAAGATCACCCGCGCCTTGTCTCGGATCAAGCTCGGTCTGCAAGACTGTCTCTATCTGGGTAACCTCAACGCCCGGCGCGACTGGGGTCACGCCCGTGACTACGTCGAAATGCAATGGCTGATGCTTCAGCAGGATCATCCGGAAGACTTCGTCATCGCCACCGGCGAACAGCACAGCGTCCGCGAATTCGTCGAACTGGCCTCCGCCGAACTGGGTTTGCACCTCGACTGGCGCGGTGAGGGTGTCGCCGAGGAAGGCTACGACCAGGAAGACCGGCGTATCATCGCCATCGATCCCCGTTACTTCCGTCCCACTGAAGTCGAAACCCTGCTCGGCGATGCCGGCAAGGCCAAAACCAAACTTGGCTGGCAACCCCGGACGCCGTTTCGGATACTGGTCCGGGAAATGATTCGCGAGGATCTCAAGGCCGCCGAACGCGACGAGTTAATCAGACAGCACGGCTTCCAGGTGTTTGACCACCACGAATAACACCACGCTCTTCCGGTAGCCATGAAATCCGGTCAGGGCCATGCCTCCGTGAGTACCATGGCGTTCCTATCTGATTTGTGGAATCGCCGTTTCGAACCACCCCGGCGCTACGTGTTACCCCTTATTACCCAAGGGAAAATTCCACAATCGGTATGGGAGCGCCACATTTGTTCCGGGCGCTGAGGAAGCCAGGAAAACAACTTGAGCCGTTCATGGGCCCCGGATGTTCGAGCGGCGTTCCCTGGGTACGTTCTCGTCATCAGATCTGCTCGCGGGTGGCGTCGGCCAACGGCCGGGGATGGGATTGTTCCGCCTCGAACCGGGCAACCCCGGCCAGGCTCCTGGCCTTGCGGCGCCGGGC
>JAVMKL010000126.1:0-29380 GCA_031732875.1 Candidatus Competibacter sp. | reverse complement strand
GGCGGTCCATCTCCTCCAGATCGTTGCGGCGTTCGCGTTCGATCTGGAACCAGGCTAGTGTGCCGATCAGCAGACCGACCAGCGCGGCGATCAGCAGTCCCATCCGCAGCGAGTTGGGCAGGTGAAACGAGGGTCTACGAGCCATAGGTGGTGACTCCCGTTGTAAAAGATGGGATGGCTGGGGTGGAGATCGGGCACCGCTCGATTTTCTCGTCCCACCGATAGAAGTAGAGCGTGCCGGCTTCGATACGGGACGCGATGGCGCGCTAATAGCCGCGCCCGTCGGGGATCATGGGTACGAGCCGATCTTCGGGCACGACCAGATGCACCGCCGTCCGTTTCAACCATGTTAGTGATCGCCTTATGCTGAGAGCGGAGGTCACCACGCAATGTGAAAGCCGTTCTTTCCACCACCAACAAGGCTGTCGAGCTCGCGGTTCGCTGCCCAAGACTGGAAAATTAGTTCATCGATCACGCAGCAATCCTCGAGCATGGAAACAAACCAATGTTATGGCCGCCTACCGCCCTTCCAAAAATCTCGTCCCGCTTGGCATAATCACTCTTTATAATAATGACAAGATCATTCCGAACGTGCCATCGGAACCCATCCAACTCATCGCCGCTCACCCGGCCAAGGGAGCATAACAACAATGCGCGTCCTGCTGACCACCAACGAATATCCCCCGTATGTTTACGGCGGCGCGGGCGTCCACGTCGAATACCTGTCCCGCGAACTGGCCAAGCTGACCCAGGTCGAAGTGCGCAGCTTCCACGATCAGGCGGTCGACGAGGGCCAGTTGCACGTACGCGGCATCAAGATGGATACCACCCATTTCGCCGGCTGCCCGCAATCCTTCGTCTCGCCGCTCAAGGCCCTGAGCACCTGCCTGGCCTTCGTCGGCCAGGGCATCGGCGACGATCTGGACGGCACCGCCGAGGTGATCCACTGCCATACCTGGTATGCCCACTTCAGCGGCATCCTCGCCAAGATCCTCTACAACATTCCGATGGTCATCACGGTTCACTCGCTGGAACCGCTGCGACCCTGGAAGCGCGAACAGCTCGGCCACGGCTACGATCTCTCCCGCTGGATCGAAAAGACCGCGCTGGAAACGGCCGATGCCATCATCGCCGTCTCGCGCAGTACCCGTGACGACATTCTGCGGTTGTTCGACGTCGAACCGACCCGGGTGGTGGTCATTCCCAACGGCATCGACACCGAGGAATACCACCCGACCCACGATCCCGAAGCCCTCGCCCAGTTCGGCATCGACCCCAAGCGCCCCTATGTTCTATTCGTCGGACGGATGACTCGGCAGAAAGGGCTGTACTACCTGCTGCAAGCCATCCCACACCTCGACCCCAGCTTGCAGGTCGTGCTGTGCGCCGGCGACGCCGACACCCTGGCCATGCAGCGCGAGATGGAAGACATGGTGCAGGAACTGCAAAGCCACCGTTCCGGCATCGTCTGGATTCCCAAGATGGTCTCGCGCCAAACCACCATCGCCCTATACTCGCACGCCGCCATTTTCTGCTGCCCTTCGATTTACGAGCCGTTCGGCATTATCAACCTGGAAGCGATGGCCTGCGGCACCCCGGTGGTGGGCAGCGCGGTCGGCGGTATCTGCGAGGTGGTGGTGGACGGCGAAACCGGCTTTCTGGTGGACCCGCACCTGTCGCTGGAACCGCCGCACGATCCCATCGCGCCCGCCAAATTCGAACGCGGACTGGCCGACGCCATCAACCGCCTGGCCGCCGATCCGGCATTGCGGGACCGGATGAGCCAGGCCGGCCGCGAGCGCGTCGAACGGCACTACAGTTGGCGCAGCATCGCCCAGCAGACCTACGACCTCTATCGCCGGTTGCGGCCACAACGGAGCTAGAGCGGGAGCCGGTCCCGGCCATCCTTTTCAGGGGCTCCACGGAGCCCCTTTTCGTTGTTGCAACTCTTTCTCGTTTGCATGGTCTTTTGGTTCAGGAAATAACCAAGCACGATACTCAGGATTGCATCAGGTCCACGGATGGCGTCGACTCAACTCCGCCTTGCAACACCAAACGTTGAAAGAGGGATTAAGATGATTGCTTCCATTCCTGTTATCGAAAGCTCCCTGACCACCCCCAAGGTCCGCGTCGTCTCCATGGATCAGCCCTGGGAATGGCTCGGAGCCGGCTGGAAAGACCTGTGGCGAGCGCCCGCGGCGAGCATTTCCTACGGCCTGCTGTTCGTGATCATGGGCTACCTGGTGATCTATACGGCCGAGGCCCGATTCCAATACGTGTTGGCCCTGACCACGAGCTTCCTGCTGGTCGGTCCGTTTCTGTCGATGGGCTTGTACGACATCAGCCGCCGGCTGGAGGCGGGCGAACCCGCAACCTTCGAGCACGCGCTGACGGCCTGGCGGCGGAACGCGCCGTCGATTCTGCTGTTCGGATTGCTGGTCGGCCTGTTCATGATCGTCTGGGTGCGCCTGTCGGCGGTACTGTTCGGCGTCGCCGTCGGCGGTGGCGGCGATCTGACGCTGGAAGCCACGGCCGCGAGCCTGTTCTTCTCGGGCAGCGGCCTGGCGTTCCTGGCGATCTTCGCGCTGGTGGGCGCGGTCATCGCCGCGATCGTATTCTCGATCAGCGTGGTATCCATCCCGATGCTGCTGGATCGCAAGATCGATTTCATCACGGCGGTGCTGACCAGCCTCAGCGCCGTTCGCGCCAACCCGACCCCGATGGTGCTGTGGGCGGCGCTGATCGCAATCTTCACCGGAATCGGCCTGGTCACCTTCTACCTCGGCCTGATCATCACCCTGCCGCTGATCGGCCATGCCACCTGGCACGCCTACCGGGATTTAGTCGAGGATGGCGACATCGAACAACAGCCGCTTTGATCGCCCCCCGGGCAGTTACAAAAAACGCCGGCGATCGCCGGCGTTTTTCATTGGCGATCGCGTTCGAACCCATGGAAACCGCCGGTTCCCCCCCGATGCCGCCACGCGGGAGCGAGCGCGGTTCGGAACACCGGAGATCCGCGGCTTTATGGCTTCAAGCCGACACGGACCCATGCGGAGCCCGAATTAATTCACCTTGAAGATACAAGCGTTGCCATCAGCTAAAGTTAAGGTCTAACTACCTCGGGCATCACGCGCCTCGTCGCCGTATCGGCGAGCCGTGTTGATCGAATATAACGAAGGGCAACAAGACAGGACAACCAAGACGATGGAAAACGATCTGGAGCACGATATTCGCAATCTTGCGTATGACATCTGGCTGACGGCTGGAACCGACTTCAGTCGAACGGCCCTTGATTTCTGGAAGATGGCGGAGCAGATGGTCATCGAAATGACGGCCGATTCGGCCCGTCGGGCGAATGCCGCCACCACCACGGTCTTGGAGAACATGACGGCTTGGCCCTCGGCCCTGCACGCCCTGTATCGCTATCGCGTTCGCGAACTGGCCCACTGCATGTGGGCGACCAGCGTCGAGCAGCGCGATCGCTCGATGGATTACTGGCTGGCGGCCGAAAAGCATCTGCGCCTGCTCGCGGAGTCGGCGGCGCGCGCCGCAGGCGCCAGCCTCGGCAAAGAAGAAGCACTGGCCAAGACCTTCGAGACGTTCTCGCCGGCAAACTATCTGGAGCAAATCCGCAAGACGGCCTATCTGCTTTGGGAGACGGCGGGGCGCCAGTACGGCTCGGCGCTCGATTTCTGGCTGGCGGCGGAGCAAAAAGTCCTGGACTCGCTCGCCGCGAGCGAACCGGCTACCATCCTGGAGAATACCAAACAGCCGGAACGCCCCCCCAAGCGCACCCCAAAACAGCGACAACGCCCAGCCACGGCGAAATAGCGTCACCATCCCGTTCGGCCGGAGGGTTGCGTCGACCCGCAACCCTCAGCACCACACCGGTATCGGCGTTTGTTGGATTCCGATTCCGCCATCCCGGCTGGCGATAACTAAAATCCGCTCACGGTCGCGCCAACCGCCGTAACCGCTCCAGATAGACCCGTTCGTCCGGTTCCCTGCCGTCGCGCTGCGCCTCCCACAGGGTCTCGCCCAGACACTCCATCATGGCGTGCTCGGCGGCATGGCTGCCCCCCACCCGCCGGCAAAGCTGCCGGTAGACATCGAGAATGCCGGTCGGTCGGTCGGCGCCCAGTTGCTCCTGAATGGCGATGTGCATGCCCATGTGCAGGAACGGGTTGGTCTGGCCCATCTCCGGAGTGTATTCGCGGCCCAGCGCGGCCTCCGGGTGGGCCAACACCGCCTGATATTCGGGATGCTGGCGAACGACCTCGGCGATGAGGCGTTCGAGCGGTTCCAGCGCTTGGCCGGCGCTGGCCTTTTCCCACACCGCGCAGTAGTAGCGGCGCAGGCCGTCGCGATCGTTGCCAAACATCAGTCGACCTCACTTTTGTATGGATACTCGCACAATCCGCGGATCGGACAGGCCGGGCAACGCGGCTTGCGGGCGGCGCAGACATAGCGGCCGTGCAGGATCAGCCAGTGATGGGCATCCTGTTTGAACTCATCCGGCGTCACCGCCAGCAGTCCTTCCTCCACATCCCGCACCGTTCTGCCTGGCGCCAGCCCGGTTCGATTGGCGACCCGAAAGATATGAGTGTCGACGGCGATGGTCGGTTCGCCGAACGCGGTGTTGAGGATGACGTTGGCGGTCTTGCGTCCGACGCCCGGCAAGGACTCCAGCGCCGCCCGGTCGCGCGGTACCTCGCCGCCGTGCCGTTCCAGCAGCAGGGCGCAGGTCTTGCGGAGGTTGGCGGCCTTGTTGTTGTACAGGCCGATGGTCTTGATGTAGCTCTTCAGACCGGTTTCGCCCAGTTCGAGCATGGCCTGCGGGGTATTGGCGACGGCAAACAGCCGTTCGGTGGCTTCGTTGACCTTCTTGTCGGTCGATTGCGCCGACAGGACGACCGCGACCAACAGTTCGAACGGGCCGAGATAGCGCAGCTCGGTGGTCGGGCGGGGCCGGTCGGCCCGCAGACGGGCGAAGAGTTGGTGAATTTGGCTGGGGTCCATGGAACAGCGCCTGTATGGGGCATGGCGGTTGGCTCAGGTCACGTCGAGCGGGCCGACCACGCCCCTGCCGCCGCGGTTGGGGACGTAAATCGTACTTAACCGGCGGCGCATCTCATGATGGATTGCGCCATGCCTGTTTGCCACTCCGCCTCAGGCGCCGGCCTCCCGCAACACCGGTGCCGGCCTGGCTTCCGTCCGACGCTTGGCGCGGGCGTCGATCGCATTCTTGCCGGCGATCAGGCAGCCCAGCCCGAGGAACGCGCCCGGCGGCAGGATGGCCAGCAGGAAACCGCGATAGTGATCGATCAGATGCAGGGTCAGGTGTTTGCCGGACTCGCCGAACAGCAGTTCCGCCTGACCGAGCAAGGTACCCTGGCCGAGGATCTCCCGCATCCCGCCCAGCAACACCAGCGCCAGCGTGAAGCCCAGACCGGTGGCGATGCCGTCCACCGCCGACTTGGCGACGCCGTGCTTGAAGGCGAAGGCTTCGGCCCGGCCGATCACGCAGCAGTTGGTGACGATCAGGGGGATGAAGATGCCCAACACCGTATAGAGCGCCGGTAAAAACGCGTGCATCGCCAGTTCCACGGCGGTCACCACGCAGGCAATGACCATGACGAACACGGGAATCCGCACCTCCGGCCGCACCAGGTTGCGAATCAGCGAGATGGCGACGTTGGACATCAGCAGCACCAACGTCGTCGCCAGGCCCAGCCCCAGACCGTTGACCACCGTGTTCGAGGTCGCCAGCAGCGGGCATAGGCCTAGCAGTGCCACCAATCCGGTGTTCTGAGTCCACACGCCGCTCTTGAGGATTTGTCGATAGCCGGTTTCGCTCATGACCGCCGCTCCTTAACCCGTTGCCCCGGCCGGGGCGAACAATTGTGCCTGATGGGTCCGGACGTACTCCAGGAACTTGCGGGTGGCCTTGACCACGGCGCGCGGGGTAATGGTCGCCCCGGTGAACTGGTCGAAAACGCCGCCGTCCTTTTTGACCTTCCACCCGTCCGGACGAGGATTGTCCAGCGACTTGCCATCGAAGGCGAGAATCCAGGGCGAACGCTTCTCGTCGATGCCATCGCCCAGCCCCGGCGTTTCCTTGTGCGAGAGCACTCGCACCCCGGCCAGCGTGCCGTCGATATAAACGCCGATCAGCAACTGAATCGGACCGCTGTAGCCGTCCGGCGCGACCGGGGTGGCGAACAGGGCCACCGGCCGGCCGTTCTTGCGCGCCCGATAAACCGTCACCGGCTCGCCGGTGCCCAGCCATTCCGGCGCCACCACCTCGATGCGATCCTCGGTAATGCGATTGTCGTAACGATCCGGCGGCACCAACTGGTTCAGGCTGGCCTCCAGCGCCGCTCGCTGGGCTTCGGCGATGATGTCCCTGGTGCTGGTATAGGTCACGGCGACCAAACCGGTACCCACCACGGCAAAGCCGGTCAGAATCAGGGCGGCGACGGCCATGCTGCGCGCGACGGTCTTCATCCCCGACGCGCTCCGAACACTCGCGGCTGGGTATGGAGATCGATGGTGGGCGCGACGATGTTCATCAGCAACACCGCGAACGCCACCCCGTCGGGATAGCCGCCGAACGCCCGAATGATGTAGACCAGAACGCCGATGCCGGCCCCGTAGATCAGCCGGCCGCGCGGCGTGGTGCTGGCCGTGACCGGATCGGTGGCGATGAAGAAGGCGCCGTAAATGGCGGCCCCGCTCCACAAATGGAACCAGGGCGCCGCATAGCGTTGCGGATCGATCAGATAAAACACGGTCGCGATCATCGCCAGCCCCCCCAGCATCCCGGCTGGGATTTGCCAAGCCGCCGCGCGGGTCCAGACCAGCCAAAGCCCGCCCGCCAGAAATCCCAGGGTTGCCCATTCCCAGCCATGGCCGGCGACGATGCCGAACGCCGGACTGTTGCGAATCTCGGTCACGGTCAAACCCAATCCCAGCTTGGTGCGCAGCACGTCGAGCGGGGTGGCCCCGGTGAGCGCGTCCGGGCTGATGGATGCCGGCAACGCGCCGCCGAAGATCGCCCCCAAGGTGTCGGTCAGGCCGAGTGCATGAGGTTGACCGACACCATGCGGAATCAACCAGGTACTCATCTCGCGCGGAAAGGCAATCAGCAGTACCACGTAACCGATCATCGCCGGATTGAACGGGTTATAGCCCAATCCGCCGTAGAGATGCTTGGCGACGACGATGGCGGACAGGACACCGATGGTCGTCAACCACCACGGGGCCAGCGGCGGCAGCGCCACCGCCAGCAACCAAGCCGTGACCACGGCGCTGCAATCGCCCAGATGCAGCGCCAGCGGCTTGCCGCGCGCGACCAGCATCGCCGTCTCGGCGACCAGCGCCACGAGGGTGGCAACGGCCAGATTGATCAGAATGCCCCAGCCGAAGAACCAGACCAGCGCCGCGATGCCGGGAACCATCGCGTACAACACCCGGCGCATCACCTGGCCGACGCTGGTTTCCCGCAGGATGTGGGGAGACGTGACGGTCTTGAAGCGCATCGTCGTTCAACCGTCCCGCTCGCCGGCGACCGATTCAACGGGCGTGGGCGCGCTCCCCTCTTCCCTTGAGGGCGAGAGATTGGGCGAGAGGGATTCGCTCCCCTCTCCCCTTGAGGGCGAGGGGTTGGGAGTGAGGGAACCGAGGCGCGGCTTGGCGCGGGCGACCGCCGCGTCGATGTCCAGCTTGCCGCCCTCCCCCTCTCCAGTCGCCGGCGCGGCCCTGGCCGGCGCCTTCTGGCGCAGTTTGGCTTCCCGCTCCTGCTTTTCGCGCTCCAGCCGCTCGACCCGGGCCTGATGCCGTTGCCGGGCCAGTTCGGCTTTCTCCTTCTCTTTTTCCTGCGCCCAGATTTCGTTCTTGGCGTAGCGATAATATTGCACCAGCGGAATGTGGCTGGGACAGACGTAGCTGCAACAGCCGCACTCGATGCAACTGAACAGGTGAAAATCCTGTGCCTTGTCAAATTCCCGGGCACGGGCATGCCAGTACAACTGTTGCGGTAGCAAATTGGCCGGGCAGGCGTCGGCACAGGCCCCACAGCGGATGCAGGACATCACCGGCCGCTCCGGGGCCAGCTCCGCGGCGCCGGCGGCAAGGATGCAGTTGGTGGCCTTGGTCACCGGCACCTCGTCGCCGTGCAGGGCGAAACCCATCATCGGCCCGCCCACGATCAGTCGCTCGACCCCGTCCAGATAGCCGCCGCATCGGTCGACCAGATCCGCGAACGGCGTGCCGAGCAACGCGTCGATGTTGCCGGGCTGGCGAACCTGGCCGGTGACGGTGACCACTCGGGCAATCACCGGCTCGCCGCGCTCGACGGCGCGATGGACCGTGTAGGCGGTGGCGACGTTGAAGCATTGCACGCCGACGTCGACCGGCAACCCATCCACGGGCGTTTCCTTGCCAGTCAGCAGCCTCACGAGTTGCTTGACGCTGCCGCTGGGATAACGGGTCGGCACCGCCCGCACCTGATAACCGGTCCCGGCGCACGCCGCAATCATGGCGGCGATGGCCTCCGGCTTGTCGTCCTCGATGCCGACCAGCACTTCACGCGGCTGCAACAGATGGACCATGACATGCGCGCCGGCGACGATACCCGCCGCCCGCTCGCGCATGATCCGGTCGTCGCAGGTGATCCACGGCTCGCACTCGGCGCCGTTCAGGATCAGGGTCTCCAGCGGTTTGCCGGAGTCGCCCGGATTCAGCTTGACCGCACTGGGAAATGCCGCCCCGCCCAGGCCGACCACCCCGGCGTTGCGCAGCCGGTTGCGCAGTTCGCTGGGATGCAACTGGCGGTAATCCACCGGCTCCCGCTCGATCCAGCGCTCCTCGCCGTCGCTCTCGATGGCGACACACAGATCCGGCAGGCCGGAGGGATGCGGTACCGGACGCGGGTCCACCGCCGTCACCACCCCCGAGGTCGGTGCGTGAACGGCGGCGCTGATATACCCATCGGCCTGACCGATCATCTGCCCCTTCAGCACCCGGTCGCCCGGCCGAACGAGCGCCTTGGCGATGGCGCCGATATGCTGGCGCAACGGCACCACCAGGCGTCGCGGCACCGGATAGGCCTGGATCGCCCGCTGGTTGGATTCGGCCTTGTGGCGGACGGTCTTGAGCCCGCCGTGGAATGAAAACAGCCCGATCACGCGGCCACTCCGACGTCGGCGGTGGCCGGATAAACCCACTTCCAGGTGGCGATCGTCTGTTCGATCGGCGTCATGTGGATGCAGTCCACCGGGCATGGCGCCAGGCACAACTCGCAGCCGGTGCATTCCCGGGCGATCACGGTGTGCATGTGCTTGGCTGCGCCCAGGATAGCGTCCACCGGGCAAGCCTGAATGCACAGCGTGCATCCGATGCAGTTCCGTTCGTCGATCGCCGCGATCATCTTCGGTTTTTCGGCGCCGTTCTCCGGATTGAGCGGCTTGGGATCGCGGCCCAGCAGATCGGCCAAGGCGGCGATGCCGTTCTCGCCGCCCGGCGGGCACTGGTTGATGTCGGCCTCGCCGGCGGCAATGGCCTCGGCATAGGGTCGGCAACCGGCGTAACCGCACTGGCCGCATTGGGTCTGCGGCAGGACGGCGTCGATCTGTTCGACGATGGGGTCGCCCTCGACCTTGAAACGAACCGCGGCGAAACCCAGCAGCAGGCCCGAGGCCCCAGCCAGCAAACCCAAGGCAATGACAGCGACGATCATGACCTTATCCTCGCACCAGTCCGGCAAATCCCATGAACGCCAGCGACATCAGGCCCGCCGTAATCAGGGTGATGGCGGGTCCGCGAAAATGCGCCGGCACGTCCGCCGCGGCGATCCGCTCGCGCATCGCGGCGAACAGCACCATGACCAGCGAGAAGCCGACCGCCGCGCCGAAACCGTACAGGGCCGAGGCGATGAAACCGTGCCGCGCCTGCACGTTCAGCAGCGCGGCCGCCAGCACCGCGCAGTTGGTGGTGATCAGCGGCAGATAGATCCCCAGCGCCTGATACAACACCGGACTGCTCTTGTGCACCACCATCTCGGTGAACTGCACCACCACGGCGATCACCAGGATGAAGGCGATGGTGCGCAGATATTCCAAACCCAGCGGTATCAGAATGTAATGGTCGGTCAGATAGGCGCAGATGGACGACAGGGTCAGGACGAAGGTCGTCGCCAGCCCCATCCCCACGGCAGTTTCCAGCTTGCGGGAAACCCCCATGAAGGGACACAACCCGAGAAATTTCACCAGGACGTAGTTGTTGACCAGAATCGTGCTGATCAGGATCAGAACATATTCATTCATGGTGCGTGACACTCCCGAGCAGCACGGTTCGAGCTGGGCGACAGGATCGTATCGAACGGTTCCAGCGGCGGGGGCCGGGCGGAAGCATCCGGATCGGCGGGGACGGTGCAGGTACGCAAGGTCGTGCGGAACATTGACTAGCGAGCGCCAATGTAGCAGATTCACCGGTCCCGCCGCCAGATGGCTTTGGCGCAAGCATGGACCCCGACGTTATATCGATGCCCCACGCCCGGCTGGATTCGGGGCGGTCAGGTGGGAACGTCGCCGCCCAGCAGCAGGAACTCCATCAGCGCCTTCTGGGCATGCAGCCGATTCTCGGCCTCGTCCCAAACCCGGCTTTGCGGACCGTCGATCACCTCGACGCTGACTTCCTCGCCGCGATGCGCCGGCAGGCAGTGCAGGAAAATGGCGTCCGGGCTGGCCTGGGCCATGACCCGGGCATCGACCTGATAGCCGGCGAAATCGCGCGCCCGCTGCTGCTGCTCCTGTTCCTTGCCCATGCTCGACCATACGTCGGTGGCGATCAGTTCGGCGTTCCGGGCAGCGGCGAGCGGATCGCGCAGCAACTCCACCCGGCCGGCGGCCTGTTGGAGCAGGCCGGCATCCGGTTCGTAGCCGGGCGGCACGGCGACGCGCAAGTGGAAATCGAACTGGCAGGCGGCCTTGAGGTAGCTGTTGCACATGTTGTTGCCGTCGCCGATCCAGGCCACGGTTCGGCCCTGGATATCGCCTCGATGTTCGATGAAGGTCTGGATGTCGGCCAGCAACTGGCAGGGATGGTTGTAATCGGTCAGGCCGTTGATGACCGGCACGGTGGAGCAGCCGGCGAAGCGCTCCAGCTTGGCGTGTTCGAAGGTGCGGATCATCACGATATCCACCATGCCCGACAACACTCGCGCGGTATCCTCGATCGGCTCGCCTCGACCCAATTGAGTGTCCTGCGGCGACAGGAAGATGGCGCTGCCGCCCAGTTGCGCCATGCCGGCCTCGAAGGAAACCCGGGTGCGGGTGGATGCCTTTTCGAAGATCATCCCCAGTACTTTCTGGGGAAACGGCGCATGCCGCTCTCCCCGCCGGCGCAGGCTCTTCATCTCGCCGGCGCGCCGCAACACCCGCCGCAATTCGGCGGGCGACAGATCGAACAGGCTGAGAAAATGGCGTGGTTTCATTAAAATCGATCCGCAAGCCGTTTTCGAAAATCAAAACGGCAGCGATGAATAGCTGCCGTAATTCAGGATATTATAGGTTAGTTCGTTCGGTTACCGCGCACAAGCGGATTTTCTCGAGATCTTGGGAATGCAAGCAAACTTCTGTCCTCAATGCGGTAGTCCACTCCAGAACGCCGACGTCGACGGCCGCTCCCGACGTCGCTGCAACGCCGTCGGTTGCACCTATGTCCACTGGGACAATCCCGTGCCGGTGGTCGCCGCCATCGTCGAACTGGACGGCGCGGTCGTCCTGGCCCGCAACCAGGGCTGGCCGGAGAAAATGTATGGCATCATCACCGGCTTTCTGGAAAAGGGCGAAACTCCGGACCAGGCCATCCTGCGCGAGGTGCGGGAAGAACTGGGCCTGAGCGCCGAAACCGCTCGCTTCATCGGCTACTATCCGTTCTTCGAAATGAACCAGTTGATCCTGGCTTTTCACGTTGCCGCCAGCGGCGAAATCGTGCTGGGCGCGGAACTGGCCGACATCAGGCGCGTGCCGATCGAGCGGCTGAAACCCTGGGCCATCGGCACCGGCCCGGCCGTCCGCGACTGGCTGGCGACGCGGCGCGGCCAGCCGTCGGAAATGATGGAAAGTCATGCCGCCGTCCGCGACTGGCTGGCGCGCCAAACATCCAACCCCTGAGAGGACTCATTCCATGTTCGCTTTCCTGCCGGCGCCGGTCCGCGGCGCCTTGGCATTCCTGCTGTTCGTCCTCAATACAATGTTCTGGTGTACGCCTCTCTATCTGGCGCTCCTGCTCAAGCTGGCCATCCCCCGGCCGGGCTGGCGCGAGTATTGCGCCCGCTGGCTGGTTCGGATCGCCGAAGCCTGGATCGGCGGCAACAACGCCATCATCGACCTGACCCAGCGCATCGACTGGGATGTGGCGGGTCTGGATGGCCTGCGACGGGATGAATGGTACCTGGTCGGTTCGAACCATCAGTCGTGGGTGGATATCGTGGTCCTGCAGCGGGTCTTCAACCGCCGCATCCCGTTCCTGAAATTTTTCATCAAGCAACAACTGATCTGGGTACCGGTGCTGGGGGGGGCCTGGTGGGCGCTGGATTTCCCCTTCATGAAACGCCATTCGGCGACCTATCTCGCCCGGCATCCCGAGGCGCGCGACCAGGATCGGCAAACCATCCGGCGACGGTGCGCACGGTTTCGGCATACTCCCACCGCGCTGCTCAACTTCCTCGAAGGCACCCGCTTCCAGCCGGCCAAGCATCTTCGCCAAAAGTCGCCCTACCGCCACCTGCTGCGCCCCCGAGTGGGGGGGCTGGCTTCCGTGCTGGAAGCTCTCCCCGACCGCATCCACACCCTGCTGGATGTCACCATCGTCTATCCGGACGGTCGATCCAGATTTCTGGATTTGTTCTCGGGACACATTCAGCGAGTGATCGTCCGGGTCCGGCGGCTCGCTATTCCCGCCGAGTTTCGGGCGGGAGACTACCGCGCCGATTCGGAATTCCGGGCGACCCTGCAAGCGTGGGTCAGACAATGGTGGTCCGAGAAGGACGCGGAGATCGGTCGATTGCTCCATGTCCCTCCCCAAGTCCCTTCTTGAGCCCGCCGTTCAATTCCGCGCGATGCCTTTGAGGATTTCGGCGTACTTTTCGGCGTCGGTGGTCCGCAACAGGCGCCGGACCGCTTCACTCAGTTCTCCGACATCGCTGTCCTGGATAACCTTCTTGATTTCCAGCAGGGTGGTCGGATGCATGCTGAACTCGGTCAGGCCGAGCCCCAGCAGCAATCGGGTGTAGCGGGAGTCACCGGCCATTTCCCCGCACAGGCTGACCGGAATGCCGGCCTTGTGACCGGCGCGGATGGTATTCCGAATCAACATCAGCACCGCCGGATGCAGTGGGTCGAACAGATAGTTGACCTCGTCGTCCACCCGGTCGATCGCCAGGGTGTACTGAATGAGATCGTTGGTACCGATGGACAGAAAGTCCAGATAGCGGGCGAACTGGTCCGCGCACACTGCCGCCGCCGGGATCTCGATCATCCCGCCGACCGGCAACTTCTCGTCGAAGGCCAGGCCGCGGTCGCGCAGTTCCTTTTTGGTTTCCGCCACCAGCCGCAGCACCTGGAACACTTCGTGGATGGTGGACAGCATCGGAATCATCACCCGCACCGGCCCGTGGGCCGAGGCTCGCAGGATGGCGCGCAGTTGCGGGCGGAACATCCCCAGATCCTTCAGGCACATGCGGATGGCCCGCAACCCGAGCGCCGGATTGGTGCTGACCGGTCCCTCCCGACCGCCGTCCACCTGCTTGTCGGCGCCGAGATCGGCGGTACGGATGGTGATGGGGATGCCTTCCAGAGTCTTGATGACGTGCAGGTAGGAAGCCAGATGCTCCTCCTCGTCCGGCACGTCGGCTCGGTTCATGAACAGGAATTCGGTCCGGTACAGTCCGATCCCGTCGGCCGCCACGTCCCGTACCGCCATCGCGTCTTCGGGCAATTCGATGTTGGCGTGCAGCCCGATCCTCACTCCGTCGTGGGTGACCGCCGGCTTGCCCTTGAGCTTGTTCAACTCGCGCTGCTGCCGGCGCTCTTCCTGCTGCTTGTGGCGATAATAGCGCAGGATTCGCTCGTCCAGCCCGACCAGGATCACTCCCTGGCGACCGTCCACGATCACCGGTTCGTCGTGTCCCAAATAGGTCCGCGCATTGCGCGCGCCCACCACCGCCGGAATGCCCAGGCTGCGCGCCAGGATGGCGGTATGGGACAGCGGACCGCCGTACTCGGTGACGAAGGCCAGCACTCCCTGATGTTGCATCAGGATGGTATCGGCCGGCGTCAGGTCGTCGGCGATGATGACCCGCCCCTCCAGCCGGCTGGACGCCAGTTCGGCGAAATCGGGATCGCTCAGGTAGGTCGGATCTTCGGTCACCAAAATGCGCAGGACTCGCCGCACCACATGATCCACATCGTCCTTGCGGGTGCGCAGGTAGGGATCGTCCATCTCCTCGAACACCTGAACCAGTGAATCCCGCTGCAGTTTGAGCGCCCATTCGGCGTTGCACTTGCGCGCCCGAATCAGATGGATCGGCGCCTCGGTCAAGGTGGCGTCCTGCAGCATCAGCAGGTGAGTGTCGATGAAGGCGGTGATATCGCCGGGCGCCGTCGTTGGAACCCGCACCCGAATCTCCCGCAATTGCTGCCGGGCCAAATCCAGGCTGTTCAGAAAACGCCGGACTTCATCCTCGACGATGGTATCGGGGATGGTGTATTCGGTGATCTCCACCTGGTTGCGCTGCAACAGATACGTCCTGCCGATCGCGTATCCACGGGAAACACCGATCCCATGCAGCGAAAATGGCATGGAGAAACCCCTCTCATTCGTCCTCGTCGAAACGGCGAAGAATCAGACCTTCCAGATGTTCGAGCGCCTGCTCGGCCTCAGGACCGCTGGCGCGCAGTTCCAGCCGGGCTCCGCACGCCGCCGCCAGCATCATTACGCCCATGATGCTCTTGCCGTTGACCTCGCGCCCGCTTCGCAGCAACCGGATCTCGGCATCGAACCCCGCCGCCAGCGTCACGAACTTGGCAGCGGCGCGGGCGTGCAGCCCCAGCTTGTTGATGATGGTGATTTCCCGTTTCAGCACCCCGGAGTCCCCGTTGTTCCCAGCCGACCCGACCCGGTCGGCCGACGGCGGCTGTTGCTTCATTTTAGCTCCCGATGGCGCACCATGACATAGTCGCGAACTCCGTTGAAATGGCGGGCCAGCGCCTCGGCGATATAAACCGAGCGATGCTGGCCGCCGGTACAACCGATCGCCACCGTCAGATAGCTGCGATCGCTCGCCTCGAACCGGGGCAGCCACGCCTCCAGCAAGCGGCTCAGGTCGGCGACCATTTCCATCACCTCCGGCTGATGCTCGAGAAATTCGCTCACCGGCCGGTCGAGTCCGGTCAATGGTCGCAATTGCGGTTCCCAGTGGGGATTGGGCAGGCAACGGACGTCGAAGACGAAATCCGCATCGGCCGGTACCCCGTTCTTGAACCCGAAGGATTCGAACAGCAGCGACATCGCCTCGCGGGGCGTATCGTGAATGCGCGCGCGCAGGAGTTCGCGCAACTGGTAGATATTGGTATCGCTGGTGTCGACGATCAGATCGGCGCAGGCGACGATCGGCTCCAGCAGGCGCCGTTCCTGGCGAATCGCCTCCCGCAGGGGAACGCTGCCCAGATCCAGGGGATGCCGGCGGCGGGTTTCGCTGTAACGCTTGAGCAGAATCTCCTCGTCGGCCTGCAGGAACAGCACCTCCACGGTCAACTCGCTGGCGCGCAGTTCGGTGAGGGTGGTGGGAAACTGGTTCAATTCGTCGATAAAATTGCGCGCGTCCACCCCCACCGCCACCGCCGGCGGCGCGATGTCGCTGGCGGCGAGTATTTCCCGCGCCAGCGGAAGAATCAGCTTGAACGGAAGATTGTCGACGCAGTAGTAGTCCAGATCCTCCAGGGTCTGCAGCGCGATGGTCTTGCCGGAACCCGACAAGCCGCTGACGATGATTATTCGCACGGCGCGGTCCTCGCCATGGCTTTGTTCACGCGCGCCATCATGTCCTGTTCGGCCCGATAGCCGTTCAACCGCAGGATGTGATCCCGCACCGCGCATTCCACCAGCACCGCCAGATTGCGGCCCGGAGCGATCGGCAGCGTGATCGCGGGGACGCCGACGCCCAGAATCACCCGGGTATCGCGCAAGCCCCGCAACCGGGATTCGGCGGGCGAAGCGATGTCCTCCAGCCTGACCAGGTGAATGATCAGCCGCACCCGCTTGTTGCGCTTGATGGCGCTGTCCCCGAACATACGGCGGATATTGAGGATCCCCAGACCTCGCACCTCCAGCAGATCGCCGATGGTCGGCGGGCAGGTGCCATCCAACACATCGGGCGACACCCGGGTCAGGTTCGGGGTGTCATCGGCGATCAGGCGATGGCCGCGGCTGATCAGTTCCAGAGCGAGCTCGCTCTTGCCGATACCACTGCCGCCGGTGATCAGCACGCCCAGACCGAATACCTCCAGCAACTCGCCGTGGACCACGGTGGACGCTTCCAGGCGACGGTGATAGTGGTGGAGCCGTTCCAAGGCGACCGCCTGGGTCAGCGGCGTATGCCAGAGCGGGGTTCCGGTCGCATCGGCGGCCGGTCGCAGCGCTTCGGCCCGGTCGAAATCACCGCACACCAGAACGGCGCCGGCCGAGGGTCCCAGCAGGTGACGAATCAGGGCATCCCGGCCGGCCGGTTCCAGTCGGTCCAGGAAAGCGCTTTCTTCGTGACCGAGGAGTTGCAGGCGGGAGGGATGCACCCAGTTCAACCGCCCGAACAAGGGCGCACCCGCCTCGACCGGCAACCACAGGACCCGCTCCGCTCCGGCCGAGCCCCCGACCCAGCTCAATTCCAGCTCGATTTCCAGCTCCTGGAAAACAGCCCGGGCACTTGTCGAGTGATTCATGGCAAAGGGGATATGGTGGGTTTCCAGTCCATCAGTTGCTCGAACAGCAACTGGTCGGAATCAGTCTCCCGCAGATGCTGGCAAAAAGCCCGATCGCTGAACATCTCCGCCAGATAGGCAAGGATCTTCAGATGCTCGTCGGTGTAGTGGTCCGGCACCAGCAACCCGAACACCAAGTCCACCGGCTGCCGGTCGAGGGCGTCGAAATCCACGCCCTTCCTAAGCTTGACGAACGCGCCGATGGCATACTGGCTCTGACTGAACCGGCCATGGGGCAAAGCGACCCCATGGCCCAGGCCCGTGCTCCCCAGACGCTCCCGGCCGACCAGGCTGTCGAAAATCGGGCGAGCCGCCAGGTCGGGCTGCCCGGTGGCGAGCAGCTCGCTCAAGACCTCGATGACCCGCTTCTTGCTGGCCACCTCGCTATCGCAGACGATCCGCTCGCGGGTAATCAGATCCGTGATGTCCATCGCCGCACCCGCACGCTCAAGGCTGGGAATAGTTGCGCGCCTTTTCGCCGCGATGCTTTTCCGTCATTTTCTCCTTGTGCTTCTTGATTTGACGGTCGATCTTGTCGCTCAACACATCGATCGCGGCATACAGGTCCTCCTCCACCGCATCGGCATAGATCTCGTTACCGGCAACGTGGATGGTCGCCTCGGCCTTCTGGCGCAGTTTCTCGACGCTGAGAATCACTTGGGCGCTGGTGACATTGTCGAAATGCCGCTCGATGCGTTCCAGCTTGCCGTGCACGTAATCGTGCAGGGCCTGAGTGATTTCCACGTGGTGTCCGCTCAATTTGATTTGCATGACATGGACTCCTGGCTAACAGGTCTTGCCTCGGATGGGCGCCGGGGGGCCATCCTTGCGCGGCGACCGCGACGGCTGACAGTACGTGATGATTTCGAACCGCCATGGACGACCGCGCCCCCGACTCCCGTTACATGCCCTCGCGGGGCGAATGTCCCCGTCCGTTCAGACGAGGCGTTTACGATCCGATGATGATGGTATGGTCATCGCTTCCCGATATTTTGCCACCGTCCTCCGCGCCACCTGAATACCTTCCGCGCCGAGCAGCTGGGCGATCCGGCTGTCGCTGAGCGGTTTACCGGGATTCTCCGCCAGGATCAGCTTGCGGATCATGGCCCGGATGGCGGTCGAGGAACATTCGCCGCCGTCGCTGGTGCCGACATGGCTGGAGAAGAAGTACTTCAACTCGTAAATCCCACGTGGCGTGTACATGTATTTCTGCGTCGTCACGCGCGAGATGGTCGATTCGTGCATGCCCAGCGTCTCGGCGATGTCCCGCAGGATCAGCGGCTTCATATGCTCGTCGCCGTACTCCAGGAATTCTCGCTGGCGCTCGACGATGCAGGTCGCGACCTTGAGCAGGGTCTCGTTGCGGTTCTGCAGACTCTTCAGGAACCAGCGCGCTTCCTGCAAATGATTCTTGAGATAGGCCGCGTCGCCGTCGTGGCCGTTCCGTCGCGCCAGAGCGGCGTAGCGGGCGTTGATCCGCAGCTTGGGGGTACTCTCGTGATTCAACTCGACCCGCCAGGCGTCGCGCTGCCGGTAGACCAGGACATCCGGAACCACATACTGCGGCGCGACGTTGGACAACCGGGCGCCCGGGTGCGGGTCCAGCGACTGAATCAGGTTCACGATCCCCTGCAAGGCTTCGCGCGATACTTTGAGCCGCCGCATCAGGCCGCCGAAATCATGGTCGGCGAGCAGTTCCAGATGCTGCTCGACCAGGCAGCGCGCCTCGGCCAGCCAGGGGGTATCCGCCGGCAGCGCTTCCAGTTGCAGCAGCAGGCACTCGGCGGGGCCGCGGGCGCCGACGCCCTGTGGATCGAAGTGCTGTACCCGGTTCAGCACCAACTCGGCTTCGGCCGGAGTCACCGGGAATTCGTCCCGCAAACCCTGACAAATCTCCTCCAACGACAGGGTCAGATAGCCCGAATCGCCGATCGCGTCGATGATCGCGGTGGCGATCGCCAGTTCCCGTTCGTCGAACGGGGTCAGCCGCATCTGCCAATACAGATAATCGCGCAGGGACTCGCCCGCCCCCGCGTAACGTTCGTAGGGATCCCAGTCCTCCTCTTCGCCCCGGGAATAACGGGTCGCGCCGTCATAAGGTTCGTAGATATCCTCCCAGGCGCTGTCCACCGGCAATTCGTCCGGCAGCGTGTCCCCCGCCGCGCCGATTTCGGTTTCGGAACTGGATTCCGCCGCCGCCTGGGCGGCCAGGGTTTCCGGCTGCACCGGCAGATCCTGCGGCTCGTCGGCCCGCTCCAGCATCAAATTGGAATCGAGAATAGCCTGCACCTCCACCTGGAGATCCAGGCTGGACAGTTGCAGCAGACGAATCGCCTGCTGCAATTGGGGGGTCATGGTCAGTTGCTGACCCAGGCGTAGCTGCAATGACTGTCTCATATACGTTCGGTCTTGGCTCGAGCCGTTGAACTTGGCCTACCAATATAATCCTAGCGGGTTTCGAGCGTCATGGTGGAAGGGATGCGGACACCGGCCCGTCGCAAGCCTCCCGGCTCACATCTGGAACGACTCGCCCAGGTAGACCCGGCGGACCTGCTGGTTGGCAAGAATCGCGGTGGGGTCGCCCTCGGCGATCACCCGACCTTCGTTGAGAATGTAGGCGCGATCGCAGATCCCCAGGGTCTCCCGCACGTTGTGATCGGTGATCAACACCCCAATGTCGCGCTCGCAGAGATGGCTGATGATGCGCTGGATATCCAGAACCGACAAGGGGTCCACGCCGGCGAACGGCTCGTCCAACAGGATGAACGCCGGGCTGGCCGCCAGCGCCCGGGCGATTTCCACCCGCCGGCGCTCGCCGCCCGACAGGCTGATGCCGGAGCTGGCGCTCAGATGGCCGACGTGCAGTTCGTGCAGCAACTCCTCGGCCAGCGCCCGGCGCGCGCGCCGCGAGAGATCTCGGCGGGTTTCCAGGATCGCCAGCACGTTGTCCAGCACCGTCAACCGCCGGAACACCGAGGCTTCCTGCGGCAGATAACCGACTCCGAGCCGCGCCCGCGCGTGCATCGGCAGATGAGTGATATCGCGACCGTCCAGCAGTACTCGGCCCTCATCGCAATGAATCAACCCTACCATCATGTAAAAACTGGTGGTCTTGCCGGCGCCGTTCGGCCCCAGGAGCCCGACGACCTCGCCGCTGGCGACCGTCAGCGATACGGCGTCCACCACCACGCGCTTGCGGTAGCACTTGACGATTTCCTTGGCGATCAGTTCGGCCATGATCAGGGCTTTTTGCCGGCCGGCGGCTCCTGCGTCCGCGGCTGGATGGTGAACTGGATCCGACCGTTGTCGCCGGCGCCGCGCGCCCGCACCACGTCGCCCTTGAGATCGTATTCCACCCGGTCGCCGACGAACACGTCCTGCCCCTGCACCAGCCGGGCGCCGCCGCTCATGATAACCTTGGCGCCGGCCACGTCGTACTCGACCTGCTTGCTGGTCCCCTGCATTTCCGGCTTGTCCGCCGTCGGCTTGTAGCGCAGGTTCGCCGGGGCACCGACGGCTTCCATCCGCTGAAAGTTGTTGTCCTTGACATGGATGGTGACGGTGTCGGCGGTCAGCCGCATCGAACCCTGGGTGATGATCACGTTGCCCTCGTAGACGCTGACGCCGGTCTTTTGGTCCAACTGACCCCGGCTGGCTTCCAGGTGGATGGGCTGGTTGCGATCCTCCGGGAGGGCGGCGGCCGTTGGCGCCACCAGCGCCAGCGCGGTCGCGAGCCCGAATTTAACGCTTGGGGGGTTCATAGACACCTTTTACCTCGGAAAGCAGTTCCAGCCGCTCCTGATCCAGAAAGGCGCGAAGGCCGATGGCTCGCATTTCCCCGCCGGGCGTGACCGCCCGGGCGGGCGCGGCGGTCTCGGCCCGGCGCTCGGCCGGCCGGACCAGCACGTCGCGGGTGGTGATCGTGGCCGGCGGCTTGCCGCTCTCGGCGGTACGGGTCATTTCCACCTCGCCTTCGAGGCGCAGCGACTGGTTGTCGGCAGCAATCCAGCCCTGTTCGGCCCGCAATCGCCATTCCCGGGTCTGGCCATCCGGCTGGTACCAGTCCATCGTCGGTCGCTCGATCCGGGTTCCGAGCTGGCCGGACAGTTGGGTCAGCAGGGGTGCTTCGAGCACGTACTCGCGCAGGCCAGCGACAGTGAGACGTACCGCCCGGAAACTCTCGACGGTCAATACCGGCGCCTGGCTCTCGGCGGGGCCCGGTTGCCGCAACGAAGATTCCACCCACCGCAGCAGGCCATAGCTCGACGCGGCCAGCAGCGCCAGGCCGGCGATGTACAGAACGCCGCGTACCGTCGCGCCGCCGGGCACGGTCAAAGGTAGCGGTCGCGCGCGGCCGCCAGTTGGCCGCGCGCCTCCAGCAACAGTTCGCAGACGTCGCGCGCCGCCCCGCGACCGCCCCGGCTGGGCGTTTGCCAGTGGGCGTGCTGCTTGACGAACGGGTCGGCGTCGCGCACGGCGATGGCCAGACCGACTCGGGTCATCACCGGCAGGTCGATCAGGTCGTCGCCGACGTAGGCGACCTGCTCGGCGGTCAGCCCGAGCCGGACCAGCAGACTGTTGAACGCCGCCAGCTTGTCATGCGCGCCCAGATAGGCATAGCGGATGCCGAGATCGGTCATGCGCCGCTCCACCGAGGCCGCGTGGCGGGCGGAAATGATGGCGACTTCGACGCCGCTGTCCAGCAACATCTTGATTCCCTGACCGTCGCGGATATGGAAAGCCTTGTATTCGTTACCGTTATTACCCAAATAAAGACGGCCGTCGGTCAACACGCCGTCCACGTCGAAAATCACCAGTTGAATCTGGGCGGCCTTGCTCAATACATCGCGCATCGCTCGTCTTCCGTCGTTCGGGGATCACAACACGCCGGCGCGCAACAAATCGTGCATGTTCAGGACGCCGACGAGTTTCCCGACGGAGTTTACCACCGGCAGCGCGTTGATCTTATACTGCTGCATCATCCGCAGCGCCTCGGCCGCCAAAGTGCCGGGAGCGATGCTCTTACAATGGCGCGTCATCACCTCGGCGACCCGCGCGGCGTGAACGTCCACCTGCCGGTCCAGGGCCCGGCGCAGATCGCCGTCGGTGAACACCCCCAGCACCCGGTCCTCGCCATCCACCACCACGGTCGTACCCAATCCCTTGCGGCTCATCTCCAGCAGGGCGTCCTTGAGCAGATCGTCCGGCGCGCTGCGCGGCATCTGTTCGCCTGCATGCATCACGTCGTCGATCAGCAGCAGCAGGCGCCGACCCAACCGGCCGCCCGGATGGGAGCGGGCGAAATCCTCGGCGGTGAACCCGCGCGCCTCCAGCAGCGCCACCGCCAGCGCGTCGCCCATCGCCAGGGTGGCGGTGGTGCTGGAGGTCGGTGCCAAACCCAGCGGGCAGGCTTCCTGCGGAACGCTGACATCCAGGTGAACGTCGGCCGCCGCGGCCAGGGTGGAGTCGGGATTGCCGGTGAGGGCGATCAGCGGCGCGCCCAGTCGCTTGATCAACGGCAAAAGAGTCAGAATTTCATCGGTCTCCCCGGAATTGGACAAGGTCATCACCACATCCCCGGCGGTGATCATGCCCATGTCGCCGTGGCTGGCCTCGGCGGGATGGACGAAGAAGGCCGGGGTGCCGGTGCTGGCCAGGGTGGCGGCGATCTTGCCGCCGATATGCCCGGACTTGCCGATGCCGAGCACCACGATGCGGCCCTGGCAGCGGAGCATGATCGCGCAGGCGCGGACGAAGCGGTCGTCGATGCGACTCATGAGTTGCTCCACCGCCCGGGCTTCGATGGCCAGGACCTGGCTGGCCAGTTGTTTCAGTTTGTCAGGGTTCATGTCGGATCGGAATCAGGGCTGTTCGGCAACAGCATAGCCCAAGGTCCCACGGCGATCGAACACCTTTTCCAAGACGGCGGCGCCGCTCGCCGATCGGCCGGCGCAACCCAATGCGGCAAGCGGCCCACCCGACCTTGACTTATCATTGCCACAATCGAACCCGCGAGGATCAGCCCCCATGTACGAATTCCTGCAATACCAGGTCCGCGACGCCATGACTCCCGATCCCATCGCCATCAGCCCCAAGGCCAAGCTCCGCGAGGTCGAGGAGCTGTTCGAAACCCACGACTTCAACGGCGTGCCGGTGGTGGAGGACGGGCGCCGCCTGCTCGGCATCCTGACCAAGTTCGATCTGCTCAAGGCCTTCAGCTTCGATTCGCACGCCCTGGTCCCGCACTACGACGAGATCATGGAACAAACCGCCGAAACGGTGATGACCCGCGACCCCGTCACCGTTTCCCCACAACTGCCGCTCAGCCGCTTGCTGCAAAAGCTGGTCGAACTGCGCGCCAAGAGCCTGCCGGTGGTCGAGGACGGCCGGCTGGTCGGCATCATCGCCCGCGAGGACGTACTGAAGACGCTGCGCAAGGCCACGGTCGAGCACGAGATCCCCATCGGCGAGGACGCGCGGCCATGACCACCCTGCTCTACACCCATCCGGTCTGCCTGGAACACGACACCGGCTTCGGCCACCCGGAATGTCCGGCCCGGCTGACCGCCATTCTCAACGTCCTCGGAACCGTTCCGTTCGCCGCCCTGGAATGGCGGGACGCTCCGGAAGCCACCATCGAGCAACTGACGCGCATTCATCCCCTGGAACACGTCGAGCGCATTTTCGCTCGCGTGCCCAGGCAGGGGCATAACGCCATCGACGGCGACACCATCGTCTCCTCCCGTTCGGGCGAGGCCGCCCTGCGCGCGGCGGGAGCGGCCTGCGCGGCGGTGGACGCCCTTCTGAACCGCGAGGCCAGCAACGCTTTCTGCGCCATCCGCCCGCCCGGACACCATGCCGAACCGACTCAATCCATGGGATTCTGCCTGTTCGGCAACGCCGCCATCGGCGCCGCCCACGCCCGCGCCGCCCACGGGCTGGAGCGGGTGGCGGTCATCGATTTCGACGTGCATCACGGCAACGGGACCCAGGCGGCGTTCGAGCACGACCCCGGCTATCTCTACATCTCCACTCACCAGGCCTACATCTATCCCGGCACCGGCCGCCGCGAGGAGCGTGGGGTCGGCAACATCGTCAACGTCCCGTTGCAGGCCGGCAGCGGCACGGCCGACCTGCGCCACGCCTGGCGCCACGACATCGAGCAGGCGCTGCGCGAGTTCGAACCGCAACTGATCCTGATCTCGGCCGGCTTCGACGCCCATCACCTGGACCCGCTGGCGGAGCTCAATTTCAACGAGGACGATTACCGCTGGCTGACCCAGCAGATTCTGGCGATCGCGGCGGAATACTGCGAGGGGCGCGTGATATCGCTGCTGGAAGGCGGCTACAACCTGCCGGCGCTGGCCGCCAGCGTGGCGGCCCACGTCAAGGCGCTGATGGAAGCACCCCGGGCGGTGCAGCGGTCGCTGGTCAAAGACATCCTGGAACGGCAGAAAGCCAAAAAGAATAACGGCCTATAAATACCGCCTCACCGACCGGGTCCACATTGGAGCGCGGGCGGGATGTCCGCGCTCCCGAGGCAACCTAAGGCAACAGCACGGTGGAACCCATGGTCCGGCGCGCCTCCAGATCGCGGTGCGCCTGGGCGGTTTCTGCCAGCGGGTAGGTTTGATGGACCTCGATTTTGACTGCGCCGCTCGCCACCACCTCGAACAGTTCGGCGGCGCTGGCCAGCAAATCCGCGCGCTCGGCTGTGTAGGCCATCAGGCTGGGCCGAGTCAGGAACAACGAACCCTTGGCGGCCAGAAGACCCGGATCGAACGGCGGTACCGGACCGGAGGCGTTGCCGAAGCTGATCATCATGCCCAGCCGGCGCAGACAGTCCAGCGAGTCCATGAAAGTCGCCTGACCGACTGAATCGTAGACCGCCGCAACGCCTTGACCGCCGGTGATCTCGCGGACCCGCTGCGTGAAATTCTCGCGGCTGTAGACGATGACGTGATGGCAACCGTGCGCGCGGGCCAGTTCGGCTTTGTCGTCGCTGCCCACCGTGCCGATCACGGTCGCGCCCAGATGCCGCGCCCATTGGCTGGCGATCAGCCCGACCCCACCGGCGGCGGCGTGCAGCAAAATCGTGTCGCCGGGCTGCACCCGATAAGTGCGCCGCAGCAGATATTGCGCGGTCATCCCCTGCAGCATCATCGCGGCGGCAGTTTGGTCGTCGATGGTATCGGGCAAAGCCACCACCCGGTCGGCGGGCATCAGCCGGACTTCGGCATAAGCGCCGACCGGTGGACTGGCATACGCGACCCGGTCGCCGACCTTGAATTCCGTCACACCTTCGCCGACCGCCTCGACCCGACCCGCACCCTCCATGCCCGGTGTCCAGGGCAGCGACGGCAACGGATACAAGCCGGTACGGTGATAGACGTCGATATAGTTCAAACCGACGGCGGCATGGCGGACCCGCAGTTGGCCGGGACCGGGATCGCCCACTTCGACCTCCTCCCAGCGCAGGACTTCGGGACCGCCGTATTCGTGGATGCGGATAGCTTTCGGCATGGTGTTCTCCTTGGGAGATAATTCGAACATTCGTAAGTCTAGGCCAATACTCAACGGTAGGGGCGCAGCATGGCTGCGCCCCTAGCCACGCGCCGTTTCATGCGACCGTCCACGCTTCGGACAACACTTCCGCCTGTTCCAGCACCGTTTGCGTTGCCTTCTCCTGCTTGTCCGGCGGGTAGCCGTACTTGCGCAGGATACGCTTCACGTAGACCCGAAGTTGCGCCCGGACGTTGTCGCGGATCGTCCAGTCGATGGTGACGTTCTTGCGCACGGTCGCGACGAGTTCCCGGGCGATGGTCTTGAGCGTGTCGTCGCCCAACACCTTCACCGCGCTGTCGTTGGTCTCCAACGCGTCGTAGAAGGCCAGCTCGTCGTCCGAAAGCCCGAGCCGTTCGCCCCGCGCGCTGGCCGCACGCATGTTTTTCGCGAGCTGGATCAACTCCTCGATGACCTGCGCGGTTTCGACGGCGCGGTTCTGATACTTGCGTACGGCCTGCTCGAGCAACTCGGCGAACGAGCGCGCCTGGACGATGTTGTGCTTCGCCCGCGTCCTGATCTCGCCCGCGAGCAACTTCCGCAGTAACTCGACCGCGAGGTTCCGCTGGGGCATGCCGCGCACCTCGGCCAGGAACTCGTCCGAGAGGATCGAGATGTCGGGCTTCTTCAAGCCGGCCGCGGCAAAGATATCCACCACCTCATCCGACACCATCGCTTTCGAGATAATCTGCCGGATCGCGTGGTCCAGCTCCTCGTCGGTCTTGCGTTCGCCGGGCATGCTCTTGGCCAGCACCGCGCGCACCGCCTGAAAGAAACCCACGTCATCGCGAACGCGCAGCGCCTCGGCGTGGGGTACGGCCAGCGCGAAGGCCTGCGACAGCCCGGCGACGGCGCGCAGCAGCCGCGCCTTGCCATCCTCCTGAGCCAGGACGTGCTCCTGCGCCGCCGGCAGCAAGGACACGCGTTGCACTGGCGTGCCCGCTGTCCAGCGCGACCAATCGAAGCCGTGGAACAGGCCGCGGCAGACCTCGTACTTCTCCAGCATCAGAGTCACGGCCTCGGCCTGATCGAGCGCGGTCTTGCCGGTACCGCCCGCTTCGGTGTAGGTGGCCAGCGCCTGCTTCAACTCGTCGGCCAGGCCCAGGTAATCCACCACCAGCCCGCCGGGCTTGTCCCGGAATACGCGGTTGACGCGGGCGATGGCCTGCATCAGCCCGTGCCCGCGCATCGGCTTGTCCAGATACATGGTGGAAAGGCAGGGTGCGTCGAAGCCGGTGAGCCACATGTCGCGGACGATGACGATGCGGAACGGGTCGTTCGGATCGCGGAAACGGTTGGCCAGCGTCTCGCGGCGCGGCTTGGTGCGGATGTGGGGCTGCCAGTCGAGGGGGTCCGACGCCGAGCCGGTCATCACCACCTTGAGCGCGCCGTCCTCGTCATCCTCGCCGTGCCACTCGGGGCGCAACGCCACCAAAGCGCGGTACAGATCGACGGCGATGCGCCGGCTCATGACTACCACCATCGCCTTGCCGTCCATCACCGCGAGCCGATTTCCGAAGTGTTCCACCAGGTCGCGGGCGACGAGCTGAATGCGGTTCTCGGAGCCGACCACGGCCTCGAGCTGTGCCCATTTGCTCTTGAGCTTCTCCTTGCGCTCGATTTCCTCGCCTTCGGTCGCTTCCTCGAACTCGGGGTCGATCTTCGGTCGCTCGGATGCCTTCAACTCCAGCTTCGCCAACCGGCTTTCGTAGTAAATCGGCACCGTGGCGCCATCCGCGACCGCTCGCTGGATATCGTAGATGCTGATGTAGTCGCCGAAAACGGCGCGGGTGTTGGCGTCGGTCTTCTCGATGGGGGTCCCGGTAAAACCGACGAACGAAGCGTTCGGCAACGCATCGCGCATGTGCCGCGCGAAACCGTCGATGAAGTCGTACTGGCTGCGGTGCGCTTCGTCGGCGATGACGACGATGTTGCGCCGGTCCGACAGAACCTCCATTCTTCCCCCTCGCCCTCCGGGAGAGGGCTGGGGTGAGGGCGTATTTCTCCCCTTTCCCTCCGAGAGAGGGACCGGGGGTGAGGACATATTTCTCCCCTCTCCCTCCGGGAGAGGGGCCGGGGGTGAGGGAGGAAAAAACTTCTGAATCGTGGTAAAAACCACGCCGCCGGACGCAACCGCCAGCTTCGCGCGCAGATCGGCGCGGTCCACCGCCTGCACCGGCGGCTGGCGCAGGAGGTCGCGGCAGCGGGCGAAGATACCAAAGAGCTGATCGTCGAGATCGTTGCGGTCGGTGAGCACCACGAGGGTTGGGTTGGCCATCGCCGGGTGCAGGATCACCCGACCGGTGTAGAAGGCCATCGTCAGGCTCTTGCCCGATCCCTGGGTGTGCCAGACCACGCCGACGCGCCTATCTCCCCTCTCCCCTTGGGAGAGGGGCTGGGGGTGAGGGTGGGACCAATAAATACCTGTTGTCTCAGCGGCGCCCATCCAACCGCTGGCCCGCAGAGTCTCTTCCACCGCCACGTTGACCGCGTGGAACTGGTGGTAGCCGGCCATTTTCTTGACGAGCTGGCCGCCGCCGGAATCCTCGAACACGATGAAGTAACGGAGCAGATCGAGGAAACGGCGCTTTTCGAACACGCCTTCCAGCACCACCTGTAACTCGGGCATCCGCGCGGGTGCATCCTCGCGCCCGGTGATGGTGCGCCAGGGTTTGAACCATTCCTTGCCCGCGCCGAGCGAGCCGATCCGCGCCCGCACGCCGTCGGAGACCACCAGCGCGGCGTTGGTGGCGAACAGCGCCGGGATTTGCGCCTGGTAGGTCTGAAGCTGTTGCAAGGCGGACCATACGGTTGCGTTCTCGTCGGCGGGGTTCTTCAGTTCGATCACCGCCAGCGGCAACCCGTTGACGAACAGCACCACGTCGGGACGGCGCGCGTGCTGCCCGTCGGACACGGTGAACTGGTTGGCGGCCAGCCAGTCGTTGTTATCCGGCGTGTCGAAGTCGATGATCCGGGCCTGCGCTCCCGCAATCGTGCCGTCCTTGCGCCGGTGCTCGACCGTTACCCCATCGACCAGCATCCGGTGCATGGCGCGATTGCGCTCCACCAGCGACGGCGCGTCGACTCGGGTGAGTTTGCGGCGGGCGTCTTCCAGCGCCTCGGGCGGCAGGTCCGGATTCAGACGCACGAGCGCGCTGCGCAAAGCGCCTGGGAACACGACGTCCGAGTAGGTCGCACGCCAGGCATTGCCTTCTCCGGGGAGTGCGTTCTGGCTGGAGAGGATCGTGTAGCCCAGTTCGCGCAGCCAATCGATTGCGGCTTCTTCCACGATGGATTCGGTAAACGACGTCACGTAACCGCTTCCGCAAGCGCCTTTTGAAACATCGCGAAACTGCGCGAGCGACTTCGCGATGGATCGACGCAAGCGCCGATGGCACGCGCTGCCTCGATCTTGGCAAGCCCACCCTTGAAGTATCCATGCCCCTGCATCATCCGCTCGAAAGCCTCCCAGGTGCCGCCAGTGATGGCATCGAGATCACGGAAACCCCGACGATGGGAGATGTCCGCTGGCATACGCGGATAAGCCACCCGCACGGCCTCCCAATCCGCGAAGTACCAGGCTTCCAGTTCCTCGATGGCGATGCGGTTGACGAGTTGCCACGATAAGCCGCCCGCCCGAGTTCGGGATCGTAGGCCCGCCCGTTGCGCGATAGCCTCCAGGCGCTGCTTGAGGTCGCGGCAGTCGTCATCATCGCGATCCACGACGACCACGATGCGCCAGTCCTCCGGCAGCCAGGCAGCGTAACCGCGCAGCC
>JAVMKL010000125.1:0-5266 GCA_031732875.1 Candidatus Competibacter sp. | reverse complement strand
GTGGTGATCGGCGAGGGCGGCTCCGGCGGAGCGCTGGCGGTCGGGGTCGGCGACCGGGTGCTGATGCTGCAGTACAGCACCTATTCGGTGATTTCGCCGGAGGGCTGCGCGGCGATTCTGTGGAAGAGCGCCGACAAGGCGCCAGACGCCGCCGAGGCGATGGGGTTGACCGCCGACCGGTTGCTGAAACTGAAGCTGATCGATGGCATCATTGCCGAACCGCCTGGCGGCGCGCACCGCGACGTGGCGCAGGTAGCCGAAAACGTCCGCGCCGCGCTGCGGGATCACCTGCGACAACTGGACGTGCTGGGGGTGGACGAACTGCTGGAGCAGCGCTACCGGCGGCTGATGGCCTACGGCGTGTTCAAGGAAGTCGCACCGGCCACCTCGCTGCAATCGACCTGGCAAAGCAGCGTGGCGGCCTTATTGGGAAAGGACAAGGTGGGAGAGGGTTAGGCTCTGTCGACATGCCGACCCGAGCCTGGTCTCCCCCAGCAAAGGGAGGAACGGCCATGCTTCCTTGCGCGGTCAAGCAGACAAGCTTTTTTCCGGAAATCGCCTAATCACCGCGGCTTGGAACAAAGCCATCTTGTGGTGCGTCCCGATCCGCCAGCCACACCCAGTCCTCGATCTCGTTCTCCGGTCGATACTCCGCCACCGTTTCCCGCAAGATCGCCCGCACCGCCGGATAATCGAAGGCCCACGCGGCGATATCCAGCCGTTCCAGGCAACCCCGAATGGCCGACCACGGCGGATGGACCTCGCGGGCGCGACGGATCATCGGATGCTCGGTGGGAAGGTCATCGGCGCCGATCAGCAATTCCTCGCGCAGTTTCTCGCCGCTACGCAAGCCAGTGAACTGGATTTCGACCTCTCCGTCGGGATGGTCCTCGTCCCGTACCGTCAGGCCCGATAAGTAAATCATTCGCCGCGCCAGATCGAGAATTCGTACCGGCTCGCCCATATCGAGCAGGAACAAGTCGCCGCCCTGGGCCATGGCGCTGGCTTGGATCACCAGTTGTGCCGCCTCGGGGATCGTCATGAAATATCGCTCGACCTCGGGATGGGTTACCGTTACCGGCCCACCCTTGCGAATCTGCTCGCGGAACAGTGGCACTACCGAGCCGGAGGAATCGAGCACGTTGCCGAAGCGCACCATGCACAGCCGGGTAGCGCTGCCCTCTCCCGCCAGCCCCTGCAAGATCAGTTCCGCCAGTCGCTTGGTGGCGCCCATAACGTTGGTGGGGCGCACCGCCTTATCGCTAGACACCAGCACGAAGGTTTCGACGCCGGCGGCAAGGGCGGCCTCGGCGGCGTGCAGGGTGCCGAATACGTTGTTGCGCACGCCCTCAATGGGATTATGCTCGACGATCGGCACGTGCTTGTAGGCGGCGGCGTGATAGACGGTCTCGACCTCGAACCGTTCCATCACCACCTGCAAGCGCCGGCGATGGACGACCGAGCCCAGCAGAGGAACCAGCTCGACCGGCGGCTGACCCATGTTGACCAGCATGTCCCCCAACTCCTGCTCGGTGTTGTACAGAGCGTACTCGGAACGCTCGAACAGCACCAGTCGGCGTGGCCGTAGCGACAGGATCTGCCGGCACAGTTCGGCGCCGATCGAACCGCCGGCACCGGTGACCATTACCGTCTTGCCGCCGACCCGCGCCTTCAACAGAGTTTCGTTCGGTTGGACCGAATCGCGACCGAGAATGTCCGCGACGTCGATCTCGCGGAATTCGTCGATGCGGCGGGCGCCACTGGTCAGTTCAGCCAAGGTCGGTAACGCCATCACTCGCACCGGGAGACCAGCCAGCGCTTCCAGGATCTCGCGGCGGCGGCGATGGGAAGCCGACGGCAGCGCCAGCAGGATCAGCCTGGCCTCATGACGGGTCACCAGCCGCGGCAACTTGAATGGCGCCCGCACCTTGAGGCCGAGCACCACGCTCCCCCAGAGTTGGGGGTTATCGTCCACGAAGGCAGCGGGAGTGAATTCGGCGCTGTAGCGCAGGGCGTTGGCCAACTGGGCTCCGGCCTCGCCCGCGCCGTAGATGATCACCGGCGTCCGCGCAGCGCTCGACCGAAACCGCCGGCGCAGATAGCGGCGGAGCAGCAGTCGCCCCCCGCCCACCAGCGCAACCAGCACCAGCCAGCCGATCAGCCAGGACGAACGCGGCACCAAGCCCTCGCGCAGGAACACCCAGACCGCCATCATCAACAGGATGCCCGCGCTGACACCCAGCACGATGGTGTACAGCAGACTTTCGTCGGCGTAGCGCAGGATCGGACGATACAGGCCGACCGTGGTGAAAGTCGGGATGAGGACGATCACCGCCAGCGGAAACAGCCAGACCACATCCTGCAACATGTCCGGCCACCAGTCGCCGAGGCGAAGGGCGAACGAGGCCCAGACCGCGACCAGCACAGCCAATGTATCACCCGCCACCAGTAGGATGCGGCGGGCGGGGGTGGGTAGATTGAAGAGTTGTTCGAGCTTCACGGAGCGGATACTGTAGCACGCTCCCGCTCCAGCCGCCCTACCCCCCACATCAACGAGCCAAAGATGAACAGCCAGCCGGCTGCCAGCGCTGCCTGGCCGACGGATGAAAGGCGAACCGCCAGCAACGCCGATCCAGCGCAGGCCAGCATCAGCGCGTATTCCGCCAGCACGGTGCGGCGGTGCCCCCAACCGAGCAGCACCAAGCGTTGATAGTAATGGCTCCGGTGCGCTTCCCAGATTTTCTCACCACGCAGCAACCGGCGCAGCAAGGTCACGGTGGCATCGACAATGAAGGGTGAGAAAACGAGAATCGCCACCCAGAACGGAAACAATCCGGAATGGCTGCCCCACAGGCTGCACGCCGCCACCAGAAAGCCTAGTGAAGTCGAACCGGTATCGCCCAGAAAGATTTTCGCGGGTGGAAAGTTATGTATCAGGAACCCGGCGCTAGCCGCCGCCACGGTCAAGCATAGCGCGGCGAAGCCAGCATCGGCCCACCCCAGCCAAGCCAGCGTTGAAAATCCGATCACCGCCATACCGCCGGCGAAGCCATCCATGCCATCCATGAAGTTGTAGAGGTTGATCGACCAGACGGTGAACAGCAGAGTGAGGAGGATGGCGATCCAGGCGGGAAGGGGAAAGTCAAGGCCGGGCACATCGAACTGCCCGGGCACCAGCCCGACCACCAGTGGAGTGTTAGCCGCCAGCAGATGGACCAGGATGCGCCATCGGGCGGAGACGCCCATGCGATCATCCAGGAAGGATACGAGCGCCAGCGGCGCTAAGCCCGCACCCAGTATGATTATACCCCCCCTGTAGGGGCCGTCCATTCCGATCCAGATCACTAGAACGCCGGTCCCCATTCCCGCCAGCACCGCCAAACCACCGGTGCGTGGGATCGGCCGGGAATGCAGGGAACGAACGTTGGGATAATCGAGAATGCGCGATCCCGACCCAGAGCGTGACAGGTAGTCGTCAAGTATAAACGCGGTCGCGAACGCCGCCAGGACAGCAAGAATCATGGTTTACCCTAATCGTTTTTCCTGCGGCTTGCAGGGCAGCTCCGTCTTCGCCACACCATCCCGATCACAACGAGCACCTTGCCATCAAGGCGGACCTGCTCGTCGGCCGCTGCTGGTAAGACCGCCCGCATCCAGTCGATATATGGTTACCACAAACACTTGCGGATCGATCCGCCAACACGTCGCCCAAGGTCATTCGGACGGGAATCCCGTTGGGCAGTTCCAGAGAGTCATTTTCCTCAAGCTACGCCGGCCAGATCCATCCCCTCGTCGATCCCACTGGGAAGCACGTACCGCACGACGTTCACCATATTGTACGCGCGCCCGTCGATAGGATTGCCCCAAAGCTACCCCAGCAGGTGACGCGCCAACCTCGTTCGGCGTTAAGTCGCGAACGGCATGGCTCTTGCTCAAAATCCACGGGGTCTTTCGACCAATCCACCAAGGGGTCTGAAAGGGGAAACAGTGTGGATCAAGTTGGCCCATCCTGCTGAGTTACGTCCGCTTGTCTGACGTTGCCTGTCCATCCTCTCGCCCTATAACGGGATGTACAAAACATGGGAGACTCAACCATGGCGGCCTTGACCGATGACGAACGCTTGAAAGTGGAACAATACAAACAAAAGTATGCTGACTGGAGCCCTTCGCTTGGAGCGCGTGCGGCATGGGCCGACCTCATGGGAGAGATTACACCGCAAAACTTCGAGCGAATGGTGAAAGCTTATGAGGCGGAAATGTCGGGAAATGTTCCATCACCCTCGCAGGGGAAGTGGGCCGCGGCACTACTTCGGCTCGGTCGCCATTTCGCGCGCAAACGCCACAACCCATTTGAAGCTCGTCACCATACCCCGCAAATGAAGGAATTATGATTCCGCGATCCGAACATCGCCGAAACCCTGTTGGTCAACAATCTCACAAGATTTTGAAAATCAAGTAATATTTTGGTAGCGTTATGAACAAGATCATCACAGCGGTCATCTTGACCACCTTGGTCGGACCAGTACTGGCGCAGCACCCCATAACCAAATGCGAGAAGGATGGCAAGACCTTCTACCTGCAGGGAGTCTGCGAGAATAACGCGGTCGCTAACGCCACCGCGCCGGTGTCGACCGCCAAGAAGTACCGTTACAAACATCCGACCTCCGGAAAGGAAGTCACTCGGGATTATCCGCCAGCCTGGCCGTTTAAGGTCACCGAGGAACACGGGAACGAAATCTTGATTGAGGTACAAAGGCCAGCAAAGCCGGAACCCGTACCACCAGTCAAGTTGGAACCAACGCCGCTGGAAAAGCCGGAACCCGTACCGCTTCTTACATCGCTAGCGGTGGCTTCGGCTGCGGACTTGACTCATGAAGATAAAATCAACCTGGCCGTGAAGCGGGCGGCGGAAATCCGCCAGCGGGGGAGCGCAAATCCTGATGACCTAAAAGCCTTCCTCGACGCCATTCAACGTTTCGATGATGTGCGCGGATTGGCTCATAACACCTCGCGCATTTCGCTATCTGAACCCATCGCTCGCATGCAAGACATCAGACGGGAAGTCGAGCGCCAATCGGTCGATGCTTGCCATCGCACTGCACGACGGGCTTTGGTGACATGGATGAACACTCTTATTGACGAAGCGATGGCGTTTATGTCCGGGAAAGGTGATGAGGTATTGACATACACCTCAATCAAGCGACAAGAGGCAAGGGACAAGCTGTACGATTTCTGGTTGAGTATCCCGTTGGAGAGCTTGGCCAGC
>JAVMKL010000124.1:0-5287 GCA_031732875.1 Candidatus Competibacter sp. | reverse complement strand
TCGCGCCGCCGCCGCCGACCGCCGCAAACCGCTCGCCCGACCAGGTGACGCCGAGCAGGCCGGCGACCGGGGGGGTGCTCCGGGCAAGGGTGTAAACCGGACCGACAAACGGTGGCGGCACGTTGGTGAGGTCGGGAGTGAGGCCGGTGTCGTCGACCAGATTCAGGCCCAGGGTACCGTCGCCCGTCCCCGTGCCGGCGGTCACGGTCCAGATGGTGCCGGAACCCGATACGTCGCTGATCGCCGCGCCGGTTACCCCGCCGCCGGGGACGAGCGCAAGGTTGCTCGCCGTCAGCCCCGCGACCGCGCCGCTGAAGGTGACCGTCCAGCGCACGCTGGCGGCGGCGGTGGGGTTGGGGTCGGCTAGGGCGATGGCGGCGACCGTGGCGGTCGGTGGTGGTTTGTTGACCGCGTACACCGCGCCGGTGAAGGGGACGTTGGTGACGGCCGGGATGAGGCCGGTGGCGTTGGCCAGGTTCAGGCCGAGGGTGCCGGTGCCGGTGCCGGTGCCGGCGGTCACGGTCCAGATGGTGCCGGAACCCGATACGCCGGTGATGGTCGCGCCGGTCACGTCGCCGCCGGAGGCGAGGGCGAAGTTGCCGATCCCCAACCCAGTGACCGCCGCGCTGAAGGTGACGGTCCAGCGCACGCTGGCGGCGGCGGTGGGGCTGGGGTCGGCCAAGGCGATGGTGGCGACTGTGACTGGCGGTGGGGTTTTGTTAACGGTGTACACCGCGCCGGTGAAGGGGACGTTAGCGACGGTGGGGGTGAGGCCGGTGGCGTTCGCCATATTCAGGCCCAGCGTGCCGTCGCCGGTGCCGGTGCTGGCGGTCACCGTCCAGGCGGTGCCGGAGCCGGTGACGCCGGTGATGGCCGCGCCGGTCACGCCGCCGCCGGGGACGAGGCCGAAGTTGCCCGTCGAAAGCCCCGCGACCGCGTCGCTGAAGGTGACCGTCCAGTTCACGCTGGCGGCGGCGGTGGGGTTGGGGTCGGCCAGGGCGATGGTGGCGACCGTGCTGGTCGTTGCCGCCAGCAAATCGAAATTATCAAAGGGCTGCCCGCCGCGCACGAGACGGACGCTTTGGGTCGTGGTGGCGCTGGCGTCCCAGAAATAGCCGTAGTATTCGAATTCCACTGCCCATTTGAGGTTCGGTGACCCTGCTTCCACCGAAGAGGACCAGAATGGAGTCGATGGGCTGTTCGGAAAGACGCTGTCATTGACGGAAGGACTATCGCACCGTAACTCCAGGATGGAGACCAATTCCTTCGAGCTGGGCACTCTCCAGTCGCTGTAGGTGGCGAAGGTAAGGCTCGCCGCCTGCTGCAACGCCTCCTGCCAGGTGTGCGGGGTCTCCGTCCCGGTGCAAGTGGAACCGTCCCAAGTTTGCCCCAGGGCGCAGCGCATCCACATCAGCCCGGTCTTGTTGTGAACGGCGGTGCCGTCGCTGTTGAGCGTGAAATCCGAGGTCGGGGTCGATTCCGGTATCGTCGCCAGGCAACCCGGGCGACTGCTGGGCGTCCCCGCCAGCGGCGGTTGTCCGCCGCGCACCAGCCGGACGGGCTGGCCAATATAGAGCGCGCCGACGGAGCCAGAGCCAGCGGCTTTCTCGATGAAATCGAGCCAAACGAATTCGAAATCCAGAGCATATGCGACGTTCGATCCTCCAGCCCATACTGAGGAGGACCAGTAAAACGCATACTGACCGTTGGTAATCGTGTTGGGAAAATAGGCTCCGTCGATGGGCGGAGTTCCCCCGTAGTCCACGATGGAGAGCAGTTCCTGAAAGGTGGGCAGGCGCCAGTCGGTGAAGCCGCAGAGGGCCGCCTGGTTCACATCGGTCCGGTACTGGTGCGTATCGCAGCGGCCGTTGTCGAAGCAGTTGTCGCTGCCGACTCCGGCCCCGGTGTCGGCGACGCCAGCATCCCCGCCGTTCGCATTGGGGTCCGGGCTGTACCAGGTGTAAGTCCAGTTCTGGTCGCGCAGGCCGCCGTCAGCGGTCTTTACTTCCCAGATCAGGCCGGTGACGTTGTCCCGGACGCAGGACCACTGCGTGCCGCTGGCCTCGGAGCCGGCGTTGTCCCAGGCGGCGTTTTGAATCGCCAGGGGCGCGCCGTCCGCGCCCAGCTTGGTGAAGTCGAAGCCCTGGGCGCCGTCGCCGACTTTCGGCAGCACTCCGGCCGCAGCCGCCGCATCCCGGCCGAAGCGGGGGTCCTGGCCGGGGTAGCCGGCCGGTTCGGCGGGCGCTGGGTCGGTGTTGGCCCCGGTAAAGCTGGCGTCATCGCTGAACTGGGCAACGCCGGTGTCGTTTAGCGGCGCGACCACGAACGGGGTGGAATTCGAGATGATCGCCACAAAGGCGTCCTCATTCCCGCCGAAAGTGCGCTGCACGGCATTGGCAGTGGTCGGGAGGTCGGTGCAAGCGGTAAAACCCGTCACGTAGGCGTTGCTGGCGTTGTCCGCTGCGACGCCGTAACCGTAATTACGGCCATTGCAACCCAGGTAGGTGGCATATTCCAGGGTGCTCCCCATCGAACTCAACCGGGCGACCAAGGCATCTAGACCAAACAGGAGAGTGCCTTGTAGCGCGTTGGTGGTCGGGAAGTTTTCAGAATAGGCGTACCCCGTCACATGTGTGTTGCCGGCGCTGTCCACCGCGATGCCCGTCCCTTCATCATCCTGGTTGCCGCCCAGGTAGGTGGAATATTCCAGAACATCCCCGGCCGCGCTCAACCGGGCTACGAAGATGTCATCATTCCCGCCCAAGGCGCTTTGGACGGCGTTGGCGGTCGGGAAGTCGGGGGAGGACGTAATGCCCACCACATGAGCTCGCCCCGTGCTGTCCACCGCGATGCCCGCACCAGAGTCGTACCGGTTGCCGCCCAGGTAGGTGGAATATTCCAGGGTGTTCCCCGTCGGATTGAGCCGGGCGACAAAGGCGTCCCAATTCCCGCCGCCGTAAGTACCCTGCAAGGGATTGGCGGTCGGAAAGTTGGAGGAGGAGTTTGTAAGTCCCGTTACATAGGCGTGCCCCGTGCTGTCCACCGCGACGCCGGTACCGGAGTCATTATTGCCTGTGCCGCCCAGGTAAGTGGAATATTCCAGCGCGTTCCCCGTCGGACTGAAGCGGGCGACGAAAGCATCCATAGATCCCCTCAAAACGGCCTGTAGGGAGTTGGCGGTTGGGAAGTTGGCGGAACTGGTATACCCTGTTACATAGGCGCGCCCCGTGCTGTCCACCGCGATGGCGTAACCCCGATCATTGTTGTTGCCACCCAGGTAGGTGGAATATTCCAGGACATCCCCCGCCCCGCTCAACCGGGCGACAAAAACGTCGCTATAAGTCCGAGGAGGGTTGAAACTCCCGCCGGGGGTACTCTGCACGGCATTGACGGTCGGGAAGTCGGTGGAGTCGGTATGCCCTGCCACATAAGCGCGCCCCTGGCTGTCCACCGCAATCCCGTAACCGTAGTCAACGCCGCTACCGCCCAGATAGGTGGAGTACTCGAAGGTATCCCCCGCCGCGCTCAAGCGAGCGACGAAAGCGTCGGAAGACACTTTCAAGGTATTCTGCAGGGCGTTCGCGGTCGGGAAGTCGGTGGAGTTGGTATACCCTGCCACATAGGCGCGCCCTTGGCTGTCCACCGCAATTCCGTAAGCTTCGTCAAAATCGCTCCCGCCCAAGTAGGTGGAATACACCAGGGTCGGGTCGATGATCAGGGGCCGGTCTGGGTCATACGCCGCCACCTCGAATCCGACCAGTGGCGCGCCATCGGCGTCGTGGCCCAATACGTAGCCGCCGGCAATGGATTGCCGTTCTCCGTCGCGGATCTGGTAGATCACCGGCCGGGGTTGCAGCACTTCACCGCCCTCGACCTTGAGCGCCAGTTGTCCTTGGTCGTCCAGCGTCATCGATTCCGCGCCGTCGAAACGCATCCGGATCAGCCCCGGATCGGCGCCGGGGGCGACCACGAAGTCGTATTCCAGCCGCTGGGGGTTGCCGTACAGCACCCAGTCGATGCCGGGATAAACCTGGCGATAAGCGACCTTGCCATAATGGGGTACGTGGGTTTGCCACCGCACCGGGTCGTTCCCCCGGAAGTAGTGGCTCTGGCCGGGCAAGGCGTCCTGGCCGACCAGGGGCGGTTCGGGGTTGACCTGCTCGCCAGTCAGGTTGAGGCGCAGCACGGCGGGCGGCGTGGGCGATTCTGTCGCCCCGCCCCGGCCCTCCCCCGCGAGAGGGGAGGGCGTCTTGGCGGATGGCGTCCCGCGGCGCAGGCTCAACACCGCCTCGGTTGAGGTCAGGAACAGGCCGTAGCCCGGGCCACGCGCCAGAAAGCGCACCGCCGGATCGGTCTGGCCCCGGTTCGGCTCGAAGTGCAGCGGTACGCGGCCGTAGGCGGCGTCGAGCCGGGGTTGTCGCTCGGGGGCGGCCGGCGGCGGATCGTCGGCTCGACTCGGACCGACCAGTCCGAATACCAGCAGGCTCAGCGCCAGCAGGTGAAGCAGCAAGGTGTGCAAGCGGTAGTGGTTCATGTGGAGTTCCCTTGCGTGTCGAATGGGGGGCGCCGGGGCGGGTCACGGAGTGCCGGTAAGGCGGACGGTCCAGGTCAGACCGTCGGGGCTGGTGAGGATCACCCCGCCTTCGCCCACCACCGCGAACTGGCCGCCCGACCAGGCGATGCCCCAGAGGTCCAATACCGTCCCGGCGGGCTGGGTGGTCCAGATCTGGCCGTCGGCGCTGGCGAGGATGAGGCCGCCCGCGCCCACCGCCACGAAGCGCTGGCCGGACCAGGCGACGCCGTACAGGTCTTGGGTGGTGCCGCTGGGTTGGGACGTCCAGGCGGCGCCGTCGGGGCTGGTCTGGATGGCACCGCCGGGGCCGACCGCCACGAACTGGTCGCCCGACCAGGCAATCCCGGCCAGGCCGGTGACGGGCGGGGCGCTCTTGTTGATGGTGTAGACCGCGCCGGTGAAGGGAACGTTGGTGACGGCCGGGGTGAGGCCGGTGGCGTTGGCCAGGTTCAGGCCGAGGGTGCCGGTGCCGGTGCCGGTGCCGGCGGTCACGGTCCAGATGGTGCCGGAACCCGATACGCCGGTGATGGCCGCGCCGGTCACGTCGCCGCCGGGGACGAGCGCAAGGTTGCTCGCCGTCAGCCCCACGACCGCGCTGCTGAACGTGACCGTCCAGCGCACGCTGGCGGCGGCGGTGGGGTTGGGATCGGCCAGGGCGATGGCGGCGACCGTGGCGGTCGGGACGCTCTTGTTGACCGTGTAGACCGCGCCGGT
>JAVMKL010000123.1:0-5288 GCA_031732875.1 Candidatus Competibacter sp. | reverse complement strand
CCTTGCTCGAACGCGCCACGCTGGCCTTGGGGCGCCTGGACAGCATCAGCTTGCTACTGCCCGATCCGCAGCTATTCCTTAACGAAGGCAGCGGACCGCTATGAAACCTGGGAACATCGAGCCCCAGCTCGGTAATGACCCAACGACCAAGCTGGGGCCTGGCGCTCCAGGCGTAGCGAGTAAAAACCGCCGCAACTGCGCCGGAATCCGCTCCTCCTGTTCCTCCCTCGACCCCAACGTCACTGCCGCCTCGCTCCGAACTGCGACCCGATCCAGCCACGGTTATCCTGATGCGTGTATCCGCCATACGGGCGCGGCGGGGTCAGTGTGTGCGCCAGCGTGGCGCGGGCCGATCAGGGCCTCCCTCATCGACGCGGTTGAAGGTCGCCAGAGCACCCCCAAGTCAGTCCGGCAGACCCACTGACCCCGCACGCAACCATCCCCGCTTGACGGTCCGGTCGGCATCGCCTATATTGAGAGTACATTTGTACTCTAACGCGCTCCACCATGCCCAAAGCCGCCGACGCCGCCTATCTAGCCCGCTTGCAGGACTACTACGCCCGCTGGCGCAGCCTGCCGGCCTACGAGGCGCTGCGGGCGGTGCTGGGGCTGGCCTCCCGCTCGGCGGTGGCCAAGGTCCTCAACCGGCTGCGGGCGGCGGGCTTTCTGGTGCGCACGCCCGCCGGGCGCTGGACCCCGACCGCGCGCTTCTTCGCCCGGCCGCTGGCCGACGCGGCGGTGCCGGCCGGGCTGCCGGCGGCGCTGGCCGACGGCGGCGAGGTGGGTTCCATCGACGCCTGGCTGGTCCGCCATCCGTCCCGCACCGTGCTGGTGCCGGTCGCCGGCGATTCGATGTTGGACGCCGGCATCCACCCCGGCGACCGGGTGGTGGTGGAGCGGGACGCGCCGGCCCGGCCGGGCGACGTGGTCATCGCCGTGGTGGACGGCGAGTTCACCCTCAAGACCCTGGCGGTGGAGGACGGGGAAGCCGTGCTGCGGCCGGCCAATCCGGCCTATCCGGTGCTGCGCCCCGGCGAGCGTTTGGCGATCTTCGGGGTGGTGGTCGGTTTGGTTCGCAACTATCGGAGGTAACGCGCATGGTGGCCGTCGCGGTTGAAAGAGTCCCCGCGCGGGCGTTCCCGCCCCGGCTCGAACCCGAGCCCGCGCCCGGTCCGGGGCGGGAACCGGGCTGGCCGCTGCTGGCCACGCCGGTGCCGGCCGGGTTCCCGTCGCCCGCCGACGACCACGTCGAGCGCCGCCTGAGCCTGGACGAGCATCTGATCCGCCACCCCGAGAGCACCTTTTTCGTGCGGGTCCAGGGCGACGCGCTGCGCGAGGCCGGCATCCGCGACGGCGATTTGCTGGTGGTGGATCGCGCCCTGCCGCCCACCGCCGGCAGCGTCGTGGTGGCGGTGGTGGACGGCGCATTCGCCCTGCGGCGCCTGGGCCGCGACGCGGCCGGCCGCCTGGTGCTGGAACCGGATGCGCCGCCGGCCGACCGCGCGGCGTCCGCTGGCGAAGCGACCGACCTGTGGGGCGTGGCGCGCTGGGTGATTCACCGGCTGTGGCCCGGACGAGCTGCCGCCTGACCCCGCGCGGGGACTTGCCTTTCCCTCTTTTTCAAACCGACGAGGCGACGACGATGAACGAAAACCTGATGAAGCACGGCGCGTTTGGCTGGAACGAACTGATGACCACCGACGTCGCGGCCGCACGACGGTTCTATGGCGCGCTGTTCGGCTGGGAGACCGAGGACTATCCCGGCGAAGGGATGCGCTACGTGCTGGTCAAGGTCGGCGGCGAAGCGGTCGGCGGGATGATGGCCCTGCCGCCGGAATGCGCCGGGATGCCGCCGGCCTGGGGCGTCTACGTCACCGTGGCCGACGTGGACGCCATCGCCCGGCAGGTGGAAGCCCTCGGCGGGAAACTGCTGCGCCCGCCGGAAGACATCCCCGACGTGGGCCGGTTCTGCGTGCTGCAAGACCCGCAGGGCGCGACGCTGTGCGCGATCGCCTACCAGACGCCGGCGGCCCACTGAGATGGACGCCGCGCTCGTCGCGACGGCGCTGGCCAGCGCCGCTTTCGCCGGGAGCCACCTGGGCCTGTCCGCCGCCCCACCGCGCGGCTGGCTGGTCGCCCGCCTGGGGGAGAAAGGTTTCCAGATCCTGTATGGGCTGCTCGCCCTGCTGACCCTGGGGACGCTGATCGCCGCCTACAGCCAGGCTTCCCACCACCTTTACCTGTGGCCGCCCGGTCCGGGCGTGCGCCACCTGCCGTTGCTGGTCGTGCCGCTGGCCCTGATCCTGATCGCCGGCGGGGTGCTGATCCCCAATCCCTCGGCGACCGGAATGACCGGCGCGCTCGACCGGCCGGAGCCGGCCCGCGGCGTGCTGCGGGTCACCCGCCACCCGGTGATGTGGGGAGTCGGGCTGTGGGCGGCGGTCCACATTCTGGCCAACGGCGATCTGGCGGCGCTGCTGTTCTTCGGCGGGTTGCTGCTGACCGCGCTGGGCGGCGCGTGGCACCTCGACCGGCGGATGGCGGCGACCGAGGGCGAGCGCTGGCGCCGCTTCGCCGAGGTCACCTCGTTCCTGCCGTTCGCCGCGCTGCTGGCCGGGCGCCAGCGCTGGGCCTGGGCCGAACTCCGGCGGCCGGCGCTGTGGGGGCTGGGGCTGTTCGTGCTGCTGTTCGTGCTGCATCCCTACCTGTTCGGGATGCGGCCGTACTGAAGCGGGGGAGCCGGCCGGGATGGGCCATGCGCCAGGACCGCCGCTCGCCGGTCTACACCACCCGGTGGGAGGACCTGCCGGTGGCGCGGGCGGGGTAGCGAGCCGTTCAGGCGGCCGGGAACGCGACCGGCGCCATCAATTCCGGGCCGTCGTGGCGCGCGGCGTTCACCGCCGTCCCCACCGGCCACAACCGCAGCCGTTCGGGCGGACACGGGACCAGCAGCGGGCGCAGAGCCGCCGGGTCGGTGATGCGGGGATCGAGCCAGCGCGCTTCATCCGCCGGGTCCAGGATCACCGGCATCCGGTCGTGGATCGGGGCCAGCAGCGCGTTGGCCTGGGTCACCAGGATCGTGCCGGACTCCAGCACCTGCCCGTCCCGCTCCCAGCGCTCCCACAGCCCGGCGAAGGCGACCGGCCGGCCGTCGGTCGGGGCGATGCAGTACGGCTGTTTGCGGGCGCCGACTTTCCGCCACTCGTAGAAGCCGTCGGCCGGGATCAGGCAGCGGCGCCGGCGGAAGGCCTGGCGGTAGGCCGGTTTTTCCGCCGCCGTCTCGGCACGGGCGTTGATCGTACTGTACTCGGTTCGGGGTTCCGGCGCCCAGGCCGGCACCAGACCCCAGCGCAGCACCACCCACTCCCGGCCGCCGTCCCCCGCGATCCGAACCGCACCGATCGGCTGGCTCGGCGCGACGTTGTAGCGCGGGGCGAGGTCCGGCGGGCTGGCGAGCTGGAACCGCGTGGCCAGGCGCTCGCCGGTGGCGCATTGCACGAAACGGCCGCACATCGTTGCCGGTTACCTCCCGCCGCTTGTCTGGACTCTACCCCATCAAGCATAGCCGAACGCGGTGGGCGTCGCATCCGACGGCCGGCCGGCGAGGCAGCGGTGACGTTGGGGGTGGGGGAGGAGCGGGCGGTGGAGCGGATACCGAAGCAGTTGCGGCGGTTCCTCTAAACCATTGAGGGAAAAGTGAAGGTATTTATTGATTAAATTACTTGTATTTTTATATTTACAATCTACGCTTTAATTGAGTGCTATTGACTACAGATCATTCTGTTGTGTTCCAACCATGGAATGGACAATCGAGCCTGGTAAGGAATTGCTAGAGGTAGGAGGTGGCGCCCTTCTCGAAAACCGGTGTCACTCTTACATCCTGAATTTCCTATCCTTTTGCTGTCGACAGGAGCATGACCATGAATGGTGGACCCCAAGTCAACGCACGATGCTGGGGGGTGTGATCGGACGGCCATGGGCTGATTCGCATCCTAACGATCCCTCTCGGTTTGGTCTGGTTCGCGACGGCCGGCGCCACGAGTCCTAGAGCCCACGTATCCTCGCTTCCTAACCTCCGAGGCTAAAATGGCACGTCCGAGCGGCATACAATTCCTGAACCTTCGGCTGGTCGACAACACCGACATGAGCGACGGCAGCAGAAAACTTATTGTGACGGAGATGCTCCGCCTGTTCCGGGGCGTGACCCGCCAGTGGCTGGAAATATTCCCGTCCTCTCAGTTCCTGATGGTCCAGCCGACGTTTCACCCCGGCGATCTGAAGGACACCGACCTCCGCTGCTTCATCCTCCGGAACCAGGAAAGGAGCGTCGTACGGCGGCTCCGAGGCAACGGCATATCCTTGGGGGGCGGCGGGTCCTACGCGCAGACGGACTTGGGGGCGGTTTCGGAGGTGTACGACTCGGCGTTCGGTGCCGACTACGTCACGGAGTGTGCGGTGATCTTCCACGAGCTGATGCATAACAAACTGCAGATGGGGAACGAGATGCACACGGACGGGGACGTGGGGTTCGGGATCGCGTCGGCGGAAGTCGAGGACGCGAGGGGCTTGGGCCGCCGATCGCTCGGGATCAACGGGACGAACGAGCGGGCAATGGCCAAGGTGTTGCTCAAACCTGTCCGCCTATACTCGGGGGGGTGGTCTGACCGCATCCCTCTGTTGTATGTCTTGGCATATTGGCTGACTGACAGTACGCAGTTGTCCGGGCACTCAACAGTCCCGTGCAGTTTGGGTAGTTTGCTATGGCCGCCAAACAGCGTATAGACGTCATCGGGCGTAACCAGTCGAGCGCGCCCGTGGTTCAGGCCACGAGGCGGACCTACCGGGGCGACATCCTCCGCCTGTACTACGCCCGCGCCCCGGAGTTGGAACCGTGGCTGGATCTCGTGACGGTCCGGGGCGAGGCGGCGGTGACTTTTGGGCCGGGGGTGAGGAAAGGATACCGGTGCAACTGAAACCGTACCTGCGAGCGGTAGATGGGGGGACCGATGAACGCGGCGGATCGATGGCAACGGCTGATAGCCGATCCCGCCACGCCCGACTGGGTGAAAGCGGTGTTGAATCTCGTAGTACGGCTGGACCCCGTGGATGCGGCGAACGGGCTGGAGGTGATCGTGGATCTCACCGCCCGGCGGGCGGACGAGGCGTTAGCGGTGAGGGGCGGAGAGGAGCAGCGGGAGGAGCGGATACCGGAGTAGTTGCGGCGGTTTTTGGGGAGTAAAACTTCATTGTTCGTTCCCAACCACTGGCCATTTGCTCCATTCGTCCAC
>JAVMKL010000122.1:3096-5300 GCA_031732875.1 Candidatus Competibacter sp. | reverse complement strand
TCTTGGCGGTCTCGGTGATGCGCGGCGTGAGCTTTTCGTCCTTCATCGGCCCCGGGGTTTCCGCCTTGTAGAGTTGCATGCCGCCGATGCCCAACATGGGCAACAAAGCCACCGCCAGCACCACGATGCCCATGCCGCCGAGGAAATTCAGTTGCGCCCGGTAGTACACGATGGCCCTGGGCATGACGTCGAGGCCAGAAAGCGTGGTGGCGCCGGTGGTGGTCAGACCGGAGGCGGTTTCGAACACCGCGTCCACGAATGCCATGTGCGGGTTGTCGGACAGCATGAACGGCAAGGCGCCCAGCAGGGACAACAGGAACCAGAACGCCACCACCACGATGAAACCGTCCCGGTTGCGCAGATCGACCTTGAACCGGCACACCGGCAGCCAGCACAGCAGGCCCAGCCCCAGCATCGCTCCCAACGCTTCCGCGAACGGCAAGACCACATCATAGCCATCGTACCACCAAGCCACCCCCATCGGCGGCATCATGGTGGTGCTGAACAGGATCATCAACAACCCGACCATGTGCAGCGTTGTCTTAAGCGGCGACCGTCGGTAACCCGTCTGTCGCTTTCTCCCGCCGACCGGTTTTCGCGTAATGGGTTGCCCGGCGTCGCTCTCGGCAACGGACCCTGGCGTCTTAATCGGCGGCGCCTGCACGTCATCCAGCCAATCATCCAGTTCGGTCTCGGCGAGGATTTCATCCGGGAGAGTGCTCTCCGTGGTTCCTCCGCCGGGGGTTTGATCGCTCATGGTTCGAAGGCTCTCCTCCCCATGGCCTCCGGAGTTACGGCCATAAGGTTATGTGGTCTCCGATCAGCCGCGGACGCCAGGCGGCAAGTCACCGTTGCAAGAGAAGAGAAAATCGACCTGTCGGCGCCACGAATGATCATGTAATGTTGTATTGAGTTATTATGGTTTGTGGAAGCTCGACCGGCTGCCTGAACACTTCACGTGCGATAGCCATTTTTTTGAAACGGTGAAGACGGGTCAAGCCGGCGCGGTTTGTCGCTCGCCAAGCCAAGCCCCGATGCTAACATCTTATTCATATGAGTCCTGGACCGCGTCCCGACGAACCCTGTTTCATCGTCGCTAAGGAGGAATTGCATGAAGCTCGCCAGCCCCGTTTTGCGCGATCATCAACCGATCCCCGCCGAACACGCTTTCGGAATAGCCGATCCCGTGCAACATGTCGCGCTTGGCCCCAACACCAATCCGCCCCTCGCCTGGAGCGATCTGCCGCCCGGCACCCGCTCCCTAGTGCTGATCTGCCACGACCGGGATGTACCGACCCGGGCGGACGATGTCAATCAGGAAGGACGGCAAGTGCCGGCCGATCTGCCGCGCGCCGACTTTTTCCACTGGGTTCTGGTGGATCTCCCCGCGGAACCCACGCATATTTTAGCTGGTGAATTCTCCAAAGGGGTGACCCCCGGCGGCAAGCCGGGGCCGGCTGGTCCCCGCAACACCCGCCAGGGTATCAATAATTACCGGGAATGGTTCGCCAGCGATCCCGCCATGGCCGGCAATTATTTCGGCTACGACGGACCCTGCCCGCCTTGGAACGACACGATCGTGCATCACTATAGCTTCACGCTCTACGCGCTCGATCTGGAGCGCTGCCCCGTGGAAGGCGAGTTCACCGGACCGGAGGTGCTGGCCGCGATCGCCGGGCACGTGCTGGATCAGGCCAGCCTCACGGCCACTTACAGCCTGAATCCGGCCATACCCGCCTGAAGAGGTCCCAATATGCCCGTCATTCCCCCGCGAGCCGCGAGAGAGATTCATCTTGCAGGCGCTTCGCGGACTCGCGTGACGGATGGCGGGCCGGCAGCGCTCCACCCCCTCAAGAGGTCGCCATGAGTTTCGCCGATCCTCCCGGAGCCGAACAACGCAGGCTCAAACGTTGGTACCTCGTCCTGTACCTACGTGTCTACAACGAGGATACCCAGGAATTGCTCGGGCACATCGTGGACATCAATAAGGAAGGAATGCGGCTGGTCAGCGATAAACCCATCCCGCTCGACCGAACCTACCGCCTGTGGGTGGATGTTCCCAAGGAGCATAGCTCGCGTCATCGCATCCATCTGGAAGCCGAAAGCATCTGGAGCGGTCGAGACGTTAATCCGGACTTCTTCGATACCGGTTTCCGCATCCATAACATCAGCACCCAGGCATTGCTGCAACTCAAGTTGCTGAT
>JAVMKL010000122.1:0-2996 GCA_031732875.1 Candidatus Competibacter sp. | reverse complement strand
CCAACTCGCCGACCGGCATCCAGTTCTCGTTGCCCTCGGTTATTTCTCCCCTTTCACGGGAGGTCTGGCGGGATCGTCGGGTTGAGTTGATGGCGTTGTTTCCGGCTTTCGGTAATCGCCGATGACGCCCTTCAGAGGGCAAATCGCCACTACCGGGCATTTTCCGCAGCCGGCCACCAAGGCTATGGGACATAAAGTCATCTCGTTTCTCCTCTCGGTACTTCAAGCAAGGCTTGATTAACAGTCAGATGTCGACACCGAGCGGGTAACCCCGTCGGTGCGTTTTCCCCAGGTTTGCGCGATTCCACCTCGCGGCACCTTTGCGATCGGGCCAGCCAATAAGATCTTGGCATCCAACATGCATCGTTACACCTGCGCGCAAGCGCGTCGGGACGGCCCGTTCGGGCCGGATCGAGTATCAACCCGAGGTGATGCCGACATGTCAATCGCAATCACAGCCGACAGTGCACTGGTCTGGGACAAGCAGCAGACCAAAATGGTGCGGAAAATCCGCGTGGCCGTGAGCCTGGTGGGCAATCACGGCGGCATCTATCGCGAAGCGGGACCGCTTTACGTAGAGACCGCGCAGGAAGTGTTCGAAGCGGTGCAACTCCTCCGGACCCGACTGATCAAGTCGTTGCTTTCCGGTGTTGGCTAAGCGCGGCAAGAAACCGCCATGACCGACCTTCTTCCGCATCGTTCGCTCCCCACCCTGACTCCAATTTCCGCTCCAACCGACGCAGCTTTAACTCATCAGGTTGCGTCGTTCTTCCCGTCCTTTCCCGACCAAGCCGTCCTATTTGGCCAGATTGACCCGCGACGGCGCTTCCCCGAAAACATCCCGGTAGCTGGCGTATATCGCGCAGACGGTCACCGGACCCAGCACGAGGAAACCAAGTCCGAACGGAATGATCGCCACCACCGCCAACACCAGATAGATCGCACTGAAAACCAGCAGCGGCAGGACGTTGATCCAGCAGGCGGCGACGCTGTCCTGCGCGCCCGGCCAAGCGTTCTGGCCCGCCAGCATCACCAGCGGAACCCCGTAAAATAGCGCCATTGCCACCAGAAAACCGACAACCACCACGATCAAAACGGCAACCAACCCGGCGCCGGCCAGCAGGCCACCCATCGCTTCAGCCGGCATGTTCGTACCCATGCTGTCCAGCGCCACGCCCACGAAAACACTACCCCCCAGAAACACCATCACGACCAACCCCATCAACACGTAACCGGCCACGCCGATCAGCCCGAGCAGAACCAACGGTCCCATCCGCTCCTGATCCTGAAAGCCCCGAAACAGATGGCCGATTTCCAGCGTCTCCCCGCGTGCTTGGGCCGCCGCGCCGTACACCATTCCTCCACCCAAAACCGGGTTCAGCAGAGCATGAGCGAGCATGCCCACGAAGGGAATCAACGACAACACCACGGAAATGCCAAGATAGATCAGCATGATCACGATCCAAATTCCGGGCGCCTTGGCGAACAACTGCCAGCCTTCGACGATCCAACCCCAGCCCCGGCCCGCATCCGCACGAATTACAGTCATAAACGCCACCCTCCCGCTGGACGAACAGATTTTGGCCAGCATAGCGTAACGTCGCCGCCCGGTAACCCCACCCGCGCCAACCCGGGCAATAAAAAAGCCCGCCGGCCAGCGCCAGCGGGCTCTCCCTCATGGCCGGGCGCGTCGAACCGCCCGGCCCACCGATCCAAACAGGCTACAGCGCCTCGAAGATCCCCGCGGCGCCCATGCCGGTGCCGATGCACATCGTCACCATGCCGAACTTCCCACCGCGCCGACGCAGGCCATGCACCAGGGTGGCCACACGGATCGCTCCGGTCGCGCCCAGCGGATGGCCGAGCGCGATCGCGCCGCCCAGCGGATTGACCTTGGCCGGGTCCAGTTCCAGATCGCGGATCACCGCCAGACTCTGCGCGGCGAAGGCCTCGTTCAACTCGATCCAGTCCAGATCGGATCGTTTCAATCCGGCCAGATCCAATGCTTTCGGAATCGCCGCGATCGGGCCGATGCCCATGATCCGCGCCGGCACGCCGGCCACGGCATAGCTGACGAAACGCGCCAGCGGCTTGAGGTTGAGCTGCTCGACCATCCGCTCGCTCATCAGCATCACCGCGCCGGCGCCATCGCTCATCTGCGAACTGTTGCCGGCCGTAACGCTGCCGCGGGCGGCGAATACCGGCTTCAGCTTGGCCAGGGCTTGCAGGTTGCTGTCCGGACGGGGACCTTCGTCGTTCTCCACCACCCGCTCGCGGATTTTTACCTGCATGGTTTTGCTGTCCGGCAGGCGGTCGATCACCGTGTAAGGCAGGATTTCCTGCCCGAACTCGCCGCCGGCGATGGCGGCGGATGCCCGGCGATGGCTTTCCACCGCGAACGCATCCTGATCCTCGCGCGAAATTTTCCACTCCTGCGCGACCTTCTCCGCCGTCAGACCCATGCCGTAGGCGATCCCGACGTTTTCGTCGGTCGCAAACACCTCCGGGTTGAGGGCGATCTTGTTACCGCCCATCGGGATCATGGTCATGGTTTCCGTGCCGGCGGCGATCATCGCGTCGGCCTCGCCCAGCCGGATGCGGTCGGCGGCCTGCGCCACCGCCTGCACGCCGGACGCGCAGAAGCGGTTGATGGTCATGCCCGGCACGCTGTCCGGCAGCCCGGCCAGCAACAGGCCGATGCGGGCCACGTTCATGCCCTGCTCGCCTTCCGGCATGGCGCAGCCGACGATTACGTCGCCGATCGATTTCGGGTCCAGCCCCGGACATCGATCCACCACCCCGCGCAGCACGTGGGCCAGCAGATCGTCCGGGCGGGTGTTGCGGAACGCGCCGCGCGCCTTGCCCACCGGCGTGCGCGTCGCGGCCACGATATAAGCATCCTGAATTTGCCTGCTCATCGTTAATTCTCCCACCAATCAGTTACGCAGCGGCTTGCCGGTCTTGAGCATGTGCTCGATCCGGGCCTGGGTCAGCGG
>JAVMKL010000121.1:0-29749 GCA_031732875.1 Candidatus Competibacter sp. | reverse complement strand
CAAGGGAGTGAGCAAATTCTATCTGAATGGGGAGATTGTTTTTCGGAAATCACCCTAGTTATGGACACAATGCCCAGGGAGAGGAAACCGCATGTATCCGACCCCATCCCCTCTATACCGGGCTCGGCCGGGATACCCGGCTGCGCCAGGAAGCTTACCGAGAATTGTTCCGCTACCAACTCGACCCAGGGCTGGTGGACCAGATACGTACGGCAACTAATGGAGGTTATGTTCTGGGGACGGAGCGATTTCAGAAGGAGATCGCTGCAATGCTGGGCCGGCGCACCTGGCGGGGCAGGCCGGGGCGTCCTATAAAGTCCGATGACAAGGTGGGACAGCAGGAACTTGAGCTATGAAGAACGTACCTTTTCCGGCGCACGTTAGCCGAGTCGGGTAGATAGGGGCAGGTAATAGTGGTCTGTCCCCTATTATTCATTTGCACTTCAAGAGTGCCCATAAATTCTGTAGAAAGAGAGCCAGTTGAGTGTCAGAACCGACCATAACCCGAATCCGAGAATGCGTCCGTTCGCTCAATTACGTCGTTTCCATTCACGCAGCCGAGGAACTAGACGATGATAACATCACGATCCTTGACCTCGAAAACATCATCCTCTCGGGCGAAATCATCGAACGCCAACGAGACACCCGGACAAGAGAAGTCAAATGCGTTGTCCGTGGGCTCACGCTCGACGAACGACATGCCGAAACGGTCGTCAAAATCGGGCCGACAGGCAAGCTCTTCGTCATCACCGTCTACCTCGCCTGAACAAATCTGTGCCTCCTGCGGCAAGCCAGGCGTTCAAGTGCGCCAAGTTACCCGGAGCTTCGGTCGGGGAGATTCGCTATTAGTAATTGAGGAAATACCGCTATGGACATGCCCGCACTGTGGGGAATCTTATTTCACAGCGCAAACTCTGCACGAAATTGAACGTATTAAGGTGTTACGGAAGTCTGTAGCCGTTGAACGCTCAATACCTGTTGCCATGTTTCGAGTTCCATGTGCCTAACAGGTCGTTCCAGGGGATTCCGCTTCGCTCCGCCTCTGAACTCAATCGTTGTCGCGGACGCTGCGCTCCCGCTTCCGGGCGCGGCTCACCGCCAGCGTTGGGCCGCACCCATCAAAGAAACTCTCATAAGCTAACGAGGGAAGGAACAAAGTATGAGACCACATCAGCGACGACTGCTCTGCGTCACCTTCGCTGCGACAGTCGCGATCACGTCAGCCGCAAGCGACGCACAAACGCCCAGTGGCGTGCCCGCCGCTCCGCCGAAGTACTCGCCTGACGTGCCCGCGAAGATCACGACACCCGACACGGTCGAGACTCGTATCGGCACGCTTCGCTTCAAGGATGGCGCTCCTGATCCTGCGACGGTCCAACTCGCTTACGATCAGATCGACTTCAATCGCGGTATCGACGCGTTTCTCAAGGGAATGTCGGCCACGTCGGTGTATGCAATATGTCGCGGCTTGGAAGAGGCGGGTGTCAAACCCAACCAGGGCATCGGCATCACCGAGCAGCTTCTCGACGCCCGCTCGCTGTTCCTGACGCCCAACACCACCACCGTCTACGTACTCATGTGCGTCGAGCTGAACGACGGGCCGGTCGTCGTGCGGGTGCCACCGCGAGCGCTCGGTCCCGTTGATGATGCTGACTTCCGCTGGGTGATCGATGTGGGACTGACGGGACCCGACAAGGGAGCGGGCGGGGACTATCTCTTCGTTCCCCCCGGCTATAAGGGAACCGTGCCCGCGACGGGCTATAACGTCGCGAATCCGCGCACCAATCGGCTCCTCGTCTTCTATCGTGTGTTCGTCGAGAAGGGGGATCTCGCAGCGGCGACTGCGGGTGTCAAGGCGAAGGCAGCGATGTTTCCCTTGTCCCAGGCTGGGAAGCCCCCGGCGACGAGCTTCGTCAACCTTTCGGGCGTCAGGTTCAACACGATCAGTGCCAACGACTTCAGCTTCTACGAGGAACTGAATGCCGTGGTGCAGAACGAGCCCGCCGATTGGGTGGATCCGGACACCGTGGGTCTGTACGCGGCGATCGGCATCCGCAAGGGGCAGCCGTTCGCGCCGGACGCGCGGATGAAGAAGACTTTGACGGAATCGGTCACGGTGGGCAATGCTTACGCCCGCTCGAATGCATTCGCGTCACGCGATTCCCGTACCCGGATCTTCCGGGACCGGCAATGGATCACGCCGTTCGTGGGGGGCAGTTACCAATTCCTCTCGGGAGCGGAGCGACTGCTCGACGCGGAGGCGATGTTCTTCTACCTTGCAACCGGCATCACGCCCGCCATGAGCGAAGCGAAGCCGGGCACCGGTTCCGCCTATGCGCTCGCTTTTCGCGATGCGACCGGGAATTACCTCGACGGCGGTCTCACCTACAAGGTGACGTTGCCCGGACCGATTCCCGCGAAGAACTTCTGGGCCTTCACGGTCTACGACAACCAGACGCGCTCGCTTCTTCCCACCGATCAGAAGTCGGCGGGCGTCGATAGCAACCTTCCCGGACTCAGGAAGGACGCGGACGGCGGCGCGACCGTGTGGTTCGGACCGAAGGCGCCGGCCGGCGATGAAGCGAACTGGGTGCAGACGATGCCGGGCAAGGGTTACAACGTCATTCTGCGGCTCTATGGGCCGCTCGAACCCTGGTTTAACCAGACCTGGCAACCGGGCGACCTCGAATTGCAGATGTGATGTCCCGGCGTCGTTCACTCGCCGACCCGGCGAGCCCGAGCGGCCCAACCACGGGGCAGCGGATGGGAAGAAGCCGTGGCCTTTGCCGGCAATCTTCGGAAACCACGGCGCGCCAAGCCGCATCGCCCTCGCCGTGCTCCAATCCTTGCTCGCCGGCGACCCGGCTACCGCCGCGTCTCTCCTCCAGCAACGGTAAACGTTCACCTCCCCCCTTTACGAAAGGGGGATTGGGGGGGATTTCGCACGGGCCACGGGGCCAAAATCCCCCCTGGCCCCCCTTTTTCAAAGGGGGGGACTGAACGGTTACCAGCAACTCGCCATCGACCCCGATTTTGCCCGGCAACGCTCGTTCATCCAGGCCCTCCAAGCCATCGTCACCGGCAGCCGCGACCGCACCCTCGCCGACGCGCCGGATTTCCACGGCGGGAGAAGGCGCTGGCAGTCCTGGCTGGTTAACGCCCTGGGCTACGAAGCTTGCCTTCGAATGCCGGCGGGTCGGGAATGCAATTCCCCCATGCCGCGACCGGGAACAATGCTGCGGCCCGCAGGGTAAATCCAGTATGATGAGCGCCCTTCGATGATTCGAAATACAAGGGTGGCATGAATCATGGTGGAGACAACCGAGTGCTCGAACTGATCGAGGCCGGCGGCTGGCTGATGGCGCCGATTCTGGCCTGTTCGCTGGCGGCGGCGACCATCATCGTCGAGCGCTTGCTGGCATTGCGGCGGGCGCGGGTCCTGCCGGGGCGACTGGTGGCGATCCTGCGCCGCTGGACCGAACACGGCACCATCAGCCAGCACGACGTGGATTCGCTGCCGCTCGGTTCGCCGCTGGGCCGGATCGTGGCGGCGGGACTGGCCAACCGCAACCGAAGCCGGCTGATCCTCCGGGAGCAGGTCGAGGATACCGGCCGCCACGTGGTGCACGAACTGGAGCGGTTTCTCAACGCCCTGGGTACCATCGCCGCGATCAGCCCGCTGCTGGGTCTCCTCGGCACCGTGGCCGGCATGATCAAGATTTTCCAGATCGTCTCGGTCCAGGGCAACAGCAATTTCAGCCTGCTGTCGATCGGCATCGCCGAAGCGCTGGTCACCACGGCCGCCGGTCTGACCGTCGCGATTCCCAGCCTGCTGTTCTACCGTTATTTCCACGGCCGGGTGGACGAACTGGTGGTGCGCATGGAGCAGGAGACCCTGCAACTGATCGATCTGCTGGACGCCGGATCGCCCGGAGCGGAACGGATCGAGGCGGCGGATGCCGCGCTCCCCGAACGGGAGCCAGCGCCGTGAACCTGCGTCCCCGCCGCCGGGAGGAACCGGAAATCAACCTGGTGCCGATGATCGACGTGGTGCTGGTCCTGCTGATTTTCTTCATGATCGCCACCAGCTTGCGGCACCAATCGGAACTGGAAATTCGCCTGCCCGAAGCCTCGGGCCGGCCCATGCCGGGCACCGTGGCCCAACTGGAAGTGGAAATCGACGTCGACGGTCGCTACGCCGTCAACGGGCGGTCGCTGGCGACCAGCGACGCGGCGGGGTTGAAGGATGCCCTGCTCGAAGCGGCCGGCGGCCAGAAATTACCGCTCGCCATCAGCGCCGACGGTCGAACTCCCCACCAGGCGGTGGTGACGGTGCTGGATGTCGCCGGCCAACTGGGATTCAAGCAATTGGCCATCGCCACGGTCGCCGAGCCGAAGGTCGCGCCGGTTGCGTCCCCCATGCCCGACGCCGCGCCGTCGCGGGAGCCCTGATCATGCAGAACTGGCTGAACCGTTATGGCTATTCCCTGAATCTGATCGCCGTGCTGCTGTGGCCGTTCAGCCTGCTGTTCGGCGCGGTGGTACGGGTGCGGCGGTTGCTGTACCTCCACGGTTTTTTCAAAAGCGAACGCGTCAGCGTGCCGGTGATCGTGGTCGGCAACATCAGCGTCGGTGGCACCGGCAAGACGCCCTTGGTGGCGCGGCTGGTGGAACTGTTGCGGGAAGCGGGTTACAAACCGGGAGTGATCAGCCGCGGCTACGGTGGCCAGTCCGCCGAATGGCCGCAGTACGTCACCGCCGACAGCGACCCGCGCCAGGTCGGCGACGAACCGGTGTTGCTGGTCCAGCGCTGCCGGTGTCCGGTGGTGGTGGATCCCGACCGGGTGGCGGCGGCGCGGGCGCTGCTCGCGACCTACGATTGCAATGCCATCCTCAGCGATGATGGCTTGCAGCATTACCGCCTGCAGCGCGACATCGAAATCGCCGTGGTGGACGGTTTCCGCCGGCTGGGCAACGTCGCCTGTCTGCCGGCCGGCCCCTTGCGGGAGCCGCCCGCCCGCTTGAACGAGGTGGACTTCGTGGTCGGCAACGGCGCGGCCCGCGGCGGGGAATACTTGATGGCCCTGCGCGGCGAAACGGCGGTGAACCTGGCCGATCCCTGCGTGAGCGCGACGCTGGCCGGATTCCGCGACAGCACGATCCACGCGGTGGCCGGCATCGGCGATCCGGGGCGGTTTTTCGATCATCTGCGGCACGTCCGACTGCGGCTCATCGAACATCCGTTTCCCGACCACCACGCCTTTCGCCCGGAGGAACTGCGGTTCCCACAGGATTTTCCGGTGTTGATGACCGAAAAGGACGCGATAAAATGCCGGGCCTTCGCCCCGGATGGCTGCTGGTACGTACCGGTCAGCGCGCAACTCGATCCGGAATTCGAGGAAGAATTGCTCAAACGGCTGGCGACGATCGCCATGGCCAAGGGGATACGGCGCGAACGGACCGGCGCGAATCGCAGGCGGCGAGTGCCGGTCCTGCCGGCCCCCCACGATGAGGTGAACGGGGATGGACAAGAAACTGCTGGACATTCTGGTGTGCCCGGTCAGCAAGGCGCCGCTGGTGTACGACAAAGCGCGGCAGGAATTGATTTGCCGGGAAAGCCGGTTGGCCTATCCGATCCGCGACGGCATTCCGGTGATGCTGGAGGCCGAGGCGCGACGGCTGACGGATGAGGAGGTCGGCGCCGGTGAGTGAGGGCGGACCCCGATTCCGGGTCGCGATTCCAGCCCGCTACGCCTCGACCCGGTTGCCGGGCAAGCCGTTGCGTCTGCTCGCAGGCCGGCCCCTGCTCGAGCACGTCTACCGGCGGGCACTGGCCAGCGGTGCCCTCGAAGTGGTGATCGCCACCGACGATCCTCGAATTCGGGCGGCGGCCGAAGGCTTCGGGGCGGCGGTATGCATGACTTCACCGGATCACCCGACCGGCACCGACCGGCTGGCGGAAGTGGCGGTCCGACTCGGTTGGCCGGAAGACGCCATCGTCGTCAACCTGCAGGGCGACGAACCGCGGATGCCGCCGGCGCTGGTCCGACAGGTGGCGGCGGGGTTGGAGGACCATCCCGAGGCAGGCATCGCCACGGCCTGCGCCCGCATTCACGAGCCGGCCGAGGCGTTCGATCCAAACGTGGTCAAGGTGGTGCGCGATGCCGGGGATTGCGCGCTGTATTTCAGTCGTGCTCCGATTCCCTGGCACCGCGAGGCGTTCGGGGCGGGCAGGGAAGGGTTGGCCGGGTTGCCGGCCGGGGTGGTCTGGTTCCGCCACATCGGACTCTATGCCTATCGGGTGGAGGTGCTGCGCCGCTATCCCCGGTTGGCGCCGGCGATGGCCGAACAGGCCGAGTCGCTGGAACAGTTGCGCGCCTTGTGGCATGGCATCCGCATTCACGTCACCGAAGCGGCCGAGGTTCCGCCGCCGGGCGTGGATACCGAAGCCGATCTGGCGCGGGTGGCGGCGGAATTGGAGGGGTCAGGCCAGAAGGTCGAAGGCGGCCAGTTCGGGTAGCTCGGGGTTCAGGCCGTCGCGGCGGACATTCAACACGGTGACGGTGAACGTCCTGGGCATCCATTCGCCGGCGTCGCCGTACTGGTTGGGCTGGATGACCTTGTTGTTGCCGCTGTCGCGCAGGACCAGAGCCGATTCGTCGGGCAGGATTTCGATGACCCGGCAGGCGATACCCTGATAAGTCAGGGGCTGGTCCAGCAGGTTCTTCAGTTTATCGGGGTCAATGTTCGACATGAGTGGTGGCAGCCAAAGTGATCGGATCCAAAATCATGCAAGCGGTTCGCGCGGCATTCGATTCCCCGCGGCGACCGGATGAGGCGAAGGCGAAAGCGATGGTCAGAGTTCTGTTTGTCTGCATGGGCAATATTTGCCGCTCTCCGATGGCGGAAGGCGTGTTCCGGCGCATGCTGGAAAGCGTCGGCCTGACCGGGACGATCTTCGTCGATTCGGCCGGCACGCATTCTTACCACATCGGCGCCTCGCCCGATACCCGCAGCCAGGCGACGGCCCTGCGCCGGGGGGTGGATTTGCGCGGCATTCGGGCCCGTCGGGTGACGGTGGAGGATTTTGTCGAGTTCGACTATGTGTTGGCCATGGACCGGGACAATTTCGAGCATCTGCTGGCCTTGTGCCAGGATGCGGAATTGCGGGGCCGCATTCGGTTATTGATGGATTTCGCGCCGGATTTGCCGGAACGCGAAGTCCCGGACCCGTATTATGGGGGACCGACCGGTTTCGAGCGGGTGATGGATATGATCGAGGAGGCGTCGCAAGGACTGCTGGTCCACATCCGCGAGCGCCACCGATTTTGATTCCGGCCTGGGAACGGAAAGGGGCTGCGATTCCAGCCCCTTATCCGTTCCGAGACCGCTCGCTCAGCTGGCCGGCCTGGATTCGGCGTCGGTTTCCGTTTCGGGCGGTGCCGGGATTGGTTCGGCTGGGGCCGCTGGTTCGACCGCCGACTCGGGGGTCAGGACCGGTTGCGCCGGTTCGGAGGTTTCGAAAGCAGTCGGCGCGCCGGCCCGATCCCACCGGGCCGCTTCCTGGACGGCGACTTCCGGAGGCGGCCCAGCCGCGGTGACGCTCTCGGCGCTGGGGATCGCGAGAGATTCCTGGACCAGGGACGCCGCCGTGCCGGGCGCGGTATCCGGGGCGCTGGCTGGGTTCTCCCCGGCCAGGGTGGCGACGGTTTCCATGGAGGTTGCGCCGGCTTCGCCGGGACTCGAGTCGAATTCAGGGGCCGCGTCCATGGGTTTGGCCAGGACCGGTTCCGGCTCGGTGGCCGGTTCGGTCGATTCGGCCGAAACGATCGACAGGAGGCCGATTTCGGTATCGACGGCCATCATCCCCGCCGCTGCGGTAACCGCTCCGACGGATTCGAATGCTTCGACCGCCGGTTCCAGCTCTTCATCGACGACGGGATACTCCAGCATGGAGGGAGGCGGCGGTACGGGGGGCTCGTTGGGCGCTGCCGGCAATGCCGCAACCGGAGGGGCGGTTTTCGCGGCGGCCAACACTTCGCGGGGCAGGCGCGGGCGACCGCTGCGAATGCGCCGCTGCGGCAAGGACGATGCCGCGGGTGGTGTCGCCGGGGTGTCGGCCGGCGCGGCGGCGGGCTCGACCGCTGTCGGAGTTGCCCGGCCACGATCGCTCGATTCGACGCTTTCACCGGTGTCCCCGGTCGCCTCGGCGCCCGGCGGAATCGCCTCGGCCGAAGCGGGCGCCTCGCCGCGCCGGCGCCTCCGGCCGCCGCGCCGGCCACGCCGATTCCGCGTGTTGGGCGTGTCTTCCTCGGTTTCGGTCGAGGCGGCGAGTTCTTCGACTCCTTCGACTCCTTCGACCTCTTCGACCGTCGCCGTCGCCGGCTCGACCATCGGTCCGGGTTCCGGCCGCGACTCCTGGGTCGCGGGCGGGATTGCGGCGGAAATCGAGGAGGAAACGACGGGCGAAACCGGAGTTTTGGGAACCGGCGTTTCCGTGGCGGATTCGGCCTCGCCCCGCCGTCCGGGCCGGTCGCGGCGGTGCCGTTCCGGTTTGGCCGGCCGCGTTCCGGGTTTGGCCGGCCGCTCCTCCCGGGGATGTTGCGGAGGTTGTCCGAACAGGTTACCCCACAGCCAGCGGAAAAAACTGGCGTTGGCCTCGGGTTTGAGCGCCGGCGCCGGGGGAGGCGGGGCCGGGGTGGCGGGCGCGACCCCCTTGACCGCCGGTTCCTCGCCGGTCTCCCGCGCCGTCGCGCTGGCCTGTGCTTCGTACTGCTCCTCGTAGTCTTCGGCCAGGGTGTAGGACAGGAGTTGGGCGTCGGACAGTTCGTCCACCCGTAGCCGGTTCAGCTTGAAGTGCGGTGTTTCCAGCGATTCGTTCGGAATCAGCATGACGCCGACCCGGTGACGCTGTTCGATGGCGCGGATCGCATCGCGCTTCTCGTTCAGCAGGAAGGTGGCGACCTTGACCGGCAGTTGCACGACGACCCGTCCGGTCTTGTCCTTCATCGCCTCTTCCTGAATCAGCCGCAACACGCTCAGCGCCAGCGATTCGATGTTGCGGATGGTGCCCTGACCGTTGCAGCGCGGACAGATCACGTGGCTGGCTTCGTCCAGCGAGGGGCGCAGCCGTTGCCGCGACATTTCCAACAGGCCGAACCGGGAGATGCGGCCGACCTGTACCCGGGCGCGGTCCATCTTCAGCGCCTCGCGCAGCCGGGTTTCCACCTCGCGCTGGTTGCGGGCGATGTTCATATCGATGAAGTCGATGACGATCAGCCCACCCAGGTCGCGCAACCGCAGTTGCCGGGCGATTTCCTCCGCCGCTTCCAGGTTGGTGGTGAGCGCGGTTTCCTCGATGTCGCTGCCCTTGGTGGCGCGGGCCGAGTTGATGTCGATCGAAACCATCGCCTCGGTGTAATCGATCACGATGCCGCCGCCGGAGGGCAGGCTGACCTCGCGCTGGTAGGCGGTTTCGATCTGGGATTCGATCTGGAATCGGGTGAACAGCGGAATGCTGTCCTGGTACAGCTTGAGCTTGTTAAGGTTGTGCGGCATCACCTGCTGCATGAAATCCTGGGCCTGGCGGTGGACGGCCGGGTTGTCCACCAGGATTTCGCCGATGTCGGCGCGCAGGTAGTCGCGCAGGGCGCGAATGATGATGTTGCTTTCCTGGTAGATCAGGAATGGGGCTTTTTTCTGGGAAGTGGCCGTCTCGATCGCTTTCCACAGATGCAGGAGATAGTCCAGGTCCCATTGCAGTTCGTCCTGGGAACGGCCCACCCCGGCGGTGCGCACGATCAGACCCATGCCGTCGGGAATGTCGAGACTGCTCATGACCTCGCGGATTTCCTGGCGGTCGTCGCCCTCGATCCGCCGCGACACCCCGCCGGCGCGCGGGTTGTTGGGCATCAGCACCAGATAGCGGCCGGCCAGGCTGATGAAGGTGGTCAGCGCGGCTCCCTTGTTGCCGCGCTCTTCCTTTTCCACCTGGACCATGATTTCCTGGCCTTCCCTGATCGCTTCCCGGATGCTGGGGCGGCCGCCCTCGGTGGCTTGGGGATCGAAATAGCTGCGGCTGATTTCCTTGAACGGCAGAAAGCCGTGCCGGTCGGCGCCGTAGTCTACGAAGGCCGCTTCCAGGCCCGGCTCGATGCGGGTGACGCGGCCCTTGTAGACGTTGGATTTCTTCTGCTCGCGCGAAGGGGTTTCGATGTCCAGGTCGTAGAGTTTCTGGCCGTCCACCATGGCCACGCGCAACTCTTCCTGCTGAGTCGCGTTGATCAGCATTCTTTTCATCATCAGCTTCCTTGCGCTCGACCATCGCCGGCGGTGACGTGGTTGTCGCCCGGGGCATGGCTGGAGCGGGAACGGCCCGGAGGATGCAAGTCCAGAACATCAGGCGGGTCCCACACGCCGCCAGGTCGTGACAGCCGGTAGGGAGCGCGGTCAAAAGCCGCCCGCGGGAACGGGACGAGCGGCGGCAAACCCGTTGAACAAACCCACCCGTCGGACAACTGGCGTGCGGGTGCGAAAACCGATATCGTGTGCTTTCCAGTTTCGCCGGCCTCTCGGGCCAATCGGCGACAACGCCCGTAACTATATCAGTCCATGGGTCATGCTTCAAACGATGCCTGCTTCGGCGGCTCCCGGCGGGGTGCGCCATCTGGAAGTCGCTCCGGCGCACGCCGGCCAGCGCCTCGACAATTTTCTGCTGCGCGAACTCAAGGGCGCGCCCAAAAGCCTGGTCTATCGCATCCTGCGCAGGGGCGAGGTTCGATTGAACGGTGGGCGAGTGCGCCCGGACCATCGCCTGCAAACCGGCGACGTGGTCCGCATCCCGCCGGTCCGGCTGGCGGAGTGCGACGAACGGCCGCTCCGGCCGCCGCCGGGACTGGCGGAACGGTTGCGGTCCGCGGTGCTGTACGAGGATCGTGATGTGCTGGTACTGGACAAACCGGCCGGGCTGGCCGTGCACAAAGGCAGCGGCCTGGATTACGGCGCGATCGAGATCCTGCGCGCCTTGCGGTCGGGGGAACCGTTTTTGGAACTGGTTCACCGGCTGGATCGCGAGACCAGCGGCTGTCTGGCGCTGGCCCGGACTCCGACGGCGCTGCGATCGATTCAGGAGGCGTTCCGGGCGGGGCGGGTACAGAAGCGCTATCTTGCCCTGGCGCGCGGCTACTGGAACCACGGCCCGCGCGAGGTCAATCAACCCTTGCGCCGCAACGTATTGCGGGGTGGAGAGCGGATGGTCGAGGTGGTGGAGGACGGCAAGCCGGCCCGGACGCGCTTCCGGCCGATCAGTTTGCACAAGCCAGCCTCGTTGTTGGAGGCTGACATCGCCACCGGTCGCACCCATCAGATCCGTGTCCATGCCGCCCATGTCGGCCATCCATTGGCTGGGGACGAGAAATACGGCGACTCCGCCTTCAACCGGATCATGGTGGAACAGTTTGGCTTGCGCCGGCTGTTCCTGCACGCGCACAGCCTGAACCTGCCGCTGGGCGGGCGGGAAATCGCGGTCAGCGCGCCGCTGGATGCCGACCTCAAGGCGGTGCTGGACCGTCTGGATTCGACCGACCGACGCCGGTAGCAACCTGTTCGCCTCCAACCCCGCTCCCAAGGGCCTGTTCCCCTCCCTGGCCCAGGAGGGATGGTGCGGAGCGCCGGGGTGGTTCGAGAGGAAGGCTGCTCGGATGGAAAGACCCTATATCGGGAGATGGTGATGACCGATCCGAATTCCAACGATCATCCGCCCGGCGACGAGCGCTGGGCACGCGATACCCTGACCAAGCTGGCGTTCGCCGCCGCGACCGAACAAAGGCGGGCCAGGCGCTGGGGGATTTTCTTCAAACTGCTGTTTTTTGCCTATCTGGTCGTGTTGCTGGCGCTGGCCTGGCCGGATAATCTGGGCACCGCGACCGCCGCCGCCAAGAAGCATACGGCCCTGGTGCGGGTGGATGGGCTGATTTCGAGCAGTACCGAAGCCAGCGCCAAGAATGTCATCGAAGCCTTGCGCAAGGCGTTCGGGGACGAAAAAACGGTCGGCGTGGTGCTGGAAATCAACAGCCCCGGTGGCAGCCCGGTGCAGGCCGGCGAGATTTACGACGAAATCCAGACGTTGCGCCAGCAACATCCCAAGATTCCGGTTTACGCGGTGGCCAGCGATGTCTGTGCCTCGGGCGGTTATTACATCGCGGCGGCGGCGCAGAAGATTTATGCCAACAAGGCCAGCATCATCGGCTCCATCGGGGTGCGGGTGGACAGCTTCGGTTTTACCGACACCATCGCCAAGCTGGGTATCGAACGGCGGGCGTACGCGGCAGGTGCCAACAAGGATTTCCTCGATCCGTTCAAGCCGGTCAATCCGGAGGAAGTCCGGCATCTGCAAGGGATGCTGGACGACATTCACCAGCAGTTCATCGCGGCGGTCAAGCAGGGCCGAGGCGGGCGGCTGAAGAACGGTCCCGAGGTGTTCAGCGGTCTGATGTGGACTGGGGAGCAGAGCGTCGGTCTGGGACTGGTGGACGCGCTGGGCAGTACCCGTCAAGTCGCCGAGGAGGTGATCGGCGAGAAAACCATCCTGGACTACACCAAACACACCCGGTGGTTGGAGCGGTTGCTGGACGGGACCGAGGCCAACCTGGGCGCGGCGCTGGTCAGGGTGTTGGGGCTGGACGGGACGGTGGGGTGGAGGTAGCCCCGTTTGATTGGCGAAAGTCCTGGAGTAACCGTTCGGTCCCCTCTCCCCCATGAATGGGGGAGAGCGAAGCGAGGGGGTCGGGCTAGGGTGAGTTAGTAAGTTATTGAAACTAATGCCCTCACCCCCAACCCCTCTCCCGCAAGCGGGCGAGGGGAGTGAACGGTTACATCCTGGATATTCTCAAAACCTGCACGCCATACCCGGAATCTTTCGAACTGGCCGCGAAGCAAGCCGCCGAGGTGCTGGGTGTGTCGCGGCCCTTCCGGATCAAGCTTCTGGAAAGCGACACGATTCCCTTCCGTAAACCGCGAGCAGGTTGACGTCCTCAACCGATGCCACCAAAATGGTTGCATTTCACGACGGGCTTATACCATGCCATCCCTCACGATTAAGGACATTCCCGACCTCCTCTTGACGCGTTTGCGCCATCGGGCGGCGATCGACCAACGCAGCCTCAACCGCGAGGTAATTCACCTGCTGGATCGAGTGCTGTCTGAGGCGCCCGTCGCGCCGCTGTCAGATGCCTTGGCCGAGCGGATCGAAGCGCAGGTGCGGGCGTGGCAGACGCTGGCGGGACGCTGGGATTCCGACCGGGAGTTGGCCGAGGAGATCGGCGAACTCTACGCCGCGCGCACGCCGGGCCGGCCGGTCGACCTGTGAAAATCCTGGATACGGACGTCTGCATCGAGATCCTGCGCGGCAACGTCCGCGTGATCGAGTGCCGCCGCCGGACTCCGGACGAGGTGGCTACCACCTGGATCACCGCCTGCGAGCTGGCCTACGGCGCTGCCAAATCGCGCGCGCCCGGATCCAATCAAACACTGGTGATGGCGTTCCTCGCCACCCTGCCGATCCTGGAACTGGACTGGGTCGCGGCGGAACGCTTCGGTCGCCTTAAAACCGACTTGGAGCGGGCAGGCAACCTACTGGCGGATGCCGATCTGTTGATCGCCGTTATCACCCTGGCGCGCGGCGCCCGTCTGGTCACCGGTAACCGGCGGCACTACGAGCGGATTCCCGAGTTGCGCATCGAGGACTGGATTCGCGGACCTGATCCGTGCCAATCGGTTTGAGACCACCTGTCGCGTTCCCCCGCGGGAAAAAAGGGTCAAGTAAATTTTTTCTTCTTGACTTTCCGTGGAGTGGGAGCCAGACCGAAATCGCTTTCCGCCATGGGTTGGCTATATTGGCAGAAAATTTCACCTCCCCGGCTCCGTCAGAAAATTTTACACCCGTGCCCGAGGGTCGGGGCAAGGAATGCCGGGGTTCGAAGCAGGGGTGAGTCATTTTATTGAATTGGTTATATTGGTTCTCGGCTTTGGTTATTCAGGCCGTAGAAGCGAGTTGATCCAGCAAGACATTCCAGATTTTTTATATTCCCTTAGTTTCAGAGTGTTTTTGTCGGATATATTGCTTGGGGTTGCCGGCGAGCGGCGGACGTGAGTCCGCTGTTTCCGCCTCAGCCGCTTCGCCGACGCCTTGCCGCATTCCACGAAACAGGGGGCTGATGCCCCCCGCTCGCCGAACGACCGCGCCGCTCCCACCGGGAGAGGGGAGTTTTCTTCAGCCGCTAAACCTGCGTCCAGGCGAACCCCGGTAGATTGCGCTGTTCCCGGCTGAAATCAATGCCGGTCAGGGTCACCGCCGAGGCCGGGCCATGAAATAATACTTGCCCTGTTCGGCCAACCGGGCGACGAAGGGCGTTTTGTCGACGTAGGCATAGCCTTGGGTGCGCATCTCGCGTAGGTTTTGCAGGCCGATGGGGAGTTTGAGCGTGGCGGCGGCCGGTTGGGTGGGGTTGGGGAGAACGCGGCATCTTATACCATTTCCGCATAGGTTTTGATCTTTATTTGATGTTATTTTACTTTATATTCAAATATTTATTATCAACAGGTGGACTCTCGCACTATCGGGATTTGGTATTACCCCGCAGGCGGCCGGGGAACAAAACCGCCCCGGCGGCGGCGCGCCGGTTTGTCAAAAAAATTCCTCGCTCACGGCACCGCCACTCCCGCCGCCTCCAACATTCGGGTCAGCCGGATCAGCGGCAGGCCGATCAGACTGGTGGGATCGTCGCCTTCCAGCCGCTCGAACAGCGCGATGCCCAACCCCTCGGACTTGAAACTGCCGGCGCAGCCGTAGGGTTGCTCCCGCCGCAGATAGCGGTCGATCATCGCCGGCGTCAGCGTCCGAAATACCACCCGAAATTCTTCCACCGCGACCTGTCGCCGGCCGCTGGCTCCGTCCAGCAGGCACAGGCCGGTATAAAAGATGACTGTCCGGCCCGAGGCCCGCCGCAGTTGCGCCGTCGCCCGCTCGTGATCGCCGGGCTTGCCGAGAATATCGCCATCCAGCACCGCCGCCTGGTCCGAACCGATCACCAAAGCGTCCGGTGCGTGGCGGGCGACGGCGTGGGCTTTCCACTCCGCCAGTCGGGCCACCAGCACCGGAGCCGCCTCGCCAGGCTGCTGGCTCTCATCGACCTCGGGCGCCCGGACCGCGAACGGCAGGCCCAGCCGGGCCAGCAATTCGCGGCGGAAGGGAGAGGTGGAGGCCAGAATCAGAAGGCGGCCGTCGGAAAGGGTATCGGACATGGCGACAACTCGGTGGATGGATCGAAATCACGGTAATTGTGCGAAATCCGGCTTTATTTTGACAGAAATTCAACCTGCCTTTATCATTCCGCGCCTTATGCAGATTCCACCGCTCCCCGAACGGGTCAACCCTTGGCAACTGGCTGTCGAAGGCGGGCGGCTGGACGGCAAGCTGGCGCTGGCCGAACTGCCGCGGCTGGCTGCTCTGCTCGACCATGCCGACGGCATGGTGAGCGTAGCGCTGGAGGCGGGGATCGACGGAGATGGCCTGCGGTTCATTCGGGGCAGGCTGCAAGCCGAGGTCGAACTGGTTTGCCAGCGTTGTCTGGGACCGCTCAGACTGCCGATTGTGGCGACGGTGAGCTTGGGGCTGGCGCGCGGCGAGGCCGAGTTCGACCGCCTGCCCGACGAGTACGAGCCACTATTGGTTCCGGAACGCGACATTGCGATCGCCAGCCTGGTGGAAGACGAATTGTTGTTGGCCTTGCCGCAGGTTCCCCGTCACGAAGACGCGCGGGATTGCGAGGCCAACGGTTATGTGACGTCCGGCGCGAGCGCGCCGGACGCGGAACATCGCCAGCCCTTGGCGGCGCTGGCATCCCTGTTGCGAGACTCCAAGAGGATCGATTGAGCCATGGCTGTCCAGAAAAGCCGAAAGAGTCCTTCCCGGCGCGGCATGCGCCGCGCCCACGATGCCCTGACGGCGCCCACCCTGTCGACGGATCCCACTTCCGGCGAGTTGCACCGCCGCCATCACGTTTCCCCGAACGGTTTCTATCGCGGCCGCAAGGTGATCAGCGAACCGGCGGCGGACGAAAACGAAGAATAACCGCGCCCCGCCGCCGCGGCCCGGACCACTGCCCCCCCGACCCATGACCCACCTTCCGACCCCATGACCCGACCGGTCACCATTGCCTTGGATGGCATGGGCGGCGATGTCGGTCCCGATATGATCGTGCCCGCCGCCCTGCGCGCGCTGAAGACCAGCGGCGACGCGCTGCGACTCGTTCTGGTCGGCCAGGAGGACGTGCTGGCGGCCAGACTCGCCAAGCTCAAGGCCAGGGGACATCCCGGTATCGTCATCCGCCACGCCTCGCAACTGGTGAGCATGGACGAGTCGCCCGCCCAGGCTTTGCGGGTCAAAAAAGATTCTTCGATGCGGGTGGCGATCAATCTGGTCAAGCAGGGCGAGGCCGACGCCTGCGTCAGCGCCGGCAACACCGGGGCCCTGATGGCGACTGCCCGGTTCGTGCTCAAGACCCTGCCCGGTATCGACCGGCCCGCCATCTGTACCACGCTGCCGACCGTGCGTGGCCAAACCCGCGTGCTGGACCTGGGCGCCAACGTGGACAGCAAGGCCGAGCATCTGCTGCAATTCGCGGTCATGGGTTCGGTGCTGGCCGAGGTTAACGGGATCCAGCGGCCGCGAGTGGGTTTGCTGAACATCGGCGAGGAAGACATCAAGGGCAACGAGCAGGTCAGGGAAGCGGCCCGACTGCTGGCCGCCAGCGATCTCAACTACCTCGGTTTCGTGGAAGGCGACGGCATCTATCTGGACGATGTGGACGTGGTGGTCTGCGACGGTTTCGTCGGCAACATCGCGCTCAAGAGCAGCGAGGGTGTCGCCAGGCTGGTCCGCCACTACATGACCCAGGAATTCAAGCGGAACCCGCTGACCCGCCTGGCCGGCCTGATCGCATTGCCGGTGCTGCGCGCGTTCCGCCGCAGGATCGATCCCCGTCGCTACAACGGCGCCAGCCTGCTGGGCCTGCGGAGCATCGTCGTCAAGAGTCATGGGGGGGCCGACGCTCTGGCGTTCGCCAACGCGATCCAGGTGGCGATGCTGGAAGTCGAACAGGCGGTGCCGCGGCGCATCGACGCTCATCTGGTCGCCCTTCACGCCACGAGGCAAGCGCTTTGAGCTACTCCACCATCATGGGAACCGGCGGTTACCTGCCGGAAAAAGTGCTGACCAACGCCGATCTCGAGCAGATGATCGAAACCACGGCGAGCTGGATCGTCGAACGCACCGGCGTCGAGGAGCGCCACATCGCCGCGCCGGGGGAAACCACCTGCGATCTGGCCGAGCACGCTTCCCGCCGGGCGCTGGAAGCGGCCGGCCTCCAAGCGCGCGATATCGACCTGATCGTGCTGGGCACCACCACGCCCGATCACATCTTTCCCAGCGTCGCCACGCAATTGCAGCATCGGCTCGGTTGCCACGGCGGTCCCGCCTTCGACGTGCAGGCGGTTTGCACCGGCTTCGTCTACGCTCTGGATATCGCTGATCGCTTCATCCGCACCGGCGCGGCCAAACGGGCGCTGGTGGTCGGAGCCGATACCTTCACCCGCATCATCGACTGGACGGACCGCGGTACCTGCATCCTGTTCGGCGACGGCGCCGGCGCAGTGGTGCTGGAAGGGGCCGACGAACCCGGCATCATCGACAGCCGGCTGGGCGCCGACGGTCGTTACAAGGAACTGCTGTGGGTGCCGGCTGGCGTGTCCGGCGGCTACGATCAAACCCGCCAGAACGCCGCCTTCGTGGAAATGCGCGGCAGCGAAGTGTTCAAGGTGGCGGTCACCACCCTCAAGGACATCGCCGAGCGGATTCTGGCGGCGAATCGCATGACCGTCGCCGACGTGGACTGGGTGATCCCCCATCAAGCCAACCGGCGCATCCTCTCGGCCACTGCCAAGCGGTTGGGCCTGCCGGAAGCGCGCATGGTGGACTGCGTGCGGACCCACGGCAACACTTCGGCGGCTTCGGTGCCGCTGGCTTTGGATGTGGCGGTGCGCGACGGCCGTATCCAGCGAGGCGACACGGTGTTGCTGGAAGGCTTCGGCGGAGGCTTCACCTGGGGCGCGGTGCTGCTGAAATATTGAAACGGAGGATTCACAATGATGACGCTGGCGGGTGAGATCGCCCTGGTGACCGGGGCCAGCCGCGGTATCGGCCAAGCCATCGCCCGCGAACTGGGGCGACGGGGCGCGACCGTGGTCGGTACCGCGACCACCGAGGCCGGCGCCGAAGCGATCGGTCGGGACTTGCGCGACCACGGGATCGGCGGTCGCGGTCTGCGGCTGGACGTGACCGATCCGGCGTCGGTGGAAGCGGCGGTCAAGGCGGTAGCCCAGGAATTCGGCGCGCCGACCATCCTGGTCAACAACGCCGGCATCACCCGCGACAACCTGCTATTGCGGATGAAGGAAGAAGAGTGGACGGCGATTCTCGACACCGATCTGTCCTCGGTCTACCGGCTGAGCAAGGCGGTGTTGCGCGGGATGATGAAGGCCCAGCGCGGGCGCATCATCAACATCACCTCGGTGGTCGGCGCGACCGGCAGCGCCGGGCAAGCCAACTACGCGGCGGCCAAGGCGGGCGTGATCGGCTTCACCAAGTCGCTGGCGCGCGAGGTCGGCTCGCGTAACATCACCGTCAACGCGGTGGCTCCAGGGTTGATCGACACCGACATGACCCGGGCGCTACCCGAGGCGCAGCGCCGGGCGCTGGTCGAGACCATTCCGCTGCAACGGCCGGGCGAGCCGCGGGACGTCGCCAACGTCGTGGCGTTCCTGGCGTCGGCCGATGCGGGTTACATTACCGGCGAAACCCTGCACGTCAACGGCGGCATGCACATGGTTTGACGGCTGCCGGCGGCTAGAATTGATGGCATCCGCGCCGATGTTTTCCATACAATACTCCGCGGCGTAGTACCGCGGTTGTCTGGGGTTCACAACGAGGAAGCAAACTATCATGACCGACATCAGCAACATTGAAGCCCGCGTCAAGAAAATCATCATCGAGCAGTTGGGGGTGAAGGAAGAGCAGGTCACCAACGAGGCCTCCTTTGTCGAGGATCTCGGCGCCGACTCGCTGGATACCGTCGAATTGGTGATGGCCCTAGAGGAGGAATTCGAACTCGAAATCCCCGACGAGGATGCCGAGAAGATTACGACGGTGCAACAGGCGATCGACTATATCGCGACGCACCTCGGTTGAGGGTGTCTGTCCCACCCGGACCCGGTTCGTCCGCCGCGGCCACCGCCGGGGGTCGCGGCCTTGTTTTGTCGGCGTAGTACCGAAGAGGGTAGTTCCGTGGCCAAGCGGCGAGTGGTAGTGACGGGCATGGGCATCGTGTCCCCGGTCGGCAGCACCGTGGAGACGGCCTGGACCAACATTCTGGCCGGCCGCAGTGGGATCGGACCGATCACCGCCTTCGATGTCAGCGGTTATCCGGTGCGCATCGGCGGTTCGGTCAAGGACTTTCAGATCGAGCAGTACCTGCCGGTCAAGGAAGCCAGGAAGATGGACACCTTCATCCATTACGGTATCGGCGCCGCGGTCCAGGCGATCCGGGATTCTGGATTGGAAATTACCGAGACCAACGCCGAGCGGATCGGGACTTACATCGGTTCGGGCATCGGTGGTCTGCCGGGTATCGAGGAGGGTCATTCGGCTTTCCTGAAGGGCGGCCCGCGCAAACTGACACCGTTTTTCGTGCCCCGCAGCATCATCAACATGGTCTCGGGCAATCTGTCGATTCTATACGGAATCAAGGGACCTAATCTGGCGGTGGTCACCGCCTGCACCACCGGCACCCACAGCATCGGCCTGGCGGGCCGGCTGATTGCCCATGGCGATGCCGATGTGATGATCGCCGGCGGCGCGGAAATGGCGACCACCCCGACTGGGCTCTGCGGCTTCGCTGCCGCGCGTGCGCTGTCGGTCCGCAACGACGAGCCGGAGAGGGCCAGCCGGCCGTGGGACCGGGAACGCGACGGCTTCGTGCTGAGCGACGGCGCCGGGGTGATGGTGCTCGAGGAGTACGAGCACGCCCGGCGGCGCGGCGCCCGTATCCATGCCGAACTGATCGGTTTCGGCATGAGCGGCGATGCCTACCACATGACTCTGCCGCCGCCCGATGGCGACGGCGCCCGCCGGTCGATGGTCAACGCCCTGCGCGACGCGGAAATCGCTCCCGGCGCGGTGGACTACATCAACGCGCACGGTACCTCTACCCCCGCCGGCGACAAGATCGAGAGCGACGCAGCCAAGGCCGTGTTCGGCGATCATGCCTGCCGGCTGGCCATGAGTTCGACCAAGTCGATGACTGGCCACCTGCTGGGCGCGGCCGGCGGCGTCGAGGCGATTTTCGCCATCCTGGCGATCCGCGACCGAGTCGCGCCGCCGACCATCAATCTGGACGAGCCCGAGCCGGGTTGCGACCTGAACTACGTGCCGCATGCCGCGCAGGAACGACCAATCCGGGTCGCGCTGTCGAACTCTTTCGGATTCGGCGGCACCAACGGCACCGTCGTGTTCCGCGTGCTGGATTGAGCGCGGCGTTACCGTTGTCGCGCGGCTGGCCATTCGAACCCCACCGGCGCTTCGTGCCGCCCCTCCCGACCCAAGGGGATGATGTTTCCAAGGTGGCTTCGGCGGTTGTTGCTGGCGGTGGCGGTGCTAGCGCTGGTGTTCGGGCCGGCGCTGTACATCGTCTTCGCCGATTACCGCCGCTTCCTCGATACACCCCTCGGTGTTCCCACCGGCGGCTGGGTCGTGGAGGTAAAGCCGGGCATGGGCATCGGCGATATCGCCCGGGAACTGCGGCGGCAGCCCGGCCTGCTGCGGTCGGCACCGTACTTGGAAGCCTACGCCCGACTGAACGGGCTGGCGCACCGGCTTAAGGCCGGCGAATACGCCATCATGCCCGGCGCCACGCCACGCGGTGCGATCGGGCAGATCGTCGCCGGCCGGGTTATCCAATATCCGCTGACCGTGGTGGAGGGTTGGACGTTCCGCCAGTTGCGCCAGGCGCTGGCGGCCCAGCCAAAGCTGGTTCAGACCCTGCAAGGAGCGAGCGACACCGAGGTGATGGCCCGGCTGGGCCGGCCGGGCGAGCATCCCGAGGGGCGATTCCTGCCGGATACCTATCATTTTCCCGCCGGCCTCACCGATGAGGTGTTCCTGCGGCGGGCGCTGGCGGCGATGGACCGGCGGCTTGCCGAAGCCTGGGCCAGCCGCGCGCCGGACCTGCCGTTGAGCGATCCTTATCAGGCGCTGATTCTGGCCTCGATCATCGAGAAGGAAACCGCCGTGCCGGCGGAACGGCCGGATATCGCTGGTGTGTTCGCCCGGCGTCTGCGCAAGGGAATGCGTCTGCAAGCCGATCCGACGGTGATCTACGGGCTGGGCGAGGCGTTCGATGGCGATCTGCGCCGCCAGGATTTGGCCGCCGACACGCCCTACAACACCTATGCCCGCAAGGGCCTGCCGCCGACGCCCATCGCCCTGCCGGGGATGGACTCGCTGAACGCCGCCGTCCATCCCGCCTCCGGCGACGCCCTGTATTTCGTGGCCACCGGCGAAGGCGGCCACGTGTTCTCCAGCACGCTCGAGCAGCATGATCGGGCCGTCAGGCAGTATCAATCGAAGGGGAGGTGAGATGGCCAGCCGATTCATCACCGTCGAGGGCGGCGAAGGCGCCGGCAAAACCACCCAGCTCGTCTTCATCCGCGAGTACCTGGAGCGGGTTGGCCACCGGGTGGTGTCGACCCGCGAGCCGGGTGGCACGGCGCTGGGCGAAGACATCCGCTCCCTGCTGCTCGGCCATCGTCACGACGGCATGACTCCGGCCACCGAAACCCTGCTGATGTTCGCCGCCCGCGCCGAGCATCTCGAACGGGTGATCCGCCCCGCGCTGGCCGCCGGCCGCTGGGTGCTGTGCGACCGATTCACCGACGCCACCTACGCCTATCAAGGCGGCGGGCGCGGGTTGCCGCTGGAACGGATCGCGATACTGGAGGATTGGGTGCAGGGCGGGTTGCGTCCCGACCTGACCCTGCTGTTCGACCTGCCGGTGGCGAAGGGTCTGGCGCGGGTTGGCCGGCGCGGTGCGGCGGACCGCTTCGAGCGGGAGGAGGTGGATTTTTTCGAGCAGGTGCGCGCGGTTTATCTGGAGCGGGCCCGGCGAGATCCGGACCGCCACCGGATCGTGAATGCCGAACGTCCGGTCGAAGCGGTCCGGGTCGAGGTGGAAGCCATCCTCGCCGGGTGGTTGGAGAGCGGTTGATGGACGAACGGCTTCCCTGGCATCAGCATCCTTGGCAACAACTCCAGCGGCGCCTGGCCGCCGGTCGCCTGCCCCACGCCCTGCTGCTGGCGGGACCGGCTGGGCTGGGCAAGCTGGCGTTTGCCCGCCGGATGGCCCAGGCGCTGTTGTGCGAGACGCCGGATGCCGGCGGCGATGCCTGTGGCCGGTGCCGGAGTTGCCGGCTGTTTCGGGCCGGCAACCATCCCGACTATGCCGCGGTGCGGCCGACCGAGGAGGGCAAGGTCATCAAGATCGATCAGATCCGCGATCTCCGCGCCTTTTTCGGCTACACCGCCCAGTACGGCGGCTATAAGATCGCCCTGCTGGAACCGGCCGATCATCTCAACGACAACGCCGCCAACGGCCTGCTGAAAACACTGGAGGAGCCGCCCGGCGACAGCCTGTTGCTGCTGGTGACCGCTCGACCCGCGCGGCTGCCCGCCACCGTGCGCAGCCGTTGCCAGAAGGTTCATTTCGACCGGCCCTCTCCGGAGGTTGCCGTGCCCTGGCTGGCGGCTCGAGCGGCTGGCGCCGCGGATCCGGAAGCGTTGCTCGACGTGGTCGGCGGAGCACCGCTGGTGGCACTGGCCTATGCCGGCGGGGACCGCTGGCGCCGCCGCGGGGAATTGGTCGATTGTTACGAGCAGGTCCAGACTGGCCGGCTCGACCCGATCCGGGCGGCGGAATGCTGGACCCAGGGTGATCTGGCCGAGAGCCTGCGCTGGCTGATCGGTTGGCATACCGACCTGATTCGGCTTAAGATGAGTCCCGAACCCCCCCGCTTGAGCAACCCCGACCTGCACTCGGTGCTGCGGCGCTGGGCCGACCGGCATTCGCCGCGCGGCCTGTTTGATCGACTTGACGCGGCGGTTCGGTTGCACGGCCTGTGCGCGACTACCCAGGTCAACGCGCAACTGTTGCTGGAAGCGTTCCTCTGCGACGCCGCGGGGGATGATCCATCCGACGTCCCGCGCGGACGCGCGTTTGAGGAAGGTTGAAACCATGGCGGCTCCACGACAAGGCGTCATTTCCCTCGCCATCAAGGACAAAGCGATGCTGCATTCGAGCTACATGCCCTTTGTCAAGGGCGGCGGCATCTTCATTCCGACTGAAAAATCCTTCGAGCCGGGCGATGAAGTGTTTTTGCTGCTCACCCTGCTGGAGGATCCAGAACGGTTTGCCATCACCGGCAAAGTGGTCTGGATCAACTGCCGGACGACGCCCGGTGGCCGACAGATGGGGGTCGGCATTCAATTCGGCGGTGCCGATGGCAGCAGGCTTCAGAAAAAAATTGAAGCGCTGCTGGCAGGCTACACCCGTGCCGATCAGCCGACCAATACGATGTAGGTGCGGGCGGCGATGCTGGTCGATTCCCATTGCCATCTGGACCGGCTCGATCTCACCCGGTTCGGCGGCAGCTTGGCAGGGGTACTGGAAGCCGCGAAGGCGAATGGGGTGACCCGACTGCTGAGCGTGGCGACCGATCTGGAAAGCTGGCCGGCGCTGGCCCGCCTGACCGAACCCCATCCGTGCATCGCGCTATCGGTGGGCGTGCACCCCAGCGAGGATGGCGGCCGGGCGCCGAGCGTGGCGGAACTGGTCGCGCTGGGCCGCGAGCCCAGAGTGGTCGCCATCGGTGAAACCGGGCTGGATTACTACCACGGTCGCGATAGCATGGCCCGCCAGCAGTCCTGGTTCCGCATCCACATCGCCGCCGCCCGGGAACTGGGCAAACCACTGATCATCCATACCCGCGATGCCCGCGACGATACCTTGCGCATTCTGGAGGAAGAAGGCGCGCCTGAGGTGGGCGGGGTGCTGCACTGCTTCACCGAGGACTGGGCCATGGCGGAACGGGCGTTGTGGTTGAATTTTCATGTCTCGTTTTCCGGCATCGTGACCTTCAAGAACGCCAAGCCGATTCAGGACGCGGCCCGGCGCTTGCCGGCCGACCGGTTGCTGGTGGAAACCGACGCGCCCTATCTGGCTCCAGTCCCGCACCGAGGCAAATCCAATCATCCGGCCTGGGTACGGCATGTGGCGGAGTTCGTCGCCGGGTTGCGCGGCGAGACGCTGGAGCGGGTAGCGGAGGTCACTTTCGCGAATTACGCGCGGCTGTTCGGCCTCTCGCCCCCAGCCGCTCTCCTGCCGGGGAGCGCGGGGAGCAAACGGGAGGTGGGGTGAATCACGCGGAAATGCGCGACCGGGTTCGCCGTTGCCTGCATTCCACGCACCAGGTGGAAACCATCACCGGCGATCACGCGGTAGCCGGGATGGAGCGCGAGGAACGGACGCTGACCCCGGCGGCGGTGCTGGTGCCGCTGGTCGAGCGGTCCGAAGGCTATACCGTGTTGTTGACCCAGCGCACCGCTCATTTGGAGCATCATGCCGGACAGATCAGCTTTCCCGGCGGCCGAACCGAGGAGGGTGATGCCAGTCCGGTGGAAACCGCCCTGCGCGAAGCGGAGGAGGAGATCGGGTTGCGGCGCCGGCACGTGGTGGAGATCGCCGGCTTTCTGGATCTGTATCAGACCGTGACCGGGTTCCTGGTCACGCCGGTGGTGGGTTTCGTCACGCCGCCGTTCGATCTGGCGCTGGATGCGTTCGAAGTCGCCGAGGCGTTCGAGGTGCCGCTGGAGTTCGTGCTCGATCCGCGCAACCACGAATCCCGCGGGATGTTCTACAAGGGCCAGCAGCGGCGGTACTACGTCATTCCCTACCAGGACCGCTTCATTTGGGGCGCGACCGCCGCCATGCTGGTCAACTTTGCCCGGCGGCTAACCGGAAGCCCGCTGTTGCCCTGAAAGGGGAGTGTCGCTGGCGGCGCCGCGGTGGTGGACGAACTGCCGCAGCAGGAATTCCTCGTCCCGTGGGGTCAGGTCGAACATCAGGCTGGCCTGTTCCACTGTTTTGAGGGTGCAATGCCCCCCTTGGTCGGCGAGCCATTGGAACGCCCGGCGCAACGCTTCGCCTTCGGGGATGAGCGGCTTCAGCATGGCGGTCTCCCGTGTCCCTGTGACGCCATTATACACCTGGCCGCGTTCCGGCGGCCTTTTTGCGCCGCCGGAACGCGGCGGCGGAGAAATCAGGCCAATTTTCGGTACTTGATTCGGTGCGGCTGGTCGGCGTCCACGCCCAGTCGCCGCTTGCGGTCGGCTTCATAATCCGCGTAGTTGCCCTCGAACCAGACGACCCGCGAATCGCCCTCGAACGCCAGGATATGAGTGGCGATGCGGTCCAGGAACCAGCGGTCGTGGGAGATGATCACCGCGCAGCCGGCGAAAGTCAGCAACGCCTCTTCCAGCGCCCGCAGCGTCTCCACGTCGAGATCGTTGGTCGGTTCGTCCAGCAGGAGGACGTTGCCGCCGCTTTTCAACAGCTTGGCCAAGTGAAGCCGGTTGCGCTCGCCGCCGGACAGATCCTTGACGAACTTCTGTTGGTCCGGTCCCTTGAAGTTGAAGCGGCCGACGTAGGCGCGCGAATTGATCTGGTAGTTGCCGATGGCGATGGTGTCCAGCCCGTCGGAGATTTCCTGCCAGACCGTCTTGCCGGGATCGAGGGCGTCGCGCGACTGGTCCACGTAGGCCAGCTTGACGGTGTTGCCGACCCGCAGCTCGCCGCCGTCCGGCCGTTCCTGTCCGACCAGCATCCGGAACAGGGTGGTCTTGCCGGCGCCGTTGGGGCCGATCACCCCGACGATGCCGCCCTTGGGCAGGTTGAGGTCGAGACCGTCGATCAGCAGCCGGTCGCCGAAGCCCTTGCGCAGGCCGGTTGCTTCGACCACCAGGTCGCCGAGGCGCGGTCCCGGTGGAATGTACAGTTCCTGGGTTTCGTTGCGCTTCTGGAATTCCTGCGATTCCAGTTCCTCGAAGCGGGCCAGGCGGGCCTTGCTCTTGGCGTGGCGGCCCTTGGGGTTGGCGCGCACCCATTCCAGCTCCGCCTTCATCGTCCTGATGTGGGCGGTTTCCTGCTTTTCCTCGATTTCCAGCCGTTTCTCCTTCTGCTCCAGCCAGGAGGAGTAATTGCCTTCCCAAGGGATGCCGTAGCCGCGGTCCAGTTCCAGAATCCAGCCGGCGACGTTGTCGAGGAAATAGCGATCGTGGGTGACGGCGATCACGGTGCCCGGGTAGTCGAGCAGGAAACGCTCCAGCCAGGCCACCGATTCGGCGTCGAGGTGGTTGGTCGGTTCGTCCAGCAGCAGCATGTCGGGCTTGGCGAGCAACAGCCGGCACAATGCCACCCGCCGCTTCTCGCCGCCGGAGAGCGTGGCGACGTCCGCGTCCCACGGCGGCAGGCGCAGGGCGTCGGCGGCGACGTCCAGAGTGCGGTCCAGGTTATGACCGTCGGTGGCTTGCAGCCAGGCTTCGAGGTCGGCCTGTTCGGCGGCCAATTTCTCGAAATCGGCCTCGGGGTCGGCGTAGGCGGCGTAGACCTCGTCCAGCCGCGCCAGAGCGATCTTGATCGGTTCGACGGCTTCCTCGACGTTGCCGCGCACGTCCTTGGTGGGATCGAGTTGCGGCTCCTGCGCCAGCAGGCCGATCTTGATGCCGGGTTGGGGGCGGGCCTCGCCGATGATGTCGGTATCCACGCCGGCCATGATGCGCAGCAGGGTGGATTTGCCCGAGCCGTTCAGGCCCAGCACGCCGATCTTGGCGCCGGGGAAGAACGACAATGAAATGTTTTTGAGAATCTCCCGCTTGGGCGGCACGATCTTGCCCACGCGGTTCATGGTATAGATGTATTGGGCCATGCGATCTTTGGTCGGGTGGTTGGCTTGGGGCGGTCATCTAACCACCGACCGCCGGTCGCCGTAAAGAGGGCGGAGGAAAAGCGGGCGTCGACGTGCTTCGGCGACTTGACTTACCGGCTTCAGGACTTCAGCAGCGACCGAATCGCCGACGAGGTCATCACCTTGCCTTCGCCACGATAGGCTTCGTGGTTGGCTTCGATGTCGTCGAGCTTGTAGAGATAGTTCACCATCATGCCGGCCGACTGTCCCATGCCCTTGGCCGAGGTATCGGCCAGCCAGTTCAGCCGCTCGATGCGCGAGCCGTTGGAGAGGTGGAAGTGAGCCACCCGGTCGTAGGCGGTTCCGCCCTCGCGTTTTTCCTTCGCCAGATAACGGGCGCACAATCGCTGCAACGGGTGCTTCAACGCCTTGGCCAACTCCGGTTTCTGGCGCCAGTCGGAGGCTTGCAGCAGGGTTTTCAACGAAACCGGTTCGGAACCGGTACCGGCGGCCGCCATCAGCGCCTTGCGATCTGCCGGTGTCAGCAGCTCCACCTCGGCGTCCTTGCCCGGTTCGTTCAACTTGCCGTCCAGCCAGTGGTGAAAACCGGGAATCGGCGACAGGGTGGCGAAAGTCTTGAGGTTCTTGAACTCGGTGATCAGTTCGTCCACTACCCGCTTGATCAGGAAATTGCCGAAACTGATGCCGGATAGACCTTCGTGGGCGTTCGAGATGGAATAGAAAATCGCGGTATCGGTGGCGTGGGGGTCGAGTACCGGCGCCGTTTCGTCCAGCAGGGTGTGGACGTTGTCGGCGATACCGTTGACCAGCGCCACCTGCACGAGGATCAGCGGCTCGTTCGGCATGCGGGGATGGAAAAAAGCGAAACAGCGCCGGTCGGAACTGAGCCGGTTCTTGAGATCGTCCCAGCTTTTGATCGGATGCACAGCTTCGTAGGCGATCATTTTTTCCAGCAACGACGCCGGTGAGTCCCAGGTGATGCGCCGCAGTTCCAGGAAGCCGACGTCGAACCAGGAGGCCAGCAGCGAAAGCAAATCCCGCTCCAATGCCGCCAGCGCGGGATCATCCTTGCGCCATTCCAACAGCTCCGCGCGTAAATCCACCAGAAAGTGAAAACCCTCGGGCAGCGCGTTGAGCTGCGCCAGTAGACGCAACCGGGGCGGTTGCAGCGCCTGTCGCAGCGCTCGCTCGGCCTTAGCGCGCTCCTCGGTATTGTCGCCGGCCTGTTGGAGTTTGGCGGTCGCCTTGTCCACCGCCTTGCGGTCGATATCGAACTCGGTGGCGAGGATTGTCAGGAACCGCTTGCGGCCCCTGGCGTTGAGCGACAGATAAATTCGTCCCAGATTGGCGGCGCGGGCGCGGGCCGAGACCTCGCCACCGCGCCCTTCCAGACAGTCGCGCATCTGGGCTTTCAGCGCCTCCTTGTCCTTGTCTGGCAAGTTGGGGCCGGGGGCGGCGGACAGCAAACCGCCCCGCCAATCGGCAACCTCGCGCCAGGCCTCCCGGAGATTGTGCATGGTGCGATTCAACAGACTGTCGCGGGTGGTGAGTTCAGGTTCGCGGGTGGTCAGTTCGGTCATGACGGGAGTACCTGGGTTCGAGGGCCGCTGTGGCGGGTGGGGCGGATCGAATCGCCGTGCGCCGACTATGGGAAATTATAGAAGCTGGCTTCAAACAAAGCAGGGTTTAATCGGCTATCGTTTCGCTGCCGCAACAACAGGGCTGTGTGGAATACCACCAGCAAGACGATACTTGCGGCCAACGGCGACAGGATGGGTAATACGAGCCCGCGATACGCCGTTTCCTTCCGGGTTCCGTCGATAAAGAAAAATCCCACCGTTCCGGAAGAGAACCGGTGGGATTGACGAGTCTCAGCGAATGGCGATTAGAACTGCTCCTCGGTCAGCGCCAGGATCGAGACGCCGCCGTTGCGGACCGAACGCAGCAGGGCGCCGGACTTCGGCAGCACGTGCTCGGCGTAAAAGCGGGCGGTGACCAATTTGGCTTCGTGGAACACGATGTCCTCGCCGGTCGACAGCTTGTTCTGCGCCACCCGCGCCGCGCGGGCCATCTGCCAGCCGCCGCAGACGATGCCGGCGAGCATCATGTAGTCGACCGATACCGCCATCGCGGCGTTGGCGTCCCGGCTGGCCAGCATCCAGTCGGTGGCCTCGGCCAGCGCTCTCGCGCCCTCGCGCAACGCCTCGCGGATGGTGGTCAGATCGTCGCCGGGCAACTGACCCAGGTCTTCGGCGGTCGCTTCGATTTCGGCGACGAGCGCCCGCATCGCGGCGCCCCGATCCATGCTCAGCTTGCGGCCGGCCAGGTCGGCGGCCTGGATCGCCGTGGTGCCCTCGTAAATCGTGGCGATGCGGGAATCGCGCAGGTGCTGGCAGGCGCCGGTCTCCTCGATATAGCCCATGCCGCCGTGGACCTGAACGCCCAGCGAGGCGACCTCGATGCCGGTTTCGGTGCACCAGCCCTTGACCACCGGAATCAGCAAATCCACCCGCGCCTGATGCGATTCGCGAACCGCCGGGTCGGGATGGTGGCGGGCCAGATCCATGTGCTTGGCGACCACGTAGGCCAACGCCCGCATCGC
>JAVMKL010000120.1:0-5351 GCA_031732875.1 Candidatus Competibacter sp. | reverse complement strand
TAACTGATGGGATTGTTCAGTTCGTGCGCCACCCCGGCCACCAACAGACCCAGCGAGGCCATTTTTTCCGAATGGACGAGTTGTTCCTGCGTGCGCCTCAAGTCCTGGTAAGCGGCCTCGATTTCCCGGTGGCGCTGCTGAAGCTCCCAATTGGCCGTGGAAAGTTCCTGGGTACGCCCGGCGATTTTCATTTCCAGATCGCGATTGACTTCCTCCAGCAAGCGGCGGCGCTCGCGCTCGGCCATCAGCGTCCGGCTCAGCAAATGACCGCCATAGACCAACCCCAGGGCCATGACTCCTGAAACAATGGGAATCCACACATTCATTTTGGCGAAAACCACATACGCAATCGTTATCGACAGGCCAGCCAGCGCCACCGTCCCAATCAGAGCGGTAACCGGCTTGAACCAGGCGAGAAGCAAACTGGCGGCCAATATCGACGCCAGCAGCAGGATCAGTCGCCCGGCCTCGCCGAGTTCGGTGACAAACCGTCCTTCCAGAACGTTGTCGATGATGTTGGCCTGAATCTCGACGCCGGCCGAAGGACTCTCGGCAATCCAGGAGAACGGGGTGAGAAAGGTGTCGCCCGACAGGCGCTGCGGTTCGGGAATCGCTTCCAGCAGGCGACCCACCAGCACGATTTTGCCGGCAAAAATCCCGGGCGGCAGCATCCGTTCAAAATTGAGAGCCTGGTAGTACGAAACCGTCCTGATCGTCTTCGGCGGTCCCCGATAATCGATCAGCGTCTCCCGCAATAAATTTTTTTGATTCAACCAGTTCGCTTCGGTCGCCGCCGCGGTTCCCGGCGCCGGGTTCCCCAGATAGCGCCTGACGACCTGCAGGGCAAACGAGGGCATGTCGGGGGCCAGCAGCCGCGCCCGCCGCACGATTCCATCCGCATCGATGCTGACCAGCGGACTGCCCACCGCGGCGGCATCGCGAAACGCCGGAATCGGATCGATCCGGATGGTGTGACGAAACAGGGGATCGTTCACCACCGACAGGGCGCTGACCAGCACGACGTTCCCGCTGCCTCGCAGAATCCGGGCTAACTCCTCGTCCTCGGCGGGCTCGGAAGGCTCGGAAAACAGGATGTCAAAGCCGATGACCCTGGCGCCGGCCTTGTTGAGTTGCTGGATCAGGCGGGCGTGCAGGCCGCGCGGCCACGGCCATTGCCGCCCGATCTCGGCCATCGAGGGTTCGTCGATGGCGACGACGACGATGAGGTCGGGTGGAGGCAAGGGGCCGCGCAGCGCGAACAGCAGATCGAGTCCCTTGAGTTCGAGAAAGGAAAAAAAAGACAGGTTGGAGAGAAGGAGGGTAATCCCAAAGGCGACTATCGAAACGATAGTCGCCGGAAGGATCAGGGGAATATGCAGTTTGGGCAAGGCTGAAAGTCGTTGATCAACTTAACACAAGCATGGGTCCATCACACACATGGGTTAACCCATACCAAGGTGCCATTAATGCGCCTCCAACATCCGCCCAGCGCCACTGCCGCACCGTCAGCAGCTACTTTTAAAAAAGGCTCATCCTTGGCAATCGATTGGTGATCGACCTTCACTACTCTTACCTTTCCCGTATCATCCGAAATAACCACAAGAACCGTATTAGGCTCAATATTACCGAGGGTTGCAACATCCACTTCAACACCGGTCAAACTCATTGGATTGTCTCCTTTTGGTTGTGGCTAGAAATTAAGAACCAACCGCCCAAAAACGGTTCGCTCGGGAATATAGAGGGGATTGGTCGTTCCATCACCTGTTTGAAAATTATTATCCTGATAATAAAAATCTTTATCGAATATATTATTGACCTGGAGAGCAACGATTCCCCATCGTTTGGGGAGGCGATAACCCAGTCCGGCATTGATCAGAGTAAAATCCTCGTTCTGCATCGGCGAAAGGGTCATGGACTCAGGATTGAGGACCTGGATTTCCTGATTTACATAAACTACGCCTAATCCAGCAAAAAACCCCGAAGGATCAAAGTACTGGACATTCAAAGGCAGCGAAAGAGTTTTCAATTCAGCCGGATAGAAATATAAACAAAACGCGCAGCTCTGATCCGGCTCAAATGTTTGATAAAGCAACGAGGCGGAGAATGCCCAGTCGTGGCTCGGCAACCAATATAAATAGGCACTATAGAAATGGTCTTGACTGCTCACAACTTCGTAGAATTCGGGTTGCGCCAACTGTCCAAAGGGAACGTCGTTGTCCTGTCTTAACACACCCAAGCCGCCAAAAAGTTGTTTGTTGAAGCGGACATCGAGCGCGGCGCCATAATTCTTCGATACGGTCATATTCACATAATCCATCAATTGATTGAACCCGGCCACTTGCGTTGGCTCGATGGTCTGCTCGACTGTAAATCTCTTTTTGACGGCTTGGAAGGCAGCGGCACGCAACGACACCTGATCGTTGATCGCCCACTGCACGCCAAACTTTGGATTGAGCTTGTTCAAGTTGGCATTTGGATCTTCATCGGATTCATAGCTCAAACCGACGGTCCAAATGACACGATCAGGAATCTTGATATACCCATAACTGTAGACATTTTGCTGAGTGGCTTTATCGCCAGGCAGATCACTCGAATTGATATCCAACGAATAGGCGCCAAGCCCAGTAATCAAATTAAATGGTTCCGCTTTATAAAGCAGTTGGGCTTCCGCCTGAGTGCCCATACTCCTTTGCGCCAATTTGAAAGAGAGGCTCTGGAGAGTGGTATCCCGATCCGTGTAGATGACCGAAGCGATCACGTCGGTTTGGGGCGACAGCGAATAACGCGCGCCGACTCGGGCGGTATCCTGATCGATGTTGCGGCGATCAAATGGATAGAACGATCCATCAAACTGGGATCGGAGATCGCCGCTGGTCGTTTCCCGATGCCGATATTCCGCCTGGAGGTTGAAGTCCGGCGTCACGGCGTACTGGACGAACACATTGTAGAGGTTATTTTCCACGTCGTTGTCGGGTCGGTAGCCGTCGTCCTGATAGTGAAATTGGCCGAGGCTGTAGGAGAAGCGGTCGGTCAGGCCGGAGACGATCAGTTCGTCGCCCCAAGAGCTCTGATTGCCACCCAAGCCCGAGAAAAACAGCGTGGGGCGATTCCGCACGAACAGTGGATTGAACTCGTACAGGGAAGGCGTGAGCGGGCCGGTAGCCGGGATCAGCAGCTTGGTTTCCGCCAGTTGTGGCGAAACCGGCGTAATGTTGATCGGTTGCAGCAATTGCGCTTGCAGCAATTCGCTCGCTCGCGCCGCCTCGACGCCCGGCAAGGCCGCGTAGGAATCCGCCAGCAGGCGATGAGCGGAGTAGTTGGTGGGGTCGCGGTTGACCGATTGCCAGCCTTGCTGCAAGCCGAGTTCGGAAAAGCCCAGTTCGTTGTAAATGCGTCCCAAGGTAACCGCTCTGGCGGCCAAATCTTCGTCCAGCAATAACCGGGAACGGTAAACACCCCGATCGTCGTTCAGTTCGATCGACCGTTGCAGGTTCTCCATCGCCTCGCCCGGCCGGTTGATGCTTTGCAGGCGGATGGCGTCGTACAGCCAGGGGGTCGGGTCATGAGGGTCGAGTTGCTTGGCCAGCTCCAGATACTTCTGCGCCCGCCGGTCGTCCTTGATTTCGTAGAACGCCTTGCCCAGATAACTGTTGTAGAGCGACACCAGGGGCTCCAGCAGGGTCGCCTGGCGCATCTCGGCGACCGCCGCGTCGGTCTGGTTGCGCCGGAACAGCACCAGCCCCAGCCCCAGATGCGGCAGACCCAGCGTGGAATCCTGGGCGATGGCGATTTGGAAGGCGTCGCGGGCCTCGTCGATCCGGAAACGCGCCAGTTGCAGAAACCCCCAGATCGTGTTGACCATGGCATCGTCCGGCGCCCGTTGCCGCGCCCGTTGCGCGACCTTGACGGCGTCGCGCAGCCGGCCCATGCCGAACAGCAGGCTGCTTTCCTGAACCAGCGCCCGGACGTTGGTCGGATCGAGTTCCACCGCCTTGCGCGCGCTGGCCAGGGCGCCGTCCAGGTCAAACTCGGCTTGCCGGACCAGACTCAGACCGAGCCAGGCCGCGGATGACGCCGGATCGGCGGCGATGGCTCGTTCGGCGGCGGCCCGCGCCTCGGCCTGGCGGTTTTGCACCAACGCGATGTTCGACCGCAGGCTGTAGGCCGCCGCATCGTGGGGATCGAGCGCCAGCGCCCGGTCGAGCGCCTGGCGGGCTTGCGGCACGTCACCCCGCAGGAGCGCGGTCTCGGCCGCCTGGGTCCAGTAGCGGGGAGACTTCGGGTCCCGCGCCCGTTCCGCCGGGCCGCCGACCGGTCCCGGATAGTACAGCGACCACTGCACCGCATCGAGCGGGTTGAGCAGCACGGTCTTGCGCGGGGCCTCGCCGACCCGGACGTCGGCCTGTTCGTTGGCCGCCACCAGCACGCTGCCCTGGGGATTGGCGAACTCGACCAGTCCGCCGAGCACGACCAATCGCGCCGCGTCGCCCGGACCGACCATCAGGTTGAATTCGGTGCCCCGGATGGTGGCAACGGCGGGCACGGTCTGGATTTCCAGCGGTTCGCCGCCGTTGCGGACCCAGACTTCGCCGCCCAGCAAGCGCAGGATGCCTTGCACCGCCTGGACGGCGGCGGGCGCGAAACCCTCCGAAGGCGGACCGACCTGCTTGAGTTCCAGCTGGCTGTTGGCGTTGAGCTTGAGCTGGGTGCCGCTGGCCAGCAGGATGGCGACCCGGCTGCCCTCGCCGGTGCGCACCGCCTCGCCCGCCGCCAGCACCTCGCCCGGCCCGGCCGGCTGCCAGCGGCCGTCGCGCAGAACCTCGGCCGTTCCCAAAACGCTCACCACCTCACCCGCTTCCTCCGCCAGCACCGGGCAGATCGATGGCAGAAGCAAAACCAACACGAGATAAAGCCGGATCTTCCACCCTTCGCAAGCAGATGCCCGGCGACGATGCTCGCTCATTGCTCGCCCCCCACGAAACCAAACGCCATGCCGACTTGCAGAAAGCTGAAAACATGGCGAAAAATCAATCAATTTTCTGGCTTGATAGTACCGGACTTGATGTCCATTTACAGTCTATGCGGCTTTCACCAAAAATCCACCGTCATTCAAAGCCTGTACAAAAAACCCCCTCTTCCTGTGGAAGCGGCGCGGTCGTTCGGCGAGCGGGGGGCGTCAGCCCCCTGTTTCGCGGAATGCGGCACGGCGTCGGCGATAGCGGCTGGGGCGGAGACAGCGGACTCACGTCCGCCGCTCGCCGGCGACCCCAAGCGCTATCGGCGGGCGCGGCATCGCGGGGTATGCCATGCGTATCCTACGGGGGTTTTATCAATCAGTCGGTTGGTTTTTA
>JAVMKL010000119.1:25871-29933 GCA_031732875.1 Candidatus Competibacter sp. | reverse complement strand
GCGATGACCCGCCAGCAGGGTTCCATGTTCGACCAGGAAGCCGCCAGCGGGGTGACAGTGCAAAACGGCGATGGCACGCGCCGGACCTTGTCCCGTAACCGGCCGCCGTTGGCGGTGATCCGCGCCGACACCGAGGAAGTTGCCGCCCACCACCAGTATCTGGAAATGCTGGACAAGAGCAGCGGCGGACCGTGCGCGTGGAGGCGGCTGGAGGTGGTGACGAAGCCGGTTTAGACCCGGTAATAATCCCGATACCAGGCCACGAAGCGGGCCACCCCTTCCTCGATGGGCGTGTCGGGTCGGTAGCCCACATCCCGCGCCAGGGCATCGACATCGGCATAGGTATCCGGTACGTCGCCCAACTGCATCGGCAGCAGATTCTTGACCGCCCTGCGGCCGAGGCATTCCTCCAGTACCTCGATGTAGCGCATCAGCTCGATGGGTCGGTGGCTGCCGATGTTGTACAGCCGATAAGGCGCGCGGCTGGTGGCGGGATCCGGCGTATCCCCCGACCAGTCCGGATTCGGTGCCGCTACCTGGTCCAGCGCCCGCGTCACGCCCTCGACGATGTCGTCGATATAGGTGAAATCCCGCCGGTGGCGACCGTAGTTGAAGACGTCGATCGGCGCGCCGGCCAGGATGTTGCGGGTGAACAGGAACAATGCCATGTCCGGCCGTCCCCAGGGACCGTAGACGGTGAAGAACCGCAATCCGGTGGTCGGCAGGTCGTACAGATGGCTGTAGGTGTGCGCCATCAACTCGTTGGCCTTCTTGGTGGCGGCGTACAGGCTGACCGGATGGTCGACGTTGTCGTGCACCGAAAACGGCATCCGGGTGTTCGCGCCATATACCGAACTGGTCGAGGCGTAAACCAGATGTTCGACCTCGTGATGACGGCAGGCTTCGAGAATGTTGACGAAGCCGACCAGGTTGGCGTCCACGTAGGCGTGGGGATTCTGCAACGAATAGCGCACTCCGGCCTGCGCCGCCAGATTCACCACCCGCCGGGGGCGGTACCGCGCGAAGGTTTCGGTCAGGACGGTCCGATCCTCCAGGCTGGCCCGTACCTCGGTGAAGCCCGGATGCGTTTTCAGGCCCGCCAGCCGCGCCCGCTTCAGGTTCACGTCGTAATAGTCGTTCAGGTTGTCGAGGCCGACGACCTCGTCGCCCCGATCCAGCAGGCGCCGGGAAAGCGCCGCGCCGATGAAGCCCGCGCTGCCGGTGACCAGAATCCTCATGACGATGCTCCCCGGCTCACAACCGGCCGTCCGTCGCGCCGGCTGGCAGCACGTACTTCACATCGAACAGCACTGAATCGGGCTTGCCTAGGGTCCGAATGCCTCCGGCGCCCATCTCCCGAAACTGCCGGTGCGCCACCGCCAGGATGATGGCATCGTAATGCCCCGATCTTGGTTGGGTAATCGGCTCGATTCCATATTCGTGGGCTGCCTCCCCGGCATCCACCCAGGGGTCGTAGACATCCACGCGGGCGTTGTAGTCGCGAAATTCCCGCACGATGTCGACCACTCGGGTGTTGCGCAAATCCGGACAGTTCTCCTTGAAGGTCAGGCCCATAACCAGGACGTTGGCATCCATCACCGGAATCCTGCGCTGGTTCATCAGCTTGACTACCCGCTGGACCACGTGGGCGCCCATGCCGTCGTTGACCCGCCGGCCGGCCAGGATCATTTCCGGGTGATAGCCGATCTCCTGCGCCTTGTGGGTCAGATAGTAGGGGTCGACGCCGATGCAGTGGCCGCCCACCAACCCCGGTCGAAACGGCAGAAAGTTCCACTTGGTGCCGGCGGCCAGCAGCACTTCCTCGGTGTCGATTCCCAGCCGGTTGAACAGCAGCGCCAGTTCGTTGACCAATGCGATGTTGACGTCACGCTGGGTGTTCTCGATGACCTTGGCCGCCTCCGCCACGCGGATGCTGGAAGCTCGGTGGGTACCGGCGGTAATGATGGACCGGTACAATGCATCCACGAATTCCGCTGCCTGGGGCGTGGAACCGGAGGTGATCTTGCGGATGGTGGTGAGTCGGTGTTCCCTGTCGCCCGGGTTGATGCGTTCCGGACTGTAGCCGGCGAAGAAATCCACGTTGAAGCGCAGCCCGGATTCCCGCTCCAGGATTGGCACGCAGACCTCCTCGGTGGCGCCGGGATAAACCGTGGATTCGTAAACCACCACGTCGCCCGGTTTCAGCAGGCGGCCCACGGTAGTGCTCGCCCCAATCAGCGGACCGAAGTCCGGGCGTTTATATTCATCCACCGGGGTCGGGACCGTGACGATGTACGCGTTGCAGTTGGCCAGATACTCGGCGTGGTTGGTGTAGCGTAATTGGTCGGCCAGCCGCAGTTCCTCGGGCGTGACTTCCAGCGTGCTGTCGGTACCCGCCTGCAATTCCCGGATGCGGGCTTCGTTGATGTCCAGGCCGAGTGTCGGGAACCGCTTGCCGAATTCGACCGCCAGGGGCAATCCGACATAGCCAAGACCGACGATGCCGATGCGGGTGGAGGCGAGGTCAAACATCGATGATGCTCCGTTTAGGATGACTGTTGTAAGTTTGGCTAGTATAGGAGAGGAACGGCAACTCCGCTTTTCCGGCCGAGCCGCAAGTGTAACCTTGACTCAAGTGGGTGAGGTTGGGTGCCAATGGAATATCGATTATTATACACAAGATTCAATAATGATGATGAGTGCCAGTCAATCATGATACGCCTGTTCAGATACTATGTTTCCCGAGCCTTGTTGACGCTGCTGATAGCGGAAGCGCTTTATCTGTTCTGGTCGGTCTATTTCGGCCGGTTCTTGCAGATGGTGTTCGTCTATGACGGGTCGGCGCCATTACTGAGCGAGGTCACTCCGAGCGCGTCGACTTTCATGCTGGTCATGATCGCGGTCATGACCGCGATGGGGTTGTACGAGCGTAACCTGTGGACCAGCAGGAGCGACATGCTGTTGCGGGTCGGGGTCAGTTTCCTGCTCGGGCTGTTCGCGATCACGCTCGTCTACTATTTGTTTCCCGATCTTTATCTAGGTCGTGGCGAGTTTGGCCTGACGTTCGTGATCGCTTTCGTGGGCGTGGTGCTGATGCGGTTCGTGCTTTTCGAAGCGGCCGGCCGCGACCGACTCAAGCGTCGGGTGCTGGTTCTGGGCGTGGGCCAACAGGCGGCCCGGCTGGAGGAGTTGCGGCAACGAAATAGCAAGGGTTTTTTGATTCTGGGCTACGTTCGGGTCCACGAAGATGAAGAACCGCGCGTGCTGGTTTCCCGAACGCTTCAGGTTACCAACAATCTGCCGGAACTGGCGGATGAGTTGCAAATCGATGAAATCGTGGTGGCCATGGATGATCGGCGCAAGGGATTTCCCTTCGACGAGGTTCTGGAATGCAAGATCAACGGAGTCGCGATCAGCCATTTCCTGAATTTCTTCGAACGGGAGACCGGTCGGATTCAGCTCGATGCCTTGCGGCCGAGCAGCATGATCTTTTCCGAGGGATTCCAGCAGGCTCTGCTCAAGCGAACCGCCAAGCGGTTGTTCGACATCATCGCCAGCCTGCTCCTGCTGGCGCTGACCTGGCCGCTCATGTGCGTCGCCACCCTGGCCATCTGGATCGAATCGGGCGGGCGCGGGCCGATTCTGTACCGGCAAACCCGGGTCGGTTTCAAGGATCGGCTGTTTGAAGTCATCAAATTCCGCAGCATGCGGGTGGACGCCGAGAAGGATGGGGTCGCCCGCTGGGCCCAGACCGGGGACAGTCGGGTTACCCGGGTCGGGGCGGTGCTCCGCGAAACCCGCATCGACGAGTTGCCCCAACTGTTCAATGTGTTGCGCGGCGACATGAGCTTTGTCGGCCCGCGTCCCGAACGGCCGCAATTCGTGGCCGAACTGAACAGGAAAATTCCCTATTACTCAATGCGCCACATGGTCAACCCAGGCATCACCGGTTGGGCGCAGATTTGTTATCCCTACGGCGCGTCCGAACAGGACGCGCGCGAAAAATTGCAGTACGATTTGTTTTACATAAAGAACTACAGCTTTTTTTTCGATGTCATCATC
>JAVMKL010000119.1:0-25771 GCA_031732875.1 Candidatus Competibacter sp. | reverse complement strand
GCAGTACGATTTGTTTTACATAAAGAACTACAGCTTTTTTTTCGATGTCATCATCTTGCTGCAAACGGTTCATACCATCCTGTGGGGCGCGGGGGCGCGTTAGTGTGGCGAGATGCCGTTCCTGAACAATCTTGGGGTTCTGAGCTACGGGACGGCGGCGGTCGGCTGGCTGGTGCTTTTTTTGCTGCTGCTGACCAGTTGGCGTGGCCGGTTGCAGGGGGGGGTGCTGACCATCGCCGTGCTGGTCAGCATGCTGTGGGCGCTGCGGGCGGCCTACTATGCCGAAGCCGAAGCCAACGGTTTCGACTGGTTGTATCAGGTGCTGGAAGTCGCGCGCGACGTGGCGTGGCTGGTGTTCCTGGTCCAGCTGCTCGAGCCGCTGGTCCGGCAAACCTGGGCGGGTCGTTGCCTGTCCTGGATGTGGGCGGTTCCGATCGGCTACGGCGTCCTGTTGCTGGGGATCGAGCTGCACGAGCTGCTGGGCATCGAATTCGAACCGCCGGTCGATGCGTCGATTCTGGGGCATATCGGTCTGGCCATTGCCGGACTGGCGCTGATCGAGCAATTGTTCCGCAATACTCGCCCACAACGGCGCTGGGCCACCAAGTTTTTGTACCTGGGTCTGGGCCTGATGTTCGCCTACGACTTCTTTCTGTTTGCCGATGCCCTGCTGTTCAAACGTCTCGACCCCGCGACCTGGGAGGCACGCGGCTTCGTCAGCGCCATCGCGATCCCTCTGATCGCCGTGGCGGCGGCCCGCAACCCCGAGTGGTCGCTGGAAGTGTTCGTATCCCGGCGGATGGTGCTGCATTCGGCGGCGATCTTCGGAGCCGGGGTCTATCTGCTGGCGATGGCGGGCGTGGGCTATTACATCCGGGCGTATGGCGGCAGTTGGGGGACCACGCTGCAACTGGTGTTCCTGGTAGGCGCCGGCGTGCTGCTGGTCGTGCTGCTGTTTTCCGGACAGTTGCGCGCCAGGATGCTGGTGCTGCTGAACAAGCATTTCTTCAATTACAAATACGACTATCGCGAGGAGTGGCTGAAGTTCATCCGGACCCTGTCGGCCGGTAATCCCGGCGAACCGCTTCGGGTGCGAGCCATCCAGGCGGTGGCCGAGATCGTTCACAGCATCGGCGGCTTGCTCTGGGTGCGGCGGGAACAGGGAAATTTCGTTCTGGCCGCCAGCCATGGCATGAACGAACCGGTGGTCCGCATGGAGCCGGCCGACTCGCCGCTGGTCGCGTTCCTGGAACGGCGCCAGTGGGTGATCGAGCTGGATCAGTACGAGCGCGAACCCGAGCTGTACGACGATCTGGTGATACCGGACTGGTTGCGCGAGTTGCGCCAGTCCTGGCTGGTGGTGCCGCTGCTGCTGCACGGCGAGAGCCTGGAAGGATTTTTGGTGCTGGCCGAGTCGCGCGCCAGCCAGCAACTCAACTGGGAGGATCGCGATCTGCTCAAGACCGCCGGCCGCCAGGTGGCCAGCTATGTCGGCTTGCTGGAGACCACCGAAGCGCTCTGGCAGGCGCGGCAATTCGAAGCCTTTCACCGACTGTCGGCGTACGTGGTGCACGATCTCAAGAACATCGCCGCCCAACTGGCGCTGGTGGTGGCCAATGCCGCGCGCCACAAGAGCAATCCAGCGTTTGTCGAGGATGCTTTTCAGACCGTCGCCAACGCCACCGACCGAATGAATCGCCTGCTGGCTCAGTTGCGCAAGGGAGGATCGTCACCGACTGGGACGTCCCGGTCGGTGGCCCTGATCGCCGCGGTACGTCAGGCGGTCGAAGCCCGCTCCGGGAGGCGACCGGTGCCGGTGGCGCGGTCGGCGGCCGACGACGATCCCTGGGTTTGGGTCGATGGGGAGCGTCTGGTCGCCGTGCTCGAACATTTGATCCAGAATGCCCAGGAAGCCACCGGCGCGGATGGACGGATCGAGATTTCGATTCAGTCCGAGGATCGGATGGCGGTGGTCGCGATCCGGGACGATGGTTGCGGCATGGACGAGCGGTTCGTGCGCGAGAAGCTGTTCCGGCCGTTCACCACCACCAAGGGGAATGCCGGCATGGGCATCGGCGTTTATGAAGGCCACGAATTTGCCCGGACCTCGGGCGGCGAGCTGACGGTCGCCAGCCAGCCGGGAAAAGGCACCACGTTCTTTCTACGCTTGCCCCGGCACGGGAACCCGGTCGAGGCAAGCGCTGGCATGGAGACCAGTGAATGGAAGAGTCCAGTCGAAAGTTGCTGATCGTCGAGGATGATCCCGGGTTGCGGAGCCAGTTGCGCTGGTGCTTCGACAGTTACGAAGTGTTGATGGCCGAGGAGCGCGAAGCGGCTCTGGCACAGGTGCGGCGCCATGCGCCGCCAATCGTGCTGCTGGATCTCGGTTTGCCGCCGGATCCGGCCAATGCGTCGGAGGGGCTCATGGCGCTGGAGCAGATCCGGGCGCTGGTGCCGGAGACCAAGGTCATCGTGGTCACCGGGAACGACGAGCGCGCCAATGCCTTGCGGGCGGTGGCGATGGGTGCCTACGATTTCTATCAGAAACCGATAGACGCCGACGTGCTGCGGCTCATCGTGGATCGCGCCTTCAACCTGTACGCGCTCGAACGGGAAAACCGGGATCTGCTGGCGCGTCAGGTGATCGCTCCGCTGCGCGGCCTCATTGCCGCCAGTCCGGACATGCTCAAGATTTGCCGCAGTATCGAGAAAATCGCGCCCACCAACGCCAACGTGCTGCTGCTGGGCGAGAGCGGCACCGGCAAGGAGTTGCTGGCGCGAGCGTTGCACCAATTGAGTCCCCGCGCCACGGGCAGCTTTATCGCCATCAACTGCGCCGCGATTCCCGATACTCTGCTCGAGAGCGAGCTGTTCGGGCACGAGAAGGGTGCTTTTACCGGAGCGATCAAGCAAAACCGCGGCAAGATCGAGTACGCCAGCGGTGGCACGCTGATGCTGGACGAAGTGGGCGATCTACCATTGCCGTTGCAGGCTAAGCTGCTACGGTTTCTGCAGGAGCGGGTGATCGAGCGGATCGGTGGTCGCGAGACGATTCCGGTGGATACCCGGGTGATCTGCGCCACCCATCGCGATCTGGCGGCCTTGATCGGCGAAGGCCGATTTCGCGAGGATCTCTACTACCGGATCAGCGAAATCACGGTGCGGATTCCACCGTTGCGGGAGCGGGAAGGCGATGCGATACTGGTGGCTCGCGCCCTGTTGAACCAGTTCGGCCGGCAGATGGGAAAGCCGCGGCTGAACTTTGGCCCGGAAGCCCTGCGTGCCCTGGAAGCGTATTCGTGGCCCGGCAATGTCCGCGAGTTGGAAAACCGGCTCAAACGGGCCGTCATCATGTGCGAGTCCGACCGGATCACCGCCCGGGATCTGGAGCTGGAGGTCGATGAAGTGGTGGCGGATCCGCTCAATCTGCGCCAGGTGCGGGAGCGGGCAGAGCGGCGGGCGATCCAGAAGGCGATGGGCTATGCCGACGGCAATATCTCCCACGCCGCCGATCTGCTGTGCATCACCCGTCCGACCCTATACGCCCTGCTCAACAAGTACAACCTCAAGGCGTGAGCGCCTACTTAACCCGCATTCCTGGTACGGCGCCGGCGTCGGGGGCGAGCAGGTAAATCCCACCGTCGCCGCCCGCCGCCAGCACCATGCCCTCGGAGAGGCCGAAGCGCATCTTGCGGGGGGCCAGATTGGCGACCATGACGGTCAGTCGTCCCCGCAGATCATCGGGCGCGTAGGCCGCCTTGATCCCGGCGAACACCTGGCGGGTTTCGCCGCCGAGGTCCAGTTCCAGCCGCACCAGCTTGTCGGTGCCCGCCACCGCCTCGGCCTTGACGATCCGGGCGACTCGCAGGTCGATTTTGGCGAAATCCTCGATGGTGATCGTCGAGCGAATCGGATCGTCCACCAATGGTCCCTGTGGCTTGGTGACAGGTTGTTCGGTGGTGGGATGGCTTTCCCTGGACTCCTCGACCATGGCCGCGATCTGAGCCATCTCGATCCGCTGCATCAGCGGCTTGAATTCGGTGATCGGATGATCGAGCAGCGGGGCGTTCAGGTCTGACCAGCGCAGCGGCGAGATTTGCAGGAACTGCTCGACCTGGGCGGCGACGCCCGGCAATATCGGCTTGAGATAGAGGATCAGCGCCCGGAACAGGTTCAACCCCATGCTGCAAACGGCCTGGACCTCGGCTTCGGCGCCTGGCTGCTTGGCCAGCGTCCACGGCTTTTTTTCGTCGATGTACTGATTGGCGCGGTCAGCCAGCGCCATGATTTCGCGCATCGCCCGCCCGAATTCCCGCCGCTCGTAGGCTCGAGCGATGGAGTCGCCGGCGGCGGCGAATTCGGCGTACAGCTCCGGTTCGGCGAGGCTGTCCGCCAGCCGGCCACTGAAACGGCGGGTAATGAAGCCGGCGCAGCGGCTGGCGATGTTGACCAGCTTGCCCACCAGATCGCTGTTGACGCGCTGCAAAAAATCCTCGAAATTCAGATCGAGATCGTCGATGCCGTCGCTCAGCTTGGTGGCGAAATAGTAGCGCAGGTATTCCGGCCGCAGGTGGTTGAGGTAGGTGCGGGCCTTGATGAAGGTACCGCGCGATTTCGACATCTTCTGGCCGTCCACGGTCAGGAAACCGTGGCAATGCACCGCGGTCGGCTTGCGGAAGCCGGCGCCGGTCAACTCCGCCGGCCAGAACAGGATATGGAAATAGGCGATGTCCTTGCCGATGAAGTGAACCACCTCGGCGTCGCTGTCCGGACTCCAGAAGTCGTCGAAGCGCAGGCCGGTGCGGTCGCAGTAGTTCTGAAAGCTGGCCATGTAGCCGATCGGCGCGTCCAGCCAGACGTAGAAGTATTTGCCGGGGGCGTTGGGGATCTCGAAGCCCCAGTAGGGGGCGTCGCGCGAGATGTCCCATTCCTGCAGGCCGGCGGTGAACCATTCGTCGAGCTTGTTGGCCATCTGCGGCTGGATCGGTCCGCCGGCGATCCAGTCTTTCAGCATCGCTTCGAAATCGGCCAGCTTGAAGAAAAAATGCAGCGATTCCTTGAGAATCGGCGCGGCGCCGGAAATCACCGAGCGGGGGTTCTTCAGGTCGGTGGGCGAGTAGGTGGCACCGCAGTTTTCGCAGCTGTCGCCGTACTGATCCGGCGCGCCGCAGCGCGGGCATTCGCCTTTGATGAAACGGTCCGGCAGAAACATCTGTTTTTCCGGGTCGAAGGCCTGGGTGATGACCCGACGGCTGATGTGGCCAGCCGCATCCAGCCGGTTATAGATCAATTCGGCGTAATAGCGGCATTCCGGGGAATGCGTCGAATAATAGTTGTCAAATTCGATCAGGAAATCGGCGAAATCGAGGCGGTGCTCGTGCCAGACCTGCTCGATCAGTTGTTCCGGAGTGACGCCGTCCTGCTGGGCGCGCAGCATGATGGGCGTGCCATGGGCGTCGTCGGCGCAGAGGTAGTGGCATTCGTGGCCGCGCAGCTTCTGGAAGCGGACCCAGATGTCGGTCTGGACGTACTCGACCAGATGGCCGATGTGGATCGGGCCGTTGGCGTAGGGCAGGGCGCTGGTGACGAGAATTCGGCGGAGTCGGTCGCTCATGGTGCGGACGGTGGCAATCGCTGGATCGAAAGGTCCGTTAAATTAGCAGTATTCCGCCATCGTTGTCATCCGCGGATCGGTGGAATGGCGGTGGATCGAGCGGATCTTCCAACATGCGGATCGGGTAAGCGGGGGTTCGGATGCGAATCGAAATGGTGTTGAGTGGGGTGTTGGTGGTGGGGTTGACCGCCGCGGGTTCGGGACACGCCCAGCATGGGGCGCTGGCCGAGGAAATCTGGAGCCAGAATTTTTGCGAACAAGCGGTCGCCTTGGCCGGGCAACGGGGTGAAAGCCGGGATGCCCTGAATTTGGTCGACTGCCGCCTGCTGAATTACTATCAGCCGTCCTACTGGCAATGCGTGATCGCCGCCATGAAAGCGGATGCTGGCATAAAGCTCGATGCCGCCCGGCAGAATTGTCTTGCCAAGTATTGAGCAAGGTGTGGGGACGACGCCAAGTAACCGAAATATCTATAATTTTTTAAGAATGGGGAAGTAAACTCATGACAGTCATGTCGCGCGCCGATGTGGAAAACGCCCTCAAGGGCTTCGTGGACCCCTATCTCGAACGGGATCTGGTCGCCGCCAAGTGCGTCAAGCAGATCCGGATCGAGGTCGGTCGGGTCGAGGTGGATGTGGAACTGGGGTTTCCAGCCGCGGGCTATCGGAGCGCGTTGATCGCCGCATTGCGCGATCGGCTGGTGGCGCTGCCGGGGGCCGGCGAGGTTGCGGTTCGGGTGGAGAGCAAAATTGTCTCTCACGAGGTCCAGAAGGGCCTGAAACCATTGCCGGGCGTAAAAAACATCATCGCCGTGGCTTCCGGCAAGGGAGGGGTCGGCAAGTCCACCACGGCGGTCAACCTGGCGCTGGCGTTGTGTGCCGAGGGCGCGCGGGTCGGGCTGCTGGACGCCGACATCTACGGACCGAGCCAGCCGCGAATGCTGGGTTCGAGCGAGCGACCGGAATCGCCGGACGGCAAGTCGCTGAATCCGGTGGTCAGTCACGGAGTTCAATCCATGTCCATCGGCTACCTGATCGAGGAGGAAACGCCGATGGTCTGGCGCGGACCGATGGTGACCCAGGCGCTGGAGCAGCTGCTGCGCGATACCCGCTGGCGGAATGTGGACTATCTGGTGATCGATTTGCCGCCAGGCACCGGCGATACCCAGTTGACCCTGTCGCAGAAAGTGCCGGTCAGTGGCGCGATCATCGTCACTACCCCGCAGGACATCGCCCTGCTCGACGCGCGCAAGGGTTTGCGGATGTTCGAGAAGGTCGAGGTGCCGGTGCTCGGCATCGTCGAAAACATGAGCATCCACATCTGCTCGAAGTGCGGCCACGAGGAGCATATCTTCGGCGAAGGAGGTGGGAAGCGCATGGCCACGCAGTACGACATCCCGTTTCTGGGGTCCCTGCCGCTGGACATCCGCATCCGCGAGGAGACCGACAACGGCCGGCCGACCGTGGCGGCCGAACCGGACAGCCGCATCGCCGGGCTCTACCGGGACATCGCCCGCCGCGCCGCCGCCCGGCTGTCGCTGCAGGCGAAAAACTACAGCCACAAGTTCCCCAGCATCGTCATTCAGAACACCTGAGGCCTGCCGTCATGCGGTTATGCGATCGTGACATCGAGCGCTGTCTGGATGAAGGGAGGATCCGCATCGAACCGCACCCCGCTGCCGGCCGCATCAACGGCGTCAGCGTGGACCTGCATCTGGGCAACCGGTTTCGGGTGTTCAACGATCACGCCGCCTCTCACATCGACCTCAGCGGCCCGCGGGAGGAGGTGGATCACGCGATCAACCGGATCATGAGCAAGGAGATTCGGATCGCCGCGGACGACGCCTTCTTCCTCCATCCCGGCGAGTTGGCGCTGGCGGCCACTGCCGAAACCATCACCGTGCCGGACGATTTGGTCGGCTGGCTGGACGGTCGCTCCAGCTTGGCCCGGCTGGGGTTGATGGTACATGTCACCGCGCATCGCATCGATCCCGGCTGGAGCGGGTCCATCGTGCTGGAGTGCTTTAACAGCGGCAAGCTGCCGTTGGCGCTGCGTCCCGGCATGGCGATCTGCGCCATCAGCTTCGAGATGCTCTCCAGTCCGGCCGTTCGGCCCTACCACAAGCGACAGGATGCCAAGTACAAGCGGCAGAGCGGACCGGTGCCGAGCCGGATCGGCGACGACGAACCGCTCGAAAAAGGGCATTGAACGAGTGAGTTATGGAGGGATGCAGCCATGTCCGTCTCCGCATTGGTCGATTCGGTTCCGGTGTTCCAGGACTGGAAACTGCCGTCGGATGCGCTCCAGCAAGGCCCGGTCGAACTCGGCCAGCACGACCCCCGGTCCCTGCGGCAAACGGTCGAGAATCGTGCCCCACGGATCGATGATCAGGCTGTCGCCGTGCGTTTCCCGACCGTTGGCGTGACGGCCGCCCTGGGCGGAGGCGATGACGTAGCACTGGTTCTCGATCGCGCGGGTTCGCAACAGCGTTTCCCAGTGAGCCTTGCCGGTGGCGGCGGTAAAGGCCGCCGGCAGCGCCAGGATTTCCATGCCCCGATCCACCATCGCGCGAAACTGCTCCGGGAAGCGCAGGTCGTAGCACACCGCCAGCCCGAGCCGGCCCAGCGGGGTATCGGCGACGAGGTAACGATCACCGGGTTCGATGGTGGTCGATTCGGCGTAACGTTCCGCGCTGCCGACCACCCGCACGTCGAACAGATGGACCTTGTCGTAGCGGGCGACCCGCCGGCCCCGATCATCGAACAGGAGACAACAAGCCCGCACCCGATGATCGTCGCCGGAGGTCCGCAGCGGGATGGTGCCGCCGACCAGCCACAGCCGGTGGCGCGCCGCCTGTTCGGCCAGAAAGGTCTGAATCGGCCCCTCGCCTTCCATTTCCCTCACCGTCACCGTGTCCTGTTCCCGGAGGCCCATCAGGGCGAAATTTTCCGGCAGCACCGCCAAGCGCGCGCCCTGGTCGGCGGCGCGGGCGAGCAGGTCCGCGGCGGTCGCCAGATTCCCGGCGACGTCGGGACCAGAAACCATCTGAATGGCGGCCATGATCGGCATGTGGCATCCCTCTCGTTCAGTTTTCTCCCACGAAAGCCTTGGGGGTCGTGGGTGGCGGCTCCTGCGGCGATTCCAACACCGGCTCGTCCCAGGAACCCTTCAGAGTGTAGTGATAGCGGATAGCGTGTTCGATACCTTTCCGCAGCAATTGTTCGGCCAGAAAGATCGCTGCTCCAACCGCCGGCCCGCCGGCCAGGGCGCCCGCCACCGGCAGGGTGCCGCCGAGGCGCGGCGTCACCGTGATTCGCTGATCGTAGTCGCGCGCCTTCAATCCCGTCCGCCCCTGGATGAGAATTTGCGCGGCGGGTGCTTCGATCAAGAAATTGTCGGTGAAGGCATCCCCCTTGCCGAAGGTGAATTCGCCGGTCATCCGGTCGAACCCCATTCCGGGTTGGAACAGATCGCTGAAATCGAAACTGAGACGGCGCATTAGGTTCTGTACGTTGAATATCCCGACCATGCGTCCCATGCCGGGATCGATATCCAGCAATTGTCCGGAACTCACCTGAAATTTCAGCACGCCTTCCATGCGGTCCAGCGTGAAATCCGGCAGCGCTGCCGCCCATTCAACTTCCAGTTCCGCCTGGGTCTCGCCGCGGGCGATGTCGGTTCCCGCATAACCGAAAGCGGACAGGGTTTCACCCAGCGCCCGGCTCCGCAGCGTCGCCCGTAGCCGGGAGGCTTGGCCGGTGAGGGTTCGCCACCACTCGCCGCTGGCGCTGATGTGTTGCTGCTCGGAGCTCAGATCGATTTCGGTCAGGCGGATGCCGCCGGTCCGGGGGGTGGCGACCAGTCGCAACTGGCCCAACGCCGCGCCGTCCAGCCGCAGATCGGCCGCCGTAAGGACCAGCGGCGGCAGCCGGCTTGGATCGGGCCCAGGCCGGTCGGACCGGGCGGAAGCGCCCGCCGCCGCGCGGTGGAGGTACAATCGCCGCAGCGCGGCATGGATCGGTTGCTCCGGCGCGGGTTGATCCGGCACCGTCACGCGTCCCGCTAGGGTTTCGCTTTCGAGATCGACCCCCATGCCGTCCTTCTCGCGGGTCGCATGCACCGTCATTCCCGGAAAGGACTGGCCAGCGACGATCAGTTCGCCGATCCGGGCATCGAGACCGCGCAGCACCCTTGTGAGACCGGTGGCGGAAATCGGTGTGGGAGCCACCGGATTCGGCCGGGGACCGGTCGAAACAGCCGGGAAGTCACTCGATTTCGGCGTCGTCGCCGGTAGTGCCAACTCCCATCGCGGCAAATCGGCGACGACCGTCAGCCCCGACGTATCCGGCAGGCGGGCCATGCCGGCGTTGAGGCGCAACTCGCCGCGCTCGAGCCGGAGATCGTTCGGGATGCCGCCCAGCTCGAGCGCCGCTCGCAGGCCGGCGTCGTACTCCAGGGTCAAATCCAGCGCGTCGCGCGCGCGGGGACGCAATTCAATCCTGAGCGGGCGGGCCTCGCTGGCGGTCTTGCCCAGGGGCGCGGGCAAACGGACGGCGATCCCGCGCAAATCAGAACTCAGATCCAGCGAAAACGGCGGGGATTCGTTGCGCCGTTCCCGGCGGCCGACCGGGACCGCCAGCATCGCCTCCCAGACGCTTTTACCGCTGGCGTAAGGCTCCAGAACCGCCGCGGCTTCGCCGGTCAGCGCCCCCAGTCCCAACCGCCCCCGCAATCGCGCCCGCAGTTCGCGCCGGCCCTCGCGACCGGCCAAATCCAGTTCCAACCGGACCGGCTCGCCGCGCAGCAGCGCCCGCACGTCCCGGGCCTCCAGACCGGCTTCGGTAAACCGTACCTCGCCGCGCAGGCGACCGAGTTCGACGTTCCAGTTTGCCAGATTCAAGCTGCCGTCCAGCAGTCCCACCCGCCCCCGCGCCCGGTTCGGGCGAGCGTCCGTCGGTATGGTGAGTTCGAGATCGAGGGTATTGGCGCCGGTGAAGCGCAATTCCGGCAGATCGTCGCCCAGTTCGCGACCCATCGGGCTGTCCCGCAACGCCCGCCACATGCTGGCGCTGGAACCTTTGGCGCGTCCTCTGATTTGCACGACCGGGTTTTCGAGATCGTCGATCCAGGCGGTGGCCCCCTGCATCTCGGCATCCACGAGGCGACCCGATTCGGCCTCGACCCGCAAGCCGCGATTGCGAAACGTCACGATCGCCCGCAATCGATCCAGGCGCGGCCAGCCGGGCGCGTAGTCCAACACCCCGTCCTCGACCTGGAAACGGGCTTCGAAAAAACCCTCGCCCCGGTCGAACGGAAAATCAACCGGCGGGCCCCGGAAGACCAGTTCCCCGGCCACGACCCGACCACCGGCCAGCGCCCGGTCCAGCCAGGCCACCCCCTGCGGCGGAATCACGGTTACCGGCAGGTAACGCCCCGCCTGTCCGACCCGGACATCATGATAATGTCCCTGCAAATCCAGCACGGGCTCGCCCCCATCGGGGACGGTCACGCCGCCCCGGAACCGACCGCCGAAATCCGCCCCGGCCAGTTCGATTCCGTCGCTTTCCAAGCGGAGAACACCGGCATCGCGCCGCCAGTTCACTACGCCGGTCAACTTGTCGAGAGCGACGGGAGCGCGCAGCAGGCCATCGGTATCGACCTGAACCTCGCGGCTGTCCAGTGCGATCCGGCCGCGATCCGGCGCGAATTCCAGGATCCCGGTCAGATTGTCGAATCCGGGCAGGCCGCGGACCGGCCGGCACGCCACGCCGCGCAGCTGCACGGTCGCCGAATAAACACCGGCGACGGGCTCGGCCCAAAAGGTGATTTCCGGCAACGCGCCACGCGGATCGAGCGGCACCAGCCATCGCCGGGCCGCTTCGTCCAGCCAGGGCGCTACCCACGCCAGGAGATCCCGGGCGTCCAGTTCGCGGATGCGGCCCTGCCATCGTTCGCCCGTCCGACTCAGTTCGAACGTCGGTCGGGCGACCACCTGGCCCCGACCGGGGCCAAACCGGGCCTGGCCCAGCAGTTGCCACCCGTTTTCCCGTCGTTGCCAATTGAGGCTTAATTCGTCTTCCGGCAGCCGCGCCAACCACGGTCCCAGCAGGGCGGAACGCGACTCCCGATCCGGGGTCGCCTCGCGCAGGCGCAGATGGCCATCAAGCCGCGACGGTTGCCAGTCCCGCCACTCGCCATGCAATTCCAGGGTGGCCTGACCGGCGGCGAACGTCGGCGAAAGCGGCCAACCCGCCAGGCTCAGGTGGTCGGCGCGGATTTGAAAGGTGCCCTGCCCCTGTTCGGGGTCGGTGTCATCGGGGCGTTGCCGTTCGATGGCGAACTCAAGACGGTCGCCGAGTCCGGCCGGCAGTTCGGCGGCGAACTCCACTCGCTGGCCGCGTCCGGTTTCCTGAAGCTGGAGGTAGGGATGCAGGAAGCGCAGCGTGCCGCCGTCCGGGCGGCGCACGGCCAGTTGTTCGCCGACGATCTCCAGCCGCCGCAGGCCGAACAGCCAGCGGAGCCCATCCGTCAGCAGTGGTGCGGTATCGACGGTACCAGTATCGGCCAGCAGGCGCGGCATCCCGCCCGGACCCTGCTCCAAGCTCAGATTCGCGCCTTCCAGCCGGATATGGCTGAATACCGGCCGCCATTCCCACAGCGAATGCCAAAGACTGAGCGTCGCCGCCGCCTGGGTGAAGCTGGCCAGCACCGCGCCGCTCGCGGGATCGTACAGGCCGACGCCCCGCATCCGCAGGCCCAGCCGCCAGCCGTCCCGGACTCCGGTCACCGCCTCGATTCGCGCCGTTAACCGAAGATAGTCTCGCAGGGCGCCGGCCAGTTCGTCGCGGTAATCGTTCAGTCGCGGCAGCAGCCACCACTGGCCGAACGCGGCGAGCAACACAACCGGCAGCAGCAGGGCCACCACCAGCCGGCGCGTCCAGCGCAGGATTCGTCGGACCCGGCTGGTCGGCCGGCGGAGCGCCTCCCAAAATCCCCGGCCCGGTGACCGCTCGCTTTCCTCTCCCTCCGAGGGAGAGGGGTCGGGGGTGAGAGGGGGAGATCTCACATCAGCACCACGTCGTACTGTTCCCGGGTATAGAGCGTTTCCGTCTGGAATTTGATGGGGATGCCGATGAACGCTTCCAGTTGCGCCACGCTGGTGGATTCCTCGTCCAGCATCGCGTCCACCACGTCCGGCGCGGCCAGCACCACGAACTGGCGCGGCGAATACTGACGGGCCTCGCGCAACAGTTCGCGGAAGATTTCGTAGCACACCGTCTCGGCGGTCTTGATCGAGCCCCGGCCGTCGCACAGCGGGCAGGGCTCGCACAGAATCTGCTCCAGGCTTTCGCGGGTGCGCTTGCGGGTCATTTCCACCAGCCCCAGCGGCGATACCTGCGAGATGTGGCTCTTGGCGCGATCCTTTTCCAGGTGCTTCTCCAGCGCCTTCAGCACTGCCTGCCGGTGTTCCTCGCTGGCCATGTCGATGAAATCGAGGATGATGATTCCACCCAGATTGCGCAGCCGCAATTGCCGGGCGATCGCCGCGGCCGCCTCCAGGTTGGTCTTGAAAATGGTTTCTTCCAGGTTGCGATGTCCCACGTAAGCGCCGGTATTGACGTCGATGGTCGTCATCGCCTCAGTCTGATCCACGACCAGATAGCCGCCGGATTTGAGCGGGACCTTCTTGCTCAGCGCTCGCTGGATTTCGTCCTCGATGCCATACAGTTCGAAAATCGGCCGCTCGCCGGGATAGTGCTCCAGCCGCGGCACCATCTCCGGCACGAATTTGTCGGCGAACTCCAGCATGCGCTGGCAGGTCTCGCGCGAGTCGATGCGGACCTTTTCCACGCTGTCGCCGACGAAATCGCGCAGCGCCCGCAGCGCCAGCGGCAAATCCTCGTACAGGGTGGTGATGCCGGCGGTCTCCTTGATCCGCTCCTGGATGGAGCCCCACAGGCGCTGCAGAAACTGCATGTCGGCCCGCAATGCCCAGGGTTCGGCGCCCTCCGCCGCAGTGCGGACGATGTAACCGCCGCCGAATTCGGCGCGGAAGGCGTTGACCACTTCCTTCAGCCGCTGTCGCTCGCGCTCGCCGTCGATTTTGACCGACACTCCGGCCACTTCGGAATCGGCCAGAAACACCAGAAATCGGGACGGCAGGGTGAGATGGGTGGTCAATCGCGCGCCCTTGGTGCCGATGGGATCCTTGATCACCTGCACCACTCGTTCCTGCCCCTCGCGCACCAGATCGGTGATGACCGGCGCCCGCTCGCCGGTGGCCAGCATCGCGCCGGTTTCAGCCGGGCATTTTTCGGTCAAGCATTCGGGGCGGATATCGGACACGTGCAGGAACGCGGCCCGTTCCAGGCCGATGTCCACGAATGCCGCTTCCATGCCGGGCAGTACCCGGCAGACCCGGCCCTTGTAGATGTTGCCGACCAGACCGCGCCTGCCGGCCCGCTCGATCAGGATTTCCTGGAGAACGCCGTTTTCGACCACGGCGATCCGGGTCTCGCGGGGGGTAACGTTAATCAGAATTTCGTCGCCGGTGCCGCCTTCGGCGCGTGTGGCCATACGGTTCTGTCCCGCTCAGGAAGAGGATGAATGCCAGAGGTCGATGCCGAACTCCCGCAGCAGTTCGGCGGTTTCGTACAGCGGCAACCCCATCACGCCGGAGTAGCTGCCGTGCAATTCGGAAATGAACGTCGCCGCCCCTCCCTGAATCCCGTAACCGCCAGCCTTGTCCAGCGGTTCGCCGGTATCCCAGTAGGCCGCGCATTCCACCGGTTCCAACTCGCGGAACCGGACCCGGCTTTCCCGAACTTTGACCGCGTTCCGGGTCGGGGTTGCCAGCGCCACCGCGCTCAACACCTGATGGACGCGCCCGGACAGGCTCGCCAGCATCGCCAGACCTTCAGCCCGATCCCGGGGCTTGCCGAGAATCACGTCATCCACCACGACCGCCGTGTCGGCGCCCAGCACCGGAGCGGGTTGCCGGCGACCCAGCACCGTGCAACCAGTACGCGCCTTGAGCAACGCCAGTCGCGTTACATAATCGTGGGGCGTCTCTCCAGTCAGTGGCGTTTCATCCACCTCCATCCGCAGCAGGCGATAGGTGACGCCGATCTGGCGCAGCAGTTCGCGGCGGCGCGGGGAGGCGGAAGCGAGATAGATCTGGTGGGACATTTCAGGCGCGGTGATAAGGGTGGTTGTGCAAAAGGCTCCAGGCCCGGTAAATCTGTTCGGCGACCACCACCCGCGCCAGTGGATGCGGCAGGGTCAGCCGCGACAGCGACCAGATCGTGTCGGCCCGGGTGCGGCAGGCGGGATCCAGCCCATCCGGCCCGCCCACCAGCAAACTCAGGTCACGCCCTTCCCGCAGCCAGCCGGCCAGCCGTTCGGCCAGTTCCGCCGTGCTCCATTCCTGGCCCCGCTCGTCTAGGGCGATCGGTCGGGAGCCGGACGGGACCGCCGCCAGCAGCCGCTCGCTCTCTTCGCGGACGATGCGCGTCACATCGGGTTGCCGACCTCGCTTGCGGGTGGGCACTTCAATCAGATTCAGGGCACACTCCCGTGGTAGTCGCCCGGCGTATTCCGCATAACCATGCTTGACCCAGTCCGGCATGCGGGTGCCGATGGCGAGCAGATGAATCTTCATGGGAATCGCGACAACCGGACATTCCACTCCCTCAGTGCCTCAGCGCTTTGGCGGTATCCACCGACCACAGCTTCTCCAGATTGTAGAAGTCGCGGGTCTGGGGAAGCATGACATGCACCACGATGTCGTTCAGGTCCACCAGCACCCATTCGGCTTCCCGTTGGCCCTCGACGCCCAGGGGCCGGATACCGGCTGCAGTGCATTTTTCGATCACCTTGTCGGCCAGGGATTTGACATGGCGGGTGGAGGTACCGCTGGCGACGATCATCAGGTCGGTGAAACTGGCGATCCCGCGTACGTCCAGTACCTTGATTTCCTGAGCTTTCAGTTCTTCCAGAGCGTCAACAACGATTTTTTGCAAGGCCTCGAGTTGCATGGAGTCCGGATAATCCTCATGAGGTGACGGCAAGCGGAGAAGGCAGCGGCCGGTACAGAGCCCGGTCGTGGATATAGGTCAGCACCGTTTCCGGCAACAGGAAGCGGGGGGACTGGCCGCGCGCCAGCAGGGCGCGGATCTGCGTGGCGGAAATATTCAGTTGGGTTACCGGCTGGAACAGGATGCCCCCAAAGGGTTTCTGGCGCAGCGCGAATGCGTCGTAGACCACGCGCGAGGCGATGAATTCCTCCAACACCGGCAGGAACGGCTCCAATGCTCCGGGCCGCTGCATCACCACAATATGGGCCAGACCGGTCAATTCCCGCCAGCGGTGCCAGGTGTGCAACTCGCGAAAGGCGTCGGTCCCGACGATCAGACACAGCGGCGTCTCCCCGCCGAGGCTCCCGCGCAGCGAGGTCAGGGTATCCACCATGTAGGACGGCCCTTCCCGACGCAGTTCCCGGTCGTCGGTCGCGAAACCCGGTTGGTCGACCATGGCCAGCCGCGCCATGGCCAGCCGTTGTTCGGCGGTTACCAGCGGGGTGCCGCGATGCGCCGGAATCCGGCAGGGCACGAAGCGGGTTTCCGCCAGCTCCAGCGCCTCCAGCAGCTCCAGCGCCGGACGCAGATGACCGTAGTGGATGGGGTCGAAGGTGCCGCCCAGAATTCCGATCGGACGGGACGCCACGATCATCGGTCTTCCCTCCACCCGGACCGGAGCCCGATCGCGCGCATGGTCGTCCTACCGGCGGATGTGGCCGTCACCCAGCACCACGAACTTCAGAGTGGTCAGACCTTCCACGCCGACCGGGCCGCGGGCGTGGAGCTTGTCGGTGCTGATGCCGATTTCCGCGCCCAGTCCGTATTCGCCGCCGTCGGCAAAGCGGGTGGAAGCGTTTACCATCACCGAACTGGAATCCACCTCGCGCAGGAAACGCCGGGCCCGACCGTAATCCTCGGTGACGATGGCGTCGGTGTGGGCGGAGCCATAGGCGGCGATGTGATCCATGGCCTCATCCAGATCCTTCACCACGCGGACGGCGAGAATCGGCGCCAGATATTCGGTGGTCCAGTCATCCTCGGTGGCAGCCTTGACGCCGGAAATCAGATCGCGGGTTCGCTCGCAGCCGCGCAGTTCCACCTCGGCCTCCCGATACATCTCCCCGAGCACCGGCAATACCCGCTCGGCGATGCCCTCAGCCACCAGCAGGGTTTCCATGGTATTGCAGGTGCCGTAGCGCTGGGTCTTGGCGTTGTAGGCCACCGTCACCGCCTTGTCGAGATCGGCGCGGTCGTCGATGTAGACGTGGCAGACGCCGTCCAGATGCTTGATCACCGGCACCCGCGCCTCGCGGCTGATCCGCTCGATCAGGCCCTTGCCGCCGCGCGGCACGATCACGTCCACGTACTCGGCCATGCGGACCAGCGCCCCGACAGCAGCACGGTCGGCGGTGTCGATCACCTGTACAGCGTCGGCGGGCAGACCGGCGGTGGCCAGCCCCTGCTGGATGCAGGCGGCGATGGCCCGGTTGGAATGGAGCGCCTCGGAACCGCCACGTAGGATTGCGGCGTTGCCGGCTTTCAGGCACAGCGCGGCGGCGTCGGCGGTCACGTTCGGCCGCGACTCGTAGATGATGCCGATCACACCCAGCGGCACCCGCATCCGCCCGACCTGAATCCCCGATGGCCGATATTTGAGGTCGGTGATCTCGCCCACCGGATCGGACTGGGCGGCGATTTCCCGCAACCCCTGCGCCATCGCCCGCACCCCCTTGGGGGTGAGTTCCAGCCGGTCCAGCAGGGCCGCATCCAGACCGGAAGCCCGGCCGGCATCCATGTCCTTGCGGTTTTCCGCCAGCAACCGGTCCTCGGCCGCTTCCAGCGCGGCGGCAATCGCCAGCAGGGCGGCATCCTTGACCCGCGTTTCGGCGCGGCCGACGATCCGGGACGCGGCGCGGGCGCGCTGGCCAACGCCGATCATGTAGTGATCGATGGTGCTGGGAATTTCGGTGCTCGTGTCGTTCATCAAGTCCCGTCCTGTCGTTCCAGCCGCCGCTCGAAGCGTTCGACGCGCCGCATCGGCGGCCGGTCGCGGCCATGGCATGAAAAATTCAAATCTCGTCGGGCAACAATGCCTGACCGGCCAATCGTAAACCGGCCGCCAACAACATATCCCAAGGTGAACCCGTTTCGGCACCCTTGATCGCCCGGTCGGTTCGGGCGCAGGCGTCCAGCAACCGCCGGCAATCGCTCGGGGACAGTCGTCGCAGGGCCTGGAGCAAGGGCGGCTTGCGCTTGTCCCACACCTTGTGAGCGGCAAATACCGGTTCCATGGACTGGCGCTGGCCACGCGCGAAGGCCAGCGCGTTCAGCGTGCGAACCTCCCGGTGCAGCGCCCAGTTCACCAATACCGGTTCGACGCCTTCGCCGCGCAGTCCGCTCAGAATTCGGGCCACGCGCTCCGGCTGGCCGAGCAGGCCAGCGTCCACAAAATCATAGATGCTGTAGCGGGCGCTGTCGCCAACCGCCGCCAGAACGACCTCGGTGGTCAGCGGGCCGTCGCCGGCCAACAGCGCCAGCTTTTCGACTTCCTGGGCCGCGGCCAGCAGGTTGCCTTCCACCCGTTCGCTCAGCAGCGCCACGGCGTCCGCCTCCGGGTTCAGACCCCGCTCCCGCAACCGGCGTTCGATCCAGGCCGGTAGTTGCCGTGCTTCCACCGGCGGGGCCGGCACCGTCACGCCCACCTCGTCCAGCGCGGCAAACCAGCGGCTTTTCTGGGTGGTCCAGTCCAGCTTGCCGGCGGTGATCAGCAGAACCGCGTCCCCGGCTGGCCGCGCCGCATACTCGCTCAGTGCCCTGGCGCCGGCGTCGCCCGGTTTGGCGTCGCCCATTCGCAGTTCCAACAACCGCCGGCTGGCGAACAGCGAGGGGCTGGCGGCCAATTGCCGCAGCGTGCTCCAGTCGAAGCCGCTCTCCACCGTCAGGCACTCCCGCTCGGCATGACCCCGCTCGCGGGCGGTGGCGCGGATGGCGTCGGCGGCCTCCCGCGCCAGCAGCATCTCCTCGCCGTATACCAGATACAGCGGCGCCAGGGTCTTGCGCAGATGGGCGGCGAGTTGTTCGGGACGCAGTCTCACGTTTCAATCCAGGTCCGCCGGGCATGACGGGCGAGGTTCAGGAGCGGACGGCCTGCAGGCGCCGGATGATCTGCCAGGCTAATTCATCGGCCATGCTATCCACCAGAAATTCCTGCGCGGCCTCGAAACCGAGTACCTGATTCTGGTCGAACAGCAAAGAGCGGTTGGTAGTGACGGTCTCCGCCGGGATCAAGATCTTGCCGTTGGCCAGCGTGATCTGGTAAGAGGCGTAGTAAACCAGTGAATACACGCGCTTGATATCCAAACGGTCGGCCGCCACCGCGCGGCGGCCGTTACCTTCGTTCAGGATGGTCACGGTCGCCGTGGCCTGAGCCGGATCGCGAGCCACGGTCACGCCGTTGCTCGCCAGCAGCAACTGGAGCTTCCGGCTCAGCGTGCCGGGCGGCACCCCGATCGCCTGTTGGCTTTGCACGTAGGTCACGCTCATTTCCGGCGGCAACTGGGCCTGGCCACGCAACTGGAACCCGCACCCGGCCAGCAGCCACGCGGCCAGCATCGCTGCGCTAACGACGATCCGGCGCATCACCGCCCTCACCCCCAGCCCCTCTCCCAGAGGGCGAGGGGAGTATTGATGCCACCCGTTCAACACACCAGGTTGACCAGCTTGCCGGGGACGATCACGACCTTGCGGATCGGCCTGTCCTCGACGAAACGCCGTGCGTTGGGTTCGGCTTGTGCCGCCTGCTCGATGGCGGCGCGCCCGGCGTCGGCGGGAACCTCGATCTGGCCGCGCAGCTTGCCGTTGACCTGCACCACCAGCGTCACCAGATTGCGGGCCAGCGCTGCCGCGTCGGGCACGGGCCATGCGGCGTTCAACACATCGTCGCCCTGGCCCAGTTCCCGCCACAGGACGTGAGTGATGTGTGGGACGATCGGCGACAGCAGTCGCAGCAGGATGCTCAGTCCCTCGCGGCGCACGGCGTCGGCCGCCCCGCGCTCGCCGGCCTCGATCCGGCCCAGGGCGTTCAGTATCTTCATGCCGCCGGAGACCACGGTGTTGAACTGATGGCGGCCGAAATCGTACAGCGCCTGTCGCAGCGCCTCGTGCACTTCGCGCCGCACCTCGCGCAGGGGCTCCGACAGAATCGCGGCATCCGGCTCGCCGGTGGCGCGCAGAATCTCCTGATGCTCGGCGGCGTAGATCCACAGTCTTCGCAGGAAGCGGTAGGCGCCGGCCACCCCGGAATCCGACCACTCCAGCGCCTGGTCGGGCGGCGCGGCGAACATCATGAACAGTCGGGCGGTATCGGCGCCGTACTGTTCGATCAGCGCCTGCGGGTCCACCCCGTTGTTCTTGGACTTGGACATCTTCTCGATGCCACCCATCGCCACCGGCCGGCCATCGCTCTTGAGGGTGGCGCCGGTCAGGCGACCTCGGTCGTCGGTTTGGGCCGCGATATCGGCCGGGTTGATCCACTGCTTGCGGCCGTCCGCGCCTTCCCGGTAAAAGGTGGGCGCCACCACCATGCCCTGGGTCAGCAGGTTGGCGAACGGTTCCGAAACCGCGGTCAAGCCCAGATCGCGCATCACCTTGGTCCAGAACCGGGAATAGAGCAGATGCAGGATGGCGTGCTCGATGCCGCCGACGTATTGATCGACCGGCATCCAGTAGTCGGCGCGGGCGTCCACCATCGCGCCCGCGCCCGGCGTGCAGTAGCGAAAGAAGTACCAGGACGAATCCACGAAGGTATCCATGGTATCGGTTTCGCGCCGGGCCGGCCGGCCGCACGCCGGACAATCGCGGTTGAGAAATTCCGGGTACTTGTCGAGCGGGTTGCCGGAACCGTCCGGCACCAGATGATCGGGGAGAACCACCGGCAATTGCTCGTCCGGCACCGGCACCGCGCCGCAGGATTCGCAATGCACGATCGGGATCGGCGTGCCCCAGTAGCGCTGGCGGGAAATGCCCCAGTCGCGCAACCGCCAGGTGACCTTCTTTTCGCCCAGACCCCTGGCGCTCAGGTCGGCGGCGATGGCGTCCACCGCTTGCGTGAAGTCGAGGCCATCGTACTTGCCGGAATTGACGCAGACCCCGTAATCGGCGTAGGCATCCCGCCACGGCGCCGGGGTGTCGTCGCCGGCGCGGGTACGAATCACCGGCCTGATCGGCAAACCGAACTTGTGCGCGAACTCGAAGTCGCGCTCGTCGTGCGCCGGCACCGCCATCACCGCGCCTTCGCCGTAGCCCATCAGCACGTAGTTGGCCACCCACAGCGGCAGTTGCTCGCCGGTCAGCGGATGAGCGACGGTCAGGCCGGTGGGCAGGCCCTTCTTTTCCTGGATCGCCAGTTCGGCCTCGGTGACGCCGCCGTGCCGGCATTCGTCGATGAAGGCGGCCAGATCGGGGTTGCCCTTGGCGGCGTAAAGCGCCAGGGGATGTTCGGCGGCCACCGCGACGTAGGTCGCGCCCAGCAGGGTGTCGGCGCGGGTGGTGAAGACCCAAAGGATGCCACCCTCGCCGACGCTATGCGGGAAACCGATCCGCACCCCGTGACTTTTGCCGATCCAGTTTTTCTGCATCAGCTTGACCTGCTCGGGCCAGCCGGGCAGTTGGTCCAGTTCCGCCAGCAACTCCTCGGCGTAGCGGGTGATCGCCATGTAGTACATCGGGATTTCACGCTTTTCGACCACCGCGCCGGTGCGCCAGCCGCGGCCGTCGATCACCTGTTCGTTGGCCAGCACGGTCTGATCCACCGGGTCCCAGTTCACCACGCCGGTCTTCAGATAAACGATGCCCTTCTCCAGCATCCGCAGGAACAACCACTGGTTCCAGCGGTAGTACTCCGGCTGGCAGGTCGCCACCTCGCGATCCCAGTCCAGTGCGAAGCCCAGCATCCGGAGCTGCTTTTTCATGTAGGCGATGTTGTCCCAGGTCCACCGTGCGGGCGCCATGCCGCCGGCCATGGCGGCATTCTCGGCCGGCAGGCCGAAGGCGTCCCAGCCCATTGGTTGCAGCACGTTCCGACCCAGCATCCGCTGGTAGCGGGCGATCACGTCGCCGATGGTGTAGTTGCGCACGTGGCCCATGTGCAACCGCCCGCTGGGATAGGGAAACATCGACAGACAGTAATACTTCTCGCGGCCCGGTTCCTCGCGCGCGGCGAAGACCCGCTGCTCGTCCCAATGGCGTTGCGCTTCCGCTTCAATGACTTGCGGGTTGTAAGACTCGGCGATCACGGCGATTCCCTGGCGTTAACTGGCTGTAAAGCGAAGGGCGGTAAGATAGCACAACCAGCCCTTGTAAGGTCACGAACCCGACGGGGGCTGTAGTCGCCAGGGGAACCGGACTGAGGGCCAACCCGAAAGGGCGGGAATCACCACCGGACCCTACCGCGACTCGGGCAGCGCGCCGGGCGGCAACGCCTGGCGGGACGGGACAGACGTCAGCAGACGGCATAGTAGCCCAACGTCCACCGTAATGGGCGGGACACGGTGAAGGCTCGAACCTTCGGCAACGCGAGAGACGGGCGAGTCTCAGCAGTCGTAGCGCACCCGACCGGGTGAAACGGCCTTGGCGACAGGTCGCGTAGCCAGCGTTGGAGGTCACCATTTCATGGTGTTCCTTTCAATCCCGGAGGAAACGCCCCGTGCGGACCCGCATGCGGGGTGCTGTGGGAGCCGGTGGAGAGAAACCCCCGGCGACCTGATTGGGCCACGACCGTTCAGCCCACAGATGCCGAGCGCGCCCAAGAGTAGAACACTACGAGAGGATGGTAAGTACATAGTGGCCGGATGCGATCTCACGGTTGCGCCAAAGCCAATCAGTTTGCGATGGGCGTAGTGAATCCGCACCTGACTTTACCTCCGTGAAGAACCAGATCGACGCATCTGGCGCCCATACCAGAAGGTCAGGGGCTCCTGGTGCGAGATCCATTTCATCACCGTCTTCTCCGAACACTGCATCCCATACCAACTCTAAAGCGGTGTCTCCAATCGCATCTCGAAGCGCACCCCGCTCTCGCTCGAATTCCGCAGCAAGATCTTGGTATTGACTTGGCAATGCCGTCGTCTCCTCAGGCTCGCCCGCACTGTAGCGCTCGTAATAGAAATCGCGCAGGATTCCGGGATATCCGTACAAATTCATTCTGGTTCTGTCAGCAAGCAACCCTCGTTTCCGATACCACGCGATGGCCCAATCTGCTCCGGGCCTTGGCGCTCGATCCATGCTCTGTGGACGGGGTACGAATATGGTTGGGAAAATCGAGCACGAATCTCGTGTGGTAGATCCGGCAAGCGCTGCGCGAATATCCGCTATAACCATTTTCTGATGCCCTACATCACCGATTTACCGAGGGCACGACTGTATCCGAGTGGCCCAACGGGGCGCATAATCTGCTGGACAACAGCAAGTGGAGCGCCGCTGTTGGGCGGTCAGGTTTATGTGCGGGTTGCCATGAAAGTATCGACTTTCATCGTCCGGAGTGACGTTCCAGCGACATGACTGTTAGGGCTCAACAGGCGTGGTGGTAGTTCCATCATCACTTATGTCCGGACGGTCACGGACTGGAAGTGCGTCACGGAACGCGTCGAACGTCTTCCAGACCGGAATCGGTGGTGTGTAGTCTGGCTGTGGGACGTAGGTCGAGAACTCCACAAGTTGCATCTTGTGAATGTAGCGAGGGCATGCGGGAAAGATTTTCTCTGCCGTCACCCGGATGATGAAGACCGAACCTGGATACTCGGCGCGCAAAGGGTCATCGGAGCTGATCTGCGCTGGGCCGTTTACTCGGACTCGTTTCGGATTCTCGAAGTCCAGGAAAAGGAGCCCGACGTATGGATTAAGGAGAAGGTTTCCCCAGGATCGGTACATGCCGTTGCCGTCGTAGTCGGGGAACGCGAGAGTGCGTTCATCGAGGACCCGTACGAACCCGGGCAGGCCACCTTTATATGAGCAGTCAGGGCGGCCACTGGGGTCAGCGGTTGCTACAAAAAACATAGGACAGCGTTCGATAAACGCACGGTCCTCGTCGGTGAACGCTGTGTGAACTATGGTTTGCTCCAGCCGATCAGCGAGGCGTCTCGTTTCGCGTATGTCCTGGAGCTGACGCATTCCATCATGGTACATAGAATTGTCTGCCATCGGTCCTCCTGATACGGTTAATTGTTGAGCCCTAACGCTCCATATAACCCGCGGCAGGCGCCGCACCACCTCTATTCCTACCCCGACCGCTGTGCGCCTGCCGTCGGGTTGATGCGGTTGTTGTGCAGCCCTTACGCGTACGCACTATCGATGTACGGCGAAAAGTTGAACTTCATGTAGTGCATCCACGGCACGTAGTCGTTGAGAGTTGTGATCATTCCGGCGATTGGGTAACCCTGTGTCGTATCCTTCAGCAGTAGCGGTTGTAGATAATTTGCTGGTAGCTTGGTTCCATCTTGAAGCACGCCGCCGTCTCGTAGGTATCTGATGCAGATCCCCTTGTTGACCACGATCATGTCAGGAAACTCCCGCACTCTCGAACTGTGCGCCTGGTAATACGCCAACGCATGCTTGTAGATAGTGTCCGGGTCTATGCTGTCGTAAGCAAAGACCGCTCTGAAGGGCCATTTCGCCAAGAATTGAGCTTGCAGGTCAACCCTGACGAGTGAGGAATTGGTCATCGACAGTGTCTTATCAGAGAATCCTGGTACACTGGCGACATTTTCGATCGACTCCTCAAGACCAAGCTTGTCGAGATACGACCTTACCCCGATCACTCCTGCGACGCTCTCGGCGATGACACAGCTCTTGTCGTGTTCTGCGAACTTGGGGAAGAGATCGTTCTTAACGATCACGTCGATCTGCCGAGACAAGTCGCCCTGGAGGTTCAGAACCTTGCCGCCGCCAATGGCTCTCAATCTGTCCGGCAGGTGCTTGTTGAGGATCTCGATGAGAAGCTCCTCCCTGTTGGTTCCAGTATCGGGCCGATGCCCGCTGAATGACGCTGACTTGCTCCTCGCTGAGAGGACGTCAGCGAGGGAATTGAAGTAGTCTCGAATCATCGACAGCTCCAACGAAGGCCGCAACCTTCGGAAACTCCGGTCCGGACTGCACAACGCCCCGCTTCACGCGCGGCGTTGCCGGAGCGAAGCGGGGGCAATAACGTCGCGTGCAAGCGATTGTCGGGCGCTTTCATCATTGAGACCAGCTCGAATCAAATCACTATCAGAAATGGGATTTCTCAAGGCTGACTCCACCTCGCGAACACACCATTCTTGAAAATCTGGGAATGTCTCCCGAATTTTCTCCTTTTCAAAGCCTTCTAGCCGCATATGGAATACGTACTGAAGCGGACCAAGTGTGAGTGTTGAATGAAACCCATTTGCTTCATGGGTGTTCTTGTCTCCATACACGATTAGACCTCCATGAGCGGCATATCGATGATCTCCGATGATAAGAACCATATGCAAGAAGGAGGGATCGCTCTTAAGCCGCAACCAAATCCGATTGAGCGAATTTCTTCCAATCGCGAACTCCGCGAGAGTTGTTGGAACTGGACCATTTACCGCAGCAATATGGCAGCACATAAGTTTTGCGAAGTACCGAAAAACATTTAGATATGGAGCGGAGCCCACACGGTACTGAGGGAGATCGAAAACTTTGCCGGGATCTTCCTTGCCTCCGAGGACCTCGATAGCGAGGCCGTGAAAACGATCGAACTCACGATCCGCGGGCTGAGTTCTGGCGGTATTGCAGGCCTCGCAAATTTGGACCGGGAACTTCAAATGTTTCGAATTGGCACTTTGTGCAGAGCGTAGCTTTTGGGTCGAATCGCCCGAGGTGCCGACGAACAGTGCCTCATTTCCGAATTCTGCCCGAAGTGCAGAGGCTTTAATCTTGTGCTCGCTAGTAAGCCTATCAGTGCTGCCACACAGGCAGCAGCGAGTACCGGAGAATCGTTGCAGGTACATGCTTTTTCCTGCGCCTAACGTAGAAGTCACCGGCGCTGCGCGGCTTTATCGCGCAGCGTCCGTGTGGACTG
>JAVMKL010000118.1:3088-5388 GCA_031732875.1 Candidatus Competibacter sp. | reverse complement strand
GCGGGCAGGGTATCGGTGCCGAGGCCGGCCGGATCGTTGTGGTCGAAACACCACTGCGCGATGGCGAGATCGACTTTGGGCTTGCCGGATCGTACCGGAGGTTGTTGCAATCGGTCGTTATCATCCGGCAGCAACAACCGCGCCTTGACTCGGAAACTGGCTTCGACGCAGCGTTCGCTGATTTCGATCACCTGCTCGGCAATCAGCGCCCCCGACAGCTCGCGCGACATTTCGTAGAGGTAGCGGGCGCGTTCCTCGCGGGCGTGGGCCACCTGAGCCTGATAGCGGAATCGGGCGGTGAGCTGGCCGACGATCAGCCCGACGATCAGCATCACCGCGAAGGTGAGCAGGTACTGCCAGTCCTGGACCGCGAGCGAGAAGCGTGGGGGCACGAAGAAGACATCGAACGCCGCCACGTTGACGACCGCCGCGAGCACCGCCGGACCGCGCCCGTACCGCACGGCCACGCCGACCACCGCCAGCAGAAACAACATGATGATGTTGGCAAGATCGAAATGGGGCAGCAGGGGGGTCGCGGCCAGCGCGGTCCCCAGGCAGACCAGCAGCGTGGCCCCGTAGGGTTGCAACAACGGCGCCGACGGGCGCCGGTCCTCATCCCCGACCGCCGGGGTGATGGAACGCCGAGGCGAATCGCCCCGTGCTATGGCCAGCAGGTCGAAATCCGGAGCGAGCCGGGCCAACCGCTCGACCAGCGACGGTTGCAGCCAGCGCCAACGGCCGGGCCGGCGACGCCCGACCACCAGGCGGCTCAAGCGATGCTGGCGGGCGTATTCGACGATGGCCGGAGCGATATCGTCGGCGGCCTTGGTAGCGGTATGCGCGCCAAGATCCTGGGCCAGCTTGAGGGTATTCAGAATCGCCCGGCGATGGGCTTCCGGGAGGCGTTGCAGCGGCGGTGTTTCGACATAGAGGGCGTGCCATTCGCAATCCAGCTTGCCGGCCAGCCGGCTGGCGGCGCGCACCAGGACATCGGCGATCGGGTCGGGGCCGACGCATACCAGCAGGGCGTCCCGGAGGGTCGGCGGCACCCCGCCATCCCGTTGCTGGTAGCTCTGCATCTCCTCATCCACCCGTTCGGCGGTGCGTCGCAACGCCAGCTCGCGCAAGGCGATGAGATTACCCTTGCGAAAGAAATTCTGAATCGCGCGTTCGGCTTGATCCGGCAGGTAGACCTTGCCTTCCTTAAGCCGCTGCAAGAGTTCGTCGGGTGGCAAATCGACCAGCACCACTTCGTCGGCTTGGTCGAACACCCGGTCGGTGACTGTTTCCCAGACCCGGATGCCGGTAATGCCGCCGACCACATCGTTGAGGCTCTCCAGATGCTGGACGTTGACCGTGGTCAGAACATCGATGCCCGCTTCGAGGAGCTCTTCAATATCCTGCCAGCGCTTCGGATGGCGACAACCGGGGGCGTTGCTGTGCGCCAGTTCGTCGACCAGGATCAGCGCCGGGCGCCGCGCCAAGGCCCCGTCGAGATCGAACTCTCGGAGCACCCGATCACGATAGGGGATCTCCTCGAGCGGCAGTTGTTCGAGGCCCTCCAGCAATACGGCGGTTTCCTTGCGGCCGTGGGTCTCGACGAGGCCCACCACGACATCCAGCCCCTGCTCCCGCAACTGGCGGGCGGCCAGCAGCATGGCGTAGGTTTTTCCGACGCCCGCCGAAGCGCCGAAAAAGATCTTCAGCTTGCCGCGCCGGGCGCGCGCCGCCTCTTCCCTGATGCGGGTCAACAATTGGTCAGGGTCTGGGCGTTGCTCGGCCATCTCGTCAATAGTGAAATGATTAGCGATCAGTGGCTAGCGCCATCGTCCAGCGCCAGATTGAGTTGGAGCATGTTGATTTGCGTGCCTGCCGAAAGAGACTTCCAGTCAAAGTTCCGTAGAGGTAATCCCCGCCCGGATGGCGAACTTGACCAGTTCGGCCAAATTTTCGATGCCGAGTTTCAACATGATTCGGCCGCGATACGTTTCGACCGTCTTGGCGCTGATATCGAGCACCTCGGCGATTTCCTTGGTACGCCTGCCTTCGGCCAACAGTCGCAGCACTTCAATTTCCCGATCACTTAAAACACGTTTGTCCAGTTCGGCGCTGCGATCCGGGAGCGGAGCACCGCGTTGGAGCATGGCAGGACTGACAAATCGCTCCCCGCGCAGGGCGGCCTGGATGGCCTCGACCAAGTCGGAGATGGCCTCGTTCTTGAGGACATAAGCCGATGCTCCGGCTTTGAACATGAGTTCCTGATAATGGGCATCGCCGTACATGGACAGCGCCACGATGCG
>JAVMKL010000118.1:0-2988 GCA_031732875.1 Candidatus Competibacter sp. | reverse complement strand
TGAACATGAGTTCCTGATAATGGGCATCGCCGTACATGGACAGCGCCACGATGCGTGTGTCCGGTGACGCACGCCCGATCAGAGGCGCCGCCTCGATGCCACTCATTCCTGGCATCGACACATCGATTACGGCGATATCCGGTTGGTGCTGCCGTGCCAGGCGAATGGCCTCCTCACCGTTGTTAGCCTCGCCGACAATTTCCCAGGCTCCCTGACTGCGGAGGAGTGCGGCCAATCCCTGCCTGAACAGCACATGATCGTCGGCGAGGAGAATGGTGGTCATCAAGGCGAACGATCCTGCACGGCGCCTGGGTCGAACGGAATCCACACGGAGACACGGGTGCCCGCAGCACTGGATTCGAGCGACGAACCCCCACCCAGTAACTGCAGGCGTTCGCGAATGATAAACAACCCATAGCCGGAGTATCTCTGTCTGGTCGATGCCGAAGATGCACCCGATCCCATGCCTTTGCCGTCATCCTCGACCATCAGCTCTATCTCTCCATCCCGCGTCCGGAGTCGGATCCAGACTTGGGTCGCATCGGCATGTTTAACTACGTTGTAAACCAGTTCCCGGGCGCACTGGAACAAGACGATGGCCAGGTTCTGATCGAGGACCGGCTTCGGGTGGGGCGCGGCAAACGAAAAAGCAACGCCGAAGCGGCGCGTGGCATGGGATGCCAGCCATTCCAGAGCCGGAGCCAACCCCTCCTGATAGAGACAGGGGGGACTGAGTTCGAATTGCAGGGTGCGTAGTTTCCTCAGCGCTTCCCGCATCAGTTCCAGTCCGGACTCCAGGAAAGCATCCGATTCGCCATCGCGGCATTTTGCTGCCGCTGCGATTTGCATCTGGGCCAGGGCCAGTTTCTGCATCGGGCTGTCGTGGAGATCACTGGCCAAGCGCTTTCTTTCGCGTTCCGCAATCAACGATACCTCCATGGCCAGTTGCCTGAGTTGGGCGTTGGCGTCTCGCAACTCCTGAGTGCGTTCGGCCAGCGCGCGCTCCAGCGTGCGCGACAGCAAACCCAGTTCCACATGGGTCCGGACCCGGGCCAACAGCACCTGCGCATCGAACGGCTTCTTCACATAGTCCGCACCGCCCGCCGCGAAGGCGCGAACCGTGGTCTCCTCGTCTTCCCTGCCGGTGAGGAAAATCACCGGGATAGGGCGAGTTCGGTCGTCGGCCTTGAGCCGCCGGCAGGTCTCAATGCCGTCCATCCCCCGGGGCATCAGAATGTCCAGCAGAATGAGATCGAGTGGGACTTCTCCGGCGATCACCAGAACCAGTTCGCCGCTGTCGGCCACATGGACCTGGTAACCGGACTCCTTGAGCAGACCTCCGACCGCCCGGACATTGTGTGGGTCATCATCTGCCACCAGGATGCTGCGCAACGCAGTTTTCGGCCGCTCTGGCTCCATGGTGGCCTTACCCTTCGGGTTGAGCTGCTGCTTTCAGCGCTTCGATCCGCTGGTGCAGGCTCGCCACGTCAAACGCCTCGGCCTGGCGCAGCAAAAGCTGGCCCAGGTCCCGCAAGACAGGATTTTCCCGCCGTTCGCCTTCCAGCGCCAGCGAGCGGCCAAACGCCTCCAGTTCGTTGATTGAAGTGAAGGGTGGCCGCAGCGTTTGCAAGCGTTGGTACAGCGCCGCCGGAAGCCGGACAGGTACGTTTTCATTCCCTTCTCCCCACCGCCTTCCCACGAAGGGAGGGGGAGCGCTTTTCCTCCCCCTTGGTGAGGGAGGGTTGGGGCGGGGGGTGTAAGCCGTCGCGGGCAGGAACGTTTGCAGGGTGGTGACGAGCATGGCCTGGTTCACGGGTTTGCGCAGGTAGGCATCAAAGAGGAGCCGCACGTTCGCCTCCTGCTCCGGAGTTACCGAGGCGGTGACCGCGATCACGGGAATACCTGATGTCGCTGGATCGGCTTTCAGCCGCCGGGTGGCCTCCCAACCATCCAGCACTGGCATGGCGATATCCATCAGAATCAGCGCCGGCCGGCGTTCCCGATCCTGTACTCGTACCAGCACTTGGGCGCCATCGGTGGCCTCAATTAATTCGAAGCCATAGGGTGACAGGTATTCCATCAGCAGCCGGCGGTTGAGCGCGTTGTCATCCGCCACCAGAATCCGGGCTGAAGCAAAGATAACGTCTTCGACCGTAAGGATTGGCTCTTCCGTGACGACCGCCCGGCTGGCGATCATGAGGGAGGGCAGGACCAGGGTAAAGGTGCTGCCCCGTCCCGGCGTGCTGGCCAGCCGGATTGCGCCGCCCATCAGCGCCGCCAGCCGCCGGCAGATACCGAGTCCGAGCCCGGTGCCGCCATAGCGGGCAGGGTCCTGGCCCCGGCACTGGGTGAACAGATGGAAGATTTCCTCCTGTTGATCGGGCGGGATGCCCGGTCCCGTGTCCGCGACCGCGATGCGCAGATGGAATTTGCCTCCCTCCTCCTCGCCCGTGGCCCGCACCTCGACGTGACCGGCGTCGGTAAACTTGATGGCATTGCCGACCAGGTTGACAAGGATCTGGCGCAAGCGGATGTCGTCGCCGAGCAACGCCGACGGCACTTCCGCGCCGACCGTGACCTGCAAGCTCAGTCCTTTTGCTCCCGCCGCGTGGCTGAACATCAGCTCCAGATCGTGCAAAAGGGCGCGCGGATCGATCGGCTGGGTCCGTAGCTCGATTTTGTCGGCCTCGATTCGGGAGAGATCCAGGATGTCATTGATGAGTTGCAACAGGCTCTTGCCCGCCGCGCGAATCGCCTCCAGATAACTCCGCTCCTTCTCGCTCAATTCTTTGCCGCGCAGCAGGGAGGAAAACCCGAGCACGGCGTTCAGAGGCGTCCGCAAATCGTGGCTGACGTTGGCCAGAAAGGCGCTCTTGGCACGATTGGCGACTTCGGCCTGGTCCTTGGCCTGGGTCAGCGCGGCTTCGACCTGACGGCGTTGATTGATCTCATGGGCCAGCCGGCGATTCCAGTACACGATGACGAACA
>JAVMKL010000117.1:0-5425 GCA_031732875.1 Candidatus Competibacter sp. | reverse complement strand
GGTATCATCGAGATCGAAAGAAATTCGCACGCATCCACCATGTCGTTTAGTGTTTGGGCAGGCTGGCTGCTGGGTGGCAACCGGCGCATCGTTCGCTCAAGCCACCGGCGTCCGGCGGCGGGTCAGGTCCATCAACCAGGCGTGGGTACCCACCGAGGCCGGCCCGGTCGCATCCTCCGCCGGATGGCTCCGGACGTAGCTGCCGTCGGGCTGCATCAGCCACGCCTGGCGCTGGTCGCGCAGGCAGATGTCGAGAATTTCCCACAACCGCTCGCGCGCCGTCCGGTCTTCCACCGGCGTCGCCGCCTCGACCCGGCCCGACAGGTTGCGGTGCATCCAGTCGGCCGACCCGATGATGAATTCACCCGCCAGCGGATCGTCCTGCCCGTTCGCGAAATGGAAAATCCGCGAATGTTCCAGGAAGCGGCCGATGATCGAGCGTACCCGCACGTTTTCGGTCCAGCCGGACACGCCGGGTGCCAGACAACAAAAACCGCGCACGATCAGGTCGACGGGCACGCCGGCTTGGGACGCCGCCGACAGCGCCCGCGCCATCTCCAGATCCTCGACTTGGTTCATCTTGGCGATGATGCGGGCCGGCCGGCCGGCGCGATGATACTCGATTTCCCGTTCGATGCTTTCCAAAAACCGCTGGCGCATGTTGATCGGAGCGACCAGCAACTTGGTGAACCGAGGCGTGCGCGAGCAGCCGGTCAGGTAGTGAAACAGGTTCACCACGTCGGCGGTGATGGCGGGATCGCGGGTCAGCAGGCCGACATCGGTGTAGAGCCGTGCGGTCTTGACGTGGTAGTTGCCGGTGCCGATGTGGGCGTAACAGCGTAGATCGTGCCCTTCCTTGCGCACCACCAGCGCCACCTTGGTATGCGTCTTCAGTCCCATCACGCCGTAGGTGACATGCGCGCCGACCTTTTGTAGTTCCTGCGCCCAGAGCAGGTTGCGCGCCTCGTCGAACCGTGCTTTCAACTCGATCACGCAAGCCACCTGTTTGCCCGCCTCGGCGGCGCGGATCAGCGAGCGCACGAACGGCGTGTCGTCGCCGACGCGGTAGACGGTCATCTTGATCGCCACCGTTTGCGGATCGATGGCGGCGTCGCTGATGAAATCCTCGACGCTCATGTCGAAGCTTTCGTAGGGATGATGGAGCAGCAGGTCGCCGGCCTGGATCGCCGCGAAGATGTCTACCTCTTCGTTGGGCAGGCGGGGCGGGGGTAGCGGTGTCCAGTGCGGATCGCGCAATGCCGGCACGTCGAGGCCGGCGATTTGGAACAGGCCGGTGTAATCGAGCAGACCGGGCAGCTCGTATACGTCGTCGTCGCTCAACTCGAACCGTTCCATCAGCCCCTGGCGCAGCGCGGGGTTGGCGTCCGGAGCGAGGTCCATGCGGACCACCGGTTCGAAGCGCCGCTGCTGGAGCGCTTCGGTCACGGCCTCCCGCAAGCTTTCCTCCTCCTCGTCCAATTCGATTTCCGCGTTGCGCAGGATCCGAAACAGCGTCGCGTCGATCAATTCCATGCCGGGAAACAGCTTGTCGGTGCTGTGCCGGATCAAATCCTCCAGGCGCAGGAACCGGCGCTCGCCGGGCTTTACGTCGGCCTTGAGCGGAATCCAGGACGGTAGCATGGTCGGAATCTTCACCCGGACCGGAACGTATTCGTCGGTGTCGGGGTTGCGGAGGATGAAACCCCAGTTGGTCGAGAGGTTCGACATGAAGGGGAAGGGATGCGCTGGGTCCATTCCGAGCGGAGTCAACGCCGGAGAGACGTTGCGGTCGAAAAAACTCGATGCTTCGTCCCATTGCGCCGCCGTCAACGCTTCCCACTCCGCCAGAACTATCCCGTGGCGGTCCAGGATGGACACCAGGTGGCGGTAGCAGCGCGCCTGTTCCGCCAACTGATCGAGAACCGTCTTGCGAATTTGGGCGAGCCGGTCGCGGGCGCCGCCGCGCGCCGCCGGGTCATCCTCGCCCTCGACCTGCGCCACGTCGCGTAGCAGTCCGACGCGCTTCATGTAAAACTCGTCGAGGTTCGAGGTGAAGATCGCCAGGAACTTGAGCCGTTCGAGCAGCGGGGTGCGCTCGTCCAGCGCTTCGTGCAGCACGCGTCGGTTGAAGTCGAGCCAGCTCAGATCTCGGTCGATCCAGGCGTGGGCCAACAGACCTTCGCGGGGAGCAAGCGTTTGATCGGCCACGGCTACGTCCGCGGTCGCGGCTGGAGTTTGCCGGACCTTGCCACGTTTGGGTTTAACCCGCGTCAGGCTTAGGCCGGTTCCGGATTCATGGGTCTTGGCGGACATGCGGATTTTCCTTGGAGAGCGGCGCCCCCAACGGCGCGGCAATGGTGTTGTGATCCAGGGCCGGGTTGGAAATATCGGGATGATCGGGAAGTCGACGATACGGTGGTTCCGGAACAGCTTGCGTGTCCGGGGCGAGCAAGTAGCCAGGGTCGGCCTGATCCTCCAGGAATCTGGCAAAGCGCTGGTTGATGCCCGGCAGCCGGAACAAGGCCATCGGCCCGAGCTTGCTGGTGTTGCGTATCACCGTCGATGGATCGAAATAGGCCATGGCGTTTTCCACGGTGAGCACGAAGGGCGGCTTGCCATTGCGCAGCAGAACATAGCTTGCCATTAAGACGCCCGTGCGGTGGTTGCCTTCGATGAACAGTTGCGGCTTGCTGAGCGTCCGCACGTAAAGGCCGGCGGCCAATCGCCAAACCGACTGGTCCAGATGGCGGGCGCGCCATTCGACGATGTCCTCGATCCCACCTCCCGGTTCATCGTAGAACCGCTTGTTAGTGGCTTCAATATGCCGGGAGAGTTCGGCGCGCAGTTCCCGATCGGGACCGCACAGCACGATGCTGTTCAGTTCGAGCAAGTATTTATGCTGGCCCATGGAAAAAACGTCGATGCCTGAATCGATCAGGACATCGACGAAGGCGTAGCCCGCCAAAAGATTGTCGACCACCATGTCGCTCATCGGGTCCCGCTGCCAGCTCAAACGCTGATTGATGGACTCGAACTCTTGTTGCACTCGGCGCAGGGAGGTCTCGATCGCCGGGAGATTCAGCAAGCCCATGGCTTACCGAATACGGTCCACCGCCGCGCGGGCGAGAGTCGCCACGCTATCGGGCAACGGAATATATCCCTGATCGCCGCTGTAACGCTGCCCATCGGTCAAAGCCCAGTTCACGAACCCCTTGAGCGCGGCGCCCTTCCGTTGCTCGGGGTAGTGGTCGTGCAGCAGCAGCCAGGTGAAAGTCACGATGGGGTACGAATCCTGGCCCTCTGGGTCGGGCAGGAACACCCGCAGATTGCTCGGAATCTGGCCGACGTTGGCAGCCAGCGCGGCCTGGCCGCTGGTCGGACTGGGTTCGACGAAAGCCCCCGCCTTGTTTTGCAGGTGGACCATCGGCAAGCCGAGCCGCTTGGCGAAGCCGTATTCGACGTAGCCGAGCGACCCCCAGCTTCGCTTGATGCGGCCGGCGACGCCTTCGTTGCCGCGCGCGGTCATGGAAACGCCCGGCCAATCCACGACCTTGCCCGCGCCTGGTCCCTTGCGCCACGCCTCGCTGATCGCGCTCAGGTGGTTGGTCAGCGCGTAGGTGGTGCCGCTGCTGTCCTGGCGGGCGATCAGCGTGATGGTCTGTTTCGGGAGCTTGAGATCCGGATTGAGCGCCTGAATGCGCGGGTCGTTCCACTCGCGGATCTTGCCGGTGAAGATGTCGGCGTAAACGTCCCGGCTCAGCTTCAGCCTCCCTTCCATGTCCGGCAGATTGTAGGCGAGCACGATGGCGCCGGCGGTGGTTGGAATCAGAGTGGCGCCCGCCTTCGCCTGCTGGATCTGCTCGTCGTTCAAGGCCGAATCGCTGGCGCCAAAATCGACGGCGTTATCCAGGAACAGCTTGGTACCCTCGCCGCTGCCTACATCCTGGTACTCGATGGCGACATTGGGATTGGCCTTGGTGTAAACGTCGATCCATTTCAGGTAAAGCGGCGCGGGAAAGGTGGCTCCGGCGCCCCGCAGCACCACCCGCTCGCTCGGGGCCGGACCGGGCGTCGGGGTCGGATTCTGGCCGAAGGCCAGGGAAACCATGCCGACCAGCCCAAGAGCGGCAGTTAGTAGAAATCGCATCGCCATGATGTTTCCTCTCGACTTCAACTGAATTCGCCCCGGACATATTCCCGAGTCAATTGCTGCTCGGGTTCCTCGAAAATCTTCTTGGTGGGTCCCATTTCCACCAGATAGCCGGTGCGGCTGCCCTGGGAGATATCCACCCCGAAGAAGGCGGTCGTGTCGGCCACCCGCATGGCCTGCTGCATGTTATGGGTGACCAGCGCGATGGTGTATTTCTCCTTGAGTTCGATCATCAGTTCCTCGACCCGCCGGGTCGCGATCGGGTCCAGCGCCGAACAGGGCTCGTCCATCAGCAGCACGTCCGGTTCGGTGGCGATGGCGCGGGCGATGCAAAGCCGCTGCTGCTGGCCGCCGGACAGGGACAGGCCGCTGTTTTTCAGCTTGTCCTTCACCTCGTTCCAGCACGCCGCGCCTTTGAGGGCTTTCTCCACCCGCTCGTCCAGGTTGCCCTTCACGCCGTTCAGGCGCAGGCCGAAAGCGACGTTGTCGTAGATGCTCATCGCGAACGGGTTCGGCTGCTGGAACACCATGCCGATGTAGCGGCGCACCACCACCGGATCGACCTTTTTGTCGTAAATGTCCTGACCGTGGTAGCTGACTTTCCCCTCGAAGCGGAAGATCGGGATCAGGTCGTTCATACGGTTGAGGCTGCGCAGCACGGTGCTTTTGCCGCAGCCCGAGGGGCCGATGAAACCGGTGATCTTGTTCTTCTCGATGGGCACCTTGCTGTTGCGCACCGCGAGAAAGTCGCCATAGAAAACCTTCTCGAGCTGACAATCCATCACGATGTTGTTGCGAGCGGGTGCTTTTGCCGGCGCCGTGCCGGCCGCCATCATTTCCGGGCTTGCGTTCATGTCGGTGACCTCGAAAAAACTTAGTATTTCTGGCGCCCGATGATGCGGGCGAGAATGTTGAACACCAGGACGATCAGCACGAGCACCAGGGACGCGGCCCAAGCCAATTGGATCTGGTTCTCGTAAGGCATGCCCGAGAAATTGAAGATCAGGATGGCCAGGGAGGCGGTCGGCTCTGTCAGTTTGGTCAGGAAGTAGTCGCTGAACAGCGCGGTGAACAGCAGCGGCGCGGAATTGCCGGCGGCACCGGCGATCGCCAGCATCACGCCGGTCAGGATGCCCGGCGCGCCGGTGGGCAATACCACCTTCCAAATGACTTGCGCGCGGGTGCAGCCCATGCCGTAGGCGGCATCCTTCATTTTCTTCGGCACCATCGCCATGGCCTGCTCCGCCGCCAGCACCACGGTCGGCAGCATCAGCA
>JAVMKL010000116.1:0-5451 GCA_031732875.1 Candidatus Competibacter sp. | reverse complement strand
GACGGGCAGTATAATGGGGCGGTTATCCTCGAACAAGTAAAGCGTCTCCAGCCCCGGCCGGCGGTCGGGTCCCTTGGCGATACCGACCGTTACCACCCCCGTCACCTCCAACTCGTCCAGCACGTCGCGCGCCTGCGCCAACTGACCCTTGCCGCCATCGACGAACAGAATATCGGGCAACCTCCCGCTCTCTTCCCGCAAGCGGGCGTAACGGCGTGTCAGCGCCTGATGCAAGGCGGCATAATCATCACCTGGAGCGATCTCTTCGATGTTGTAGCGGCGATAGTCGGACTTGAGCGGCCCTTCCTCGCCGAAAACCACGCAGGACGCCACCGTCGCCTCCCCCTGGATATGGCTGATGTCGAAGCATTCCAGGCGCGACAATGCTTGTTCGAGTCCCAAGGCCTCCCGCAACGCCTCCAGGCGGTGGCGCGTTCCGGCCCGACCGGACAGGCGCGCGGCTAGGGCATGTTCGGCATTGCGCATCGCCATTTCCAGCCAGCGTGCCCGCTCGCCGCGCACGCGGACGCCGATGACGACGCGCCGCCCGGCCCGCTCCTGGAGCGCCCGACCGAGAAGCGCGGCATCCGCGAATTCGTGGCTGACCACCAGTTCGGCCGGAACAAACTTGTCGAGATAATACTGGGCTAGGAAAGCACTCAGTACGGTGCCCGCATCCTCGTTTTCCGGCAGCCGTGGAAAAAAAGCCTTGTTGCCCAGCAGACGACCGTCGCGAAAGACAAACACTTGCACGCAGGCTTCCCCACCCCGCGCGGCACAGGCCACCACATCGAGATCGCCGCTCTCGCCCTCGACATGCTGGCGCTGCTGGATCTGTCGCAACTCGACGATCTGGTCGCGGTAGACCGCCGCCTCCTCGAACTTCAGCGCGACCGAAGCCGTTTCCATGCGCCGTGCCAGCTCGTCGATCACCTCTCGGCTCCTGCCTTCCAGAAACAGGATAGCATCGTGCAACTGGCGCTGGTACCCGTCGTGGTCAACCAGACCGACGCAGGGGGCGGTGCAGCGCTTGATCTGATATTGCAGGCAGGGCCGGCACCGGCTGTTGAAAAAGCTGTCCTCGCACTGACGCAACCGAAACACTTTCTGCAGCAGGTTCAGGGTATCGCGGACGGCATTGGCATGGGGATACGGCCCGAAGTAGCGCCCCGACGGACGCTTGGCGCCCCGATGCAGCGACAGACGGGGAAATGGACCGTCGGACAGATGGATATAAGGATAGCCCTTGTCGTCGCGCAGCAGGATGTTGTAACGGGGTTTGAACTGCTTGATCAGCGTGCTTTCCAGAATCAGCGCCTCGGTCTCGGTATGGGTAATCGTGACTTCGACGGCCTGGATGTGAGAAACCAGGCTGCGCGTCCTGGCGGACGCGTGATTTTCCCGAAAGTAGCTGGAAACCCGTTGCCGGAGATTGCGGGCTTTTCCGACGTACAGCACCTGGCCGCGTTCGTCCAGCATCCGGTAGACGCCCGGCAACGTGGTGAGGATCTTGAGAAAGGCCTTGGGGTCGAAAGGGAAAGAATTCATCAACTGAAAATTCAGTCAATTCCAGACCACGGCGGCATCAGTCCCCCGTGTGATCGGTTCAAACGAAATCGCCGGCACCCGGAAGGCCGGCGATCCGATTTCCCGAACTTCCAGGATCAGGCGTTATCCCGCCGGATGTCATACTTCTCCATCAACCGGTACAGCGTCATCCGCGAAACCCCCAATTCCTGGGCCGCGCGGGCGATGTTGAAACGGGTCCGCAACAACGTCGCCTGAATCGCTTCACGATCGGCCGCCATCCGGGCTTCGTCCAAGGTCACGAACCCCCGGCCCAGCGAGCGCCGTTCCAATTCCAGGTCGTTGGGCGTGATGTACGGCCCCTCGCTCAGCAACACCGCCCGACGGATGCGGTTCATCAATTCCCGGACGTTGCCGGGCCAGTCGTAGCGATTGATTACTTCCAGGGTATCGCGGCTGAAACCCTTGGCGGACGTTCTCGTTTCCGCAGCGAACTTGACGAAGAAATGTCGCGCTAAAAGCTCGACGTCGCCCTTGCGCTCGCGCAGGCTCGGTACCCGCAAGTGCAACACGTTGAGACGATAGTACAGGTCCTCGCGGAACCGGCCATCTCGCACCGACTGTTCGAGGTGGGTATTGGTGGCGGCGATCACCCGTACGTTGGCGGGAATCGGTTTGGTACCTCCCAGCCGACGGATTTTTTTCTCTTCCAGGAACCGCAACAGATTGGCCTGCACTTCGGGAGCGAGGTCGCCGATTTCGTCGAGAAACAACGTGCCTCCGCTGGCGGATTCGACATGGCCGACATGGCGTTCGCCAGCTCCGGCGAACGCTCCCTTCTCATGCCCGAACAGTTCCGACTGTATCAGATTGGCGGGCAAGGCCGCACAATTCATGGCGACGAACGGCGCGGCGGCCCGGGTGGAATACTCGTGAATGGCGCGTGCCGCCTGCTCCTTGCCGGTACCACTTTCCCCGGTAATCAGAACGGGCACGTCCACTTCCGCGGCTTTCTGAATTCCCCGAAACAGGGTTTGCATGATCGAACTGTTGCCGATCAGCCCGTACTGCGATTCCAAATCGCGCTGCTGTCGGAGGGTGGTTTCGGTCAGCGTCGCCATTCCGTATGCATGTCCGAGCGTCACGATCAACCGCTGGTTGTCGAGCGGTAGCGTATGATAATCGTAGCAGCGCTCCGCAATGAGGCTCGATAATGGCTTGCGATCAATACACTGGCGGGCCAAGGCCACGACCCATTGCATTTTCCGGCGCGCCAGAATCAGATCGACCAGCCACTGGATGGCCCGCTCGGATTCGCAACTGTACAAAATGCCCAGCCCTACTTCGAACGAATGCTCGGTGAGCAAGGTCCTGGCCAGTCCCGCTTCCTGGGCCCAGTAAATTTCCCAGTCAGCCGCCGCGATTTTCTGGAGCAACGTCTCTTCAACGGTCGCCGTACTCAAAATCAGAAGTTTTCGCATTGCGATCTCGCTGCCTCCCCATATCTAGGAACACCCGGTCCCTGCCCTGCGGCAATCCCGGTCACTTGAATTGTAGTATTTTTATACATAATGGCTCAAAAAAGCAATAATAATGTCAATTTAACAAGCTAATATTTGAGCAATCTCGTATCATACGAATTGCAACCGGATGATTGAATCATTTTATTTACATACGTACTACTTATCTGATCGACCAGAATGATAGTCTTCTGGTTGCTCAAGGCATCCATCACACGCGCGGGATGCATCATCCCCATATGTCAATCCTGTTAATATTAAGATGATTTTGCCACCGATTCTGGTATTTTCGCACGATTTACCATCATAACCGTCGGCAATGTAGTATCCACATGGACGGGAATATTGTCTACTGTCAACGTAGCAATATTATCAAAATCCCATTTGTCTCCAACTGTGTCAAAGTTCTCAGCCACTCATGATGACAAGCGTCAGCAGCCGTGACATTGCCCGAACGCAAGCCGAAGGGCAATGTGATGTCGTTCGCCGTTAGCTCCCCGCCGGCGTGTGGAAACCCTTCGAACCCGAGGAAACCATGCTTTACCTTCCGCTCCGCGCTCTGTTATTTCAGTTTGACCCTGAAACCGCTCACGACTGGACGTTGTGTCTGCTGCGTTCGATTCCGATCGCTCCCTTGGGGGGAATTCTCGCCGCCTGCGTTCCAGCCGCGCCACGCCGGGTCATGGGCATCGACTTTCCGAATCCGGTCGGGCTGGCGGCGGGGCTGGACAAGGATGGCGAATGTATCAAGGCCTGGGAGGCTTTGGGATTCGGGTTCGTCGAAATCGGCACGGTCACGCCCTGCCCCCAGCCGGGTAACCCCAAACCCCGAATGTTCCGGCTGCCGAAAGCCCAAGCGCTGATCAACCGGATGGGATTCAACAACAAGGGCGTCGATTATCTGATCGAGCAGGTGCGGCGATCCGGCTTCAAAGGAGTGTTGGGCATCAATATCGGCAAGAACGCCGACACTCCGGCCGAGCGCGCCGTCGAGGATTACCTGACCGGCCTGCGCAAGGTCTATCCATGGGCCCGCTACGTCGCGGTGAATATATCCTCGCCCAACACGCCGGGTCTGCGCGATCTGCAATATGGCGCGGCGCTCGATCGCTTGCTGGGAGCATTGAAGGACGAGCAGCGGCGCCTGGCCGACGAACAGGGTCGCTACGTGCCGCTGGCGGTCAAGATCGCCCCGGATATCGCCGATGCCGATCTGCCGACCGTGGGTCGGGCGCTGGTCCGTCACGCCATCGACGCCGTGATCGCCACCAACACCACATTCTCCCGGGCTGGAGTCGAAGGATTGCCGCACGCCGATGAAGCCGGAGGATTGAGCGGGGCGCCGTTGTGGGATCGGTCCACCGCCGTGGTACGGCAACTGACGGACATCCTGGGCGGCGCACTGCCGATCATCGCCGTCGGCGGGATATCGAGCGGGGCCGATGCCGCCGCCAAGATCGCCGCCGGGGCCAGCCTGGTGCAGCTTTACACCGGCTTCATCTATCGCGGACCCGAACTGATCCGCGAAGCGGTCATGGCGCTGCGCTAGCGAAACCTTTATCCCCCCCTCTTGCGGGAGACGGTTTGGGTGGAGAGGTTGGGAACCTGGAGCCACCTTGGCGCAGTCCAACTCGGCGTCGTCCATCAACCACCGGAGGATTCGCGCATGTCCCGAGCGTTGTTGTTCCTGCTAACCCTGCTGGCGCCAATTCTGACTCAGGCCGCCATCGAAACCAAAACCGTCGAATACCGGCAAGGCGATACCCGGCTGGTCGGCTATCTGGCTTATCCCAAGGACGCCAAGGGACCGCTGCCGGGCGTGCTGGTCGTGCATGAATGGATGGGACTGAACGACTACGCCAAGCGCCGCGCCGACCAACTGGCCGAACTGGGTTACGTGGCGTTCGCCGCCGACATCTACGGCGATGGCAAGATCGCCGCCGACGCCAAGGAAGCCAAGGCGCTTTCCAGTCTTTACAAGGGCGACCGGGTGCTGTTGCGGGCGCGTGCCGCCGCCGGGCTGGAAGCGATGAAGAAGCAGCCGCAGGTAGCGCCGGGCCAGGTGGCCGCGATCGGTTACTGCTTCGGCGGCACCGCCGTGCTGGAGTTGGCCCGGAGCGGCGCGGACTTGGCGGGTGTGGTCAGCTTCCACGGCGGTCTCGACACGCCCGCGCCCCAGGATGCCAAGGCTATTCGCGCCAGGGTGCTGGCGCTGCACGGAGCCGACGATCCCTACGTACCGGCCGAGCAGGTGGCGGCGTTCGAGCGGGAAATGCGCGAAGCTGGAACGGATTGGCAGTTGATCGCCTACGGCGGCGCGGTGCACGGCTTCACCAATCCGGCCCACGGCAACGACAACAGCAAGGGCGTCGCCTACAACGCCAGCGCCGACGCCCGTTCCTGG
>JAVMKL010000115.1:2751-5467 GCA_031732875.1 Candidatus Competibacter sp. | reverse complement strand
CTGGCGGGCGTGCGCCGCATCCGTTCCGAGATGAACATCGCGCCCGGCAAGCCGCTGCCGGTGCTGTTGCAGCATGGTTCGGACGAGGATCGGGAACGGCTGGAGCGACACCGCCGGGCGCTGGCGACCCTGGGCCGGCTGGATGCGGTCGCCTGGCTGAGCGAGAGCGAACCGGCGCCGGAAGCCGCTACCGCCTTGGTCGGGGCGATGAAAATTCTGATCCCCATGGCCGGCTTGATCGACAAGGCGGCGGAAATCGCCCGCCTGACCAAGGAAGTCACCAAGCTGCGCCAGGAAGCGGAACGCGGCGCGGCCAAGCTGGGCAACGTCGACTTCCTGGGCCGCGCTCCCGCCGAGGTGGTCGAAAAGGAACGCGTCCGCGTGGCGGAACTCCAATTGGCCGCGACCAAGCTGGAAGAGCAACTGACGCGCATCCGGAAACTGTAAGCTCCGGGAATCCCCCCGACCCTCATCGACCAGGACACCCAATGGACGCTCAAGACACTGCATCCGCGAAAAAACCGAATCTGGGCGCTAAAGTGACCCAGGTCGCCACGCTCTACCATCCGCGTACCTGGAAGGAAAAGGGCCTGTGGTGGACCCTGGGTCTGTTTCTGGTGACCTACGCCATCGTGGTCATCGTGCTCGGCTTTATCTGGTCGCGCTCGCCCGGCGAATTCGACGTGCGCGAGAACGCGCTGGCCATCGCCAAAAACGATCAGAAAAAGCTGGTGCCGGGCTATGTGACTACCGTCACCGCCATCCGCATCGCCGAAACCCTGCTCGACAAGCCGGGCGGCTATCTCAGCAACGACGTCACTCCGCCCGGCGTCTATCTGGATAACATCCCCAACTGGGAGTTTGGGGCGCTGACCGAACTGCGCGATCTGGTCCACACCATGCGTAACGACTTCAGTCGCTCCCAGACCCAGTCGGTCGAAGATAAGGACTTGCAAGTCGCCGAACCGAAGTTTAATTACGACTCAAACTCCTGGATTCTGCCATCCACCGAATCGGAATACCGCGCCGGAATTGAAGCGCTCTACCACTATTTGGGGCGGATTTCCGACGACAAAGCCTACGACGGCCAGTTTTTTGCCCGCGCCGATAATCTGGCGGCTTATCTGGCCGTAGTTGAAAAGCGCTTGGGTAGCTTGTCGCACCGACTGGCGGCCAGTGCCGGCCAAATTCGCTTCAACATCGATCTGGCCGGCGATCCTGATGCCCGCCAGTCCACTCCAACGCCGGCCCAGGTCGAGGTCAAGACACCGTGGATGAAGATCGACGATATATTCTTCGAGGCGCGAGGTTACACCTGGGCACTGTTGCACATGCTGAAGGCGCTGGAGGTGGATTTCCGCGATGTGCTCCAGAAAAAGAACGCCCTGGTCTCGCTACAGCAAATCATTCGGGAACTGGAGAATACCCAGGAATTCATCTGGAGTCCGCTGATTCTGAACGGTACCGGCTTCGGCATGATGGCCAATCATTCGCTGATCATGGCCTCGTACATCTCGCGGGCCAACGCCGCCATTATCGACTTGCGCAACCTGTTGTCGCAGGGCTGAACGCCTCTCACCCCCGACTCCTCTCCCGCGAGGGGAGGGGGGAGTTTTCATGATGATTTGAAGGCTTGCGCGAATGGCGGATTTCAACACCCACCTGATGGGGGCGGCGGCGATCAGCGGACTGGCCGCCACTGTGCTGGTCATGTCGGGTACGGTGCCCCATCAGGCCGTGATCGGCTATTTCGTGCTGGGGGTGATCGGCGGTCTGCTGCCGGATCTCGACTCGCCCACTTCCATCCCCATCCGGATCGCCTTTGCGGTACTGGCGGTGGTGGCCGGGTTCCTGGTGGTGTTCACCTTCGGAGCCCGCTACTCGCTGCTCGAACTGATTATCCTGTGGTTCGGCTGCTTCCTGTTGATCCGCCACGGCTTGTTCAATTTGTTCGACCGGGTCACCATTCACCGCGGGCTGATTCATTCCATCCCGGCGGGCGTCGGCTTCGGCCTGGCGACCATCGCCGTTGCCTACCATGTCTTCAATGCCTCCGCGACCCACGCCTGGCTGTGCGGAACCTTCGTGACGCTGGGCTTTATCGTCCATCTTCTGCTGGACGAGTTTTACAGCGTCGATCTTTCCGGAAGGAAACTGCTGAAAAGCTCCTTCGGCACCGCCTTCAGTTTGGGCAGTCTTGGCCAGCCCGTCGGCACGGCGGCGCTCTATCTGGCCATCATCGGGCTCCTTTTCCTCTGCCCCTCACCCCGGTCCTTCGCCGACCTGATGCTGGACCGCGCTACTTACCGCGGCGTGGTCCAGCGCCTGGCCCCTGGCGAGACCTGGTTTCAGGGTTTCCTGCGTCGGGTGACGCCGTCCGGTTTGGCGGGATGGTGATTCCAGCTTGCGGGAGAAGGTTGGTGAGGGCACGATGATGCCCGCATCGCGATAAAAAACCCGCCTTGCGGCGGGTTCTCGGGGTTTTGGCGGTTGGACTGGCGCCAGTCTCAACTCTGCTTGTTCTTAAAGCCGGGTCCCGACTTGACCGGCTTGGCCGGCGCCGGCTCGACCACGATCGCCAGTTCCTGAACGTATTCCGCCGTCACCTGATCGCCGACCTTGAGTTTGCTGATGTCGATATCGGCCGGTACCTTGAGCGTGATGGCCTGCTGCGGGCCCCTGAGGGTAACCTTGCGGGCTTTCTTGTTGATGGCGA
>JAVMKL010000115.1:0-2651 GCA_031732875.1 Candidatus Competibacter sp. | reverse complement strand
TGGCGACGATCTCGACGTTCTCGCGCACCACGCCCGCCGGCCGCTGCCCCAGTTCGGCGCGCCCGGCGCTGATGGTGGCCCTCTTCTCGGTGATGCCGCCCGTCATGTTCTTTTGGAGCCTGACGGCCAGTGCTTCGTAATAGGTCAGAGTGACCCGGTCGCCGACCTTGACCTGCGGCAGGTTACGAACTTCCTCGCCAACCGCGATCACGTGCAGTTTGCCCTTCGAATCCTTGAGGGTGACCTGCCGCTTCTCGAGATCGACCGCCTGCACCGTCGCGGTGGCGGTGATCTTTTCGCGAATGCCCAGATCGGGAGCCGGTTGCTGCGCGGCGGGAGTTTTTGCCTCCTGCGCCGGCGGTTTGTCCTGAGTGGTGGCGCAGCCCGTCGCGACCAACAGACTCAATGCCCCCAAAACGGCCACAATGCGTTCTTTCATCAGTTTTTCTCCGTAAAATTTGGAAAACCAACAGCCCATCACCACAAAGGCACGGCTTGGAAAAAGCCGGCATCATGAAATTCCAGCATCCGACCGGTACCGCATCACCTGGCGCAGGTGCCAGTCAGCAACTAAATAGCATAATGCCAATCTCGCAAATATTCGACAAACCCGTGCCAAGACTCTGATGGTTCGGAAATCAGTCGCGAATTTGCAGGGTGACGGCGAATCGTTCCTTGATAGACGCATCTCCTTCCCAGACCCGCCAGTACTTGAACTTGAGAGCTACCTCGCCGGGCTGCCGGGCGGTAAAGATGAAGGTGCGCTGGCCGCGCGTACCGATGAATCCGCTCTCCACCGGCGGCGTGTAATCGGTACCGTCCAGCGCCAGCAGGCGACTGTTGGTTTCGTCGATCGCCCAGGCGAAGCCGGTGGTGGGACTTTCCGGCAGACGCGCCTCGATGCGCTCGCCGACCCGGACCGTGGCGGTTCGATTGTTGTCGGCGCGGGTCAGCACCAGGATGCTGTTTTCGCGGGTGCCGGCCGGGACGGCGGCGGGTTCGGTATCTTGATGGGACGCGCAACCGGCGGCGAGCGAGGCGGTCAATATCGTCAAAGTCGCGATCAAAACGAGTGGCACGCGGCGGAGCGATGATTTGCGGATAGTGGACATCGGGCGCACGGGGAGAGTGGTGTCGGGTGAGGGAAGCGGCGACTCAATCGCGCCACATACTACCCCATTTACGAGGTTTCCAAGAAGCTTACCGCGGCGGGAAGGCGAACATGCACTGGTCTGGCAGCGAATATCGGGAATCCCTGAGACGTTATAACCCTACGGTTTTCGTGAACGGTCGCCGCATCGAATCGGTGGCCGACGAGCCGTTGCTGGCGCCGGGGATCGCGGGGGTAGCGGTCACCTACGATTTCGCGCTGCGCGAGGACCTGGCTCCCTGGATGTTGGCGGCGACTCCGGACGGCGAGACGGTCAACCGCATGATCGCGATTCCGCGCGATGCATCCGATTTGCTCGACAAGCTGGAGGCGGTGCGCCTGGTCTGTCGGGAGACCGGTTGCGCCCAACGCTATCTGGGCGGCGACGGATTGGCCGGCGTTTATCAAGCTACCCACCGGATGGATGCCGAATTGGGCGGTGAGTATCACCCGCGCCTGTCGGCCTACCTGCAACATGTGTACGAGCACGATCTAACTCTCGGTCTGGCGATGACCGACGCCAAGGGCGACCGCTCCCTGCGGCCTCACGCCCAGCCGAATCAGGATGCCTACCTGCGCATCGTCGAGCGGGGCGCCAAAGGCATCCGCATTTCCGGGGTCAAGGCCATCGTCACCGGAGCGCCCTACATGCACGAGCTGTTGGTGATGCCGGGCCGGGCGATGACCGAGGCGGACCGGGATTTCGCGGTGTGCTGCGCGGTACCGGTAGACGCGCCGGGTCTGACCATCGTCGCCCGTCCCGCTGGCCGACCGGGCGAGGCCGCCGCCCAATTCAGCAACAAGTACGGGCAATCGACCGGAGTTTGCCTGTTCGACAAGGTGTTCGTGCCCTGGGAACGGGTGTTCCTGGCCGGCGAGTGGCGGCACTCCGAGCACTTTACCTATTGCTACGCGACGCAGCATCGCCATACCTGCATCGGGGCACGGGCCGGTTTCGGCGATCTGCTGATCGGGGCCGGTGCCCTGGTCATCGAAGCGAACGGGCTCGATCCCAACCACGCGCCCGCGCTGCGGGAGGCGATGGTGGAGTTGATCAAGATCGTCGAGGGATTCTACGCCTGCGGCGTCGCGGCGTCGGTGTACGCCGAGGTCGACGCCGCCGGGGTGGCGTTGCCGGAGCCGGTGTTCGCCAACATCGGCAAGCTGTTGCTGGGGGCGCAGATTTACGACATGCATCGCCTGGCGCACGAGGTTTCGGGCGGCATGGTGGTTGCCCTGCCGGGACCGGACGAGGACCACAATCCGGCGACCGCCGGCCGCATTTCGGAAGTGTTGACCGCCCGTTCCGATATTCCCTACGCGCGGCGAATCGAGGTGGCCCGCTTCATCGAAGACCTGACCGCATCTTATCAGGGTGGGTGGTATTCGGTGATCAGCCTGCACGGTGGCGGTTCGCCGGAAGCGATGAAACGGGAGATTTACCGGCGCTATCCGATAGAGGAGCGGGTTGCGCTGGTGGAGCGATTGCTCGACCGGGGCG
>JAVMKL010000114.1:0-30475 GCA_031732875.1 Candidatus Competibacter sp. | reverse complement strand
TTGGAGAACGGTCAGAGCAAAGAGGAATGGAAAGGGCAGGCTGAAACCAACAAAATTCTGGGCCGCTCGGACCACCCTATTCCCATCGACGGCATCTGCGTGCGAATCGGCGCGATGCGTTGCCACAGCCAGGCCCTGACCGTCAAGCTGACTCGGGACGTGTCGCTGGACGAGTTGGTGGAGATCGTCGGCACCGCCAACGATTGGGTGAAGGTGGTGCCGAACGGGCGGGAGATTTCGATGCGCGAACTAACGCCCGCCGCCGTTACCGGTACCCTGAGTGTGCCGGTGGGTCGGTTGCGCAAGCTCAACATGGGTCCACGGTACCTGGCAGCGTTCACCTGCGGCGACCAGTTGTTGTGGGGCGCGGCCGAACCGCTGCGGCGGATGCTGCGCATCCTGCTGGAGGGTTGATTCCTGGTCCGTCAGACAAGCGCCGGTCCGCCCCGCCGACCCCTCGGATCCATTTAAAGAGGGGCTGGTTCGTCCGGATCGCGAACCGCATCCAAATCGCGGAAATCCTCTGCATTAAGGAGTATCTTTAAGGGGAAGCTTCGAATCGCCGCGCGCTATACCGGCCGTTCGAAGCGGGAAAGCCGCTGGCCACGCTGCCGGCGGAGGCATCCAAGCCAATCCCGCCGGAACAATGACGGTCCGGCGGCGGAATGGAGACAGTTTCATGCCGACCAGGATATTACTCCGACTATTCCTCTTGGCCGGGCTGGTGGCGCCGCTGTGCGCCTTTGCCCTGGGTGTCGGTCCGCTCGAGGTGCGCTCGGCGCTGAATCAGAACTTCGAGGCCGAAATTCCCCTGATCGTCAACAATCCGGCCGAACTAACCGGCCTGACCGTACGGGTTGCGCGCCAGCAGGATTTCGACCAACTCGGGGTCGAACGGCTGGATTTTCTGTCGAAGCTGCGTTTCTCGGTTCAGGCGCCGCCCGGTGGCCGGAGAGCCATCATGATCACTTCGATCGAGCCGATCCGCGAGCCCAATTTCAATCTCCTGCTGGAGGTAACTTGGCCGCGGGGCCGGTTGCTGCGGGATTTTCCGGTCCAGCTCGATCCGGAGCTGTACGCGAACCGTCGCCAGCCAGCGCCCCCGCCAGCACCGATCGTGGCGCCGCCGCCGGTCGCGGCGACGCCTGCGGCGACGCCGGCGCTGCCGCCGGTTCCCCCCGTCAGCTTTGAAGGCGCTTCGTTCTACGGGCCGGTCAGGCCCGGCGAAACCCTGCTGGCGATCGCCAACCGGGTGCGCCCCTCCACCGCGATCAGCCTGCCGCAGATGATGGCGGTTCTGGTAGCCGGTAACCCGGAGGCGTTCGCCAGCGCCAATCCCAATACCTTGCGTACCGGATCCGTGCTTAAGGTACCGACTCCGCAGGCGCTGGGGGTGCAGAGCGCGCCAGCGCCAGCTTCGGTTCCAGTTCCAGAACTGGCGACCGCTCCGGTCCCGGTTCCGGCCGAGCCGACCGCCGTCCCGGCTCCGCCCGCGATCACCCCGCCCGAACCGACTCCAGCGCCGCCGATTCCTCCACCTGCGGCCACCACCCCCGCCGCACCGGTCTCTATGCCCGCGGCGCCCATGGTTCCACCGAGGGTCGGAACAACACCGCCGGCCACGGAAACCCGGCCAGCTCCGGCGCCGTCCTTGGCCGAGCAGCCGCGGGAGATCGTTCCTCAAGCGAGTATTCCGCAGACGCCGCCAGCACCGGTCACTCCCACCGAGCCCGTTACGCCGACGGCCGCGCAACCGCCCGCCGTCTCACCGCCGCCACCGTCGCCAGCCGCGCCGGCCCCCAAGCCCACGGCGCCACCGGTGGAAACGGAAGTCAGTTGGCTGTCCAATCCGGTGGTCTGGATCGCTGTTCTGCTGATCGTCCTGGCGGTCGCCGCGATGCTGTTACTTCCGTTGATCCGGCGGCCGGCCCGGCCGAAACCGACGGCCGGAGCGGAGAGACCCCCGGCTGGAACGCCGGAACCCGCGTCCGAACTTCCGATAACCAGGACTCAGATCCGCGAGCCACGCTCCAGAAGGCCGGAAGTATCGACTCGTGCTCCGGCGGCGGAAATGACACCGGCGCCGGTTTCCTCGATATCTGCTCCCGGGGAGCCGTCTCGTGCGGCCGAGCCGGCTCCCCGGCCGGCCCCCAGACCGGCAGGCGCGTCACCGCCCAAACCCATCGACGAATTGCTCAAGGATATCGATTTTGGTCTTGGGGAGGGTCGTTCGCCGGCCATGGCCGGCGGCAAGGGTGCCGGACCCGCGCCGGGTCCCGAAATGCGACTGCCCGATGCCGAACCGCCCACGGCATCGGTTACCCGCGGTCCCGGCCCGTTCGCGCCCGCCACGTCCGAACAGCGGACTCCCCCACCGCCGCCGAAGGCTTCGTCTCCGACGTCGCCCCAAGTGGAACCGCCACCCGAACTGCGACTCGATAAGCAGAACTTCGATTTTGGCGACCTCGAGTTCGAAACCACCGCTCGTCCGATTCCGATCGATCTGCCGCCGCTGGAAATGAAGCCGTCCGTGCCGGGACCGGCCGAACTGCCACCGTTGGAACTCGGTATCTCCAAACCCGGGTTCGCGGCTAAGGCACCCGCTTCGGAACCGAAGTCAAAGCCGGCCATACCCAAGGCATCCGATCTGAAATTCGAATTCGCCGATGTTACCCGGGAACCCGGGAAAACCGGCGTGCACGAGGATTTGAGACTGGACAAGGATCTGGAGATTTTCGGCGGCGACACGCTGGATCTTGGCAAGATGGAGGCCGGCACGCTAGGGAGCGGCGAGATGATGGGTGCTGATTACGTGGAAACCAAGCTGGATCTGGCCACGGCCTATCTCGATATGGGCGACCAGGTAGGCGCCCGCAGCCTGTTGGAGGATGTACTGCGGGAGGGCGATGCCTCGCAGAAGAAGCGGGCTGGAGAGTTGCTCAAGAAGTTGGGTTGACGATCCGGACGATCACCTCCAGCGAACCCCTCCCGAATGGGAGGGGTTTTTCGTTGGGGGTATGCGCGGGAGATTCCTACCGGACGGTGGTCACCGTATCGGCCAGCGCGAGCGCCCGCGCGGCGGTGCCCCGTTGCGCGAGGCGCGCCACCGTACCGGCGGGTAGCCACACCATGATTCCAGCCGGCAGCGGAACCCGACCGTTCTGGGCAACGGGATTCCATGCCTTGTTCAGGCTGGCCAATTCCCACAAATCGACTTCGTAGTGGCCGGCGAGGGTCGGGGCGGCCACCGCCTGCCGCAGCCGGATCCGGTCCAGGTTCAGGGGCCGCTCGTAGTTGAGTCCTTCCGGAAAGAATCGCTGGGGATTGCGAGCGATCTCGCGAGCCGCTAGAAACTCCGTATAGAAGTTGCGCGAGGCGAATCCGAAACCCGGTCCGGAATAATTGCGCACGACGGCGGTGAAGTTGTCGCCATACTCCTGCCGGGCCCGCAACATGCCACCCACTCCATGATTGTAGGAAGTGAGCGCCATCGGCCAGTTGCCCAGGCGCCCATAGGCGTTACCCAGATAGCGGGCGGCGCCCTGGGCTGAAGCCACTGGGTCGCGCCGCTCGTCCACCGCCGCGTTCAGCATCATCAACCGCCGAGCGGTGTCCGGCATGAACTGCCACATGCCTACCGCGCCAGCCGAAGAGGCGGCGTGATTCTGGAAGGACGATTCGACGTGCGGCAGGTAAGCCAAATCCTCGGGCAGACCGGCTTCGCGGAACACGCCGCGAAATGCGGCGTCGTAGCGCCCGCTGATTTCCAGGCCGCGCTTGAACCGCTCGCGCAGGCCGCGCTGGCTGCGCAACCGGTCGCTGGCGCCGGCGATGGTGCCGGGACCGCCGCTGCTGGTCTGGATCCGGTTCGCCAGCGCCTGTTCGGTCGGAGTCAGAGGAGTCCCGGAGGTGGTTTTGAGCTCCAGTTGGCGCAGGTTGGCCTTCAGCATTTCCTGGCGAATTTTCAGATATTCCTGCTGTTCGGTGGTATAACCTTCGCTCGCCGGGCCGGGCAGGGCGACGACTTCGTAGATCAAGTCCATGTGTCGGCTGTCGTGCAGCGCGACCTGGTGGCGCCCCCAGACAGCGTAGACGTTGCGCCAGAACTCGACTTGAGGTTGAAGTTCCGGCGGCATCGGGAAAGCCGCGTCGACAGTGGTGGCCGGAATCTTGACCGGCGGAGCTGGCTGAGTGGCGCAGGCAGTCAGCACGAGCATCGTCAGAATCATACAAAACTGGCGCAGTCGCGGTCGCATCGGCGTGTTCCCCCCTTGTGACGCTATCGAAAATCATGCGGAGAATGAAAGATTTTTGTCCCGAACCTTGCTCCTCACAAGTTTAGGACGCCCGAAAGGTTTAAAGTCCAGCGGCCATCGCCGCCCGGGGATCCCAGCAGGCTCATTGCCTGCAGCAGGGCGCGGTTGCCGGGATCGCGAACTGCGGCGTGGCCACCGAAACGATAGCGGCCGTCCGGCAGCAGGTTGAACGTTCCTTCCAGCGCCAGCGGTCCGTCGTTGTCCCGGATCGTCCCCTGGATGCCTTCCGGGTCCGCCTCGGTCAACTGGGCCGTGAAGTCCCCGAGATTGAGAGGTTGGCCCAGCGTGGCGCGCAGGTTCAGCAGGCGTACCATGCCATGAGCCGATTGCGGCCGACCGGCGGAATTGAGGTAGAGATCCCGCAGGCTGAATTCCACGACACCCTGCAGCGGCGGCCTCGGCTGTCCGGCCAGAGCGCCCAGTTTGGTGATCGACAGGTGGCCGGCCAGATCTCGGAATCGCCACCGACGGTCCCATCCCGCCGCGGCATCTCCCGTCAGTTTAGCCTCGGGATCACCGACGTCCAGTTTGAATTCCAGCCATCCTGCGAAGAGCGCCAGCGGTCGCCAATCCCAGCTCAGCCGTTCGATGTGGGTACCGCGCCAGCGCAAGCCTTGCACGGAGCCACCGGTTGCCATTCCCTCGGCCCCTCGCACGCTGAAACCGGACAATCGCTCGCCGAGCAGATCGATGACCAGAGTGGCCGGGGCCAGCAGAACCAGAGACAACAGGAACGCCAGCAGCCCCAACAGGCCATAGCCCAGAATCGATTTCATGGTCGGACGCCTTGCAGGATGACGCGGGCATTGACCAGCCCGCCGACGCCGGCGCGATCCACGCTTAGGTTGACGATGGTGATGCGGTGTTCGCGCTCCAAGGTGCCCAGCCAGGGGACCAGTTTGTCGAATTCCACTCCATCCAGTTGGATGCTGAGCTTGTCGTCGCCCTGCGGAGCGATCCGCTTCAAGGCGGTTTCCAGCCCGCCTGTCCGCGCGGTCTGATCCACCACGGTCAGGAGGGAGCGGCCGTCTGGGGCGGATTTGGATCGGTTGCCCGCCGCGTCGAGACGCTTGATCTCCTGGGCCGCCTGCCGCATCCAGGCGAGGTCGGCGCGCTGCGCGGCGACGCTCTGCCGCAGGTGGCGGTCGCTGGTCCGGAATGGTTCCCACGCCAGCACGTAGATCAGGAGGATTAGCGCCAGTATCATCCCGCCGGCGATCAGCCCGCGCTCGCGGACGCTCAGGGTTTCCCACCAGGCTTTCATGAGGATGCCTTTTTCAGGGTGACCCTGCTTTCCACCTGGCCCTCGCGCTGGGTGGTGCGCATTTCCGCCTGCAAGCCGGGCTGCTGGTTGAGTTGCTGCCGGAGCCGGTCCAGCACCGCCGGGTTGCCGCCTTCGAGCGCCAGGTCCAGTTGCCCGTCGCGATAGCTCAAGCCACGCAGGGTCAACTCCGGAAAACCGGTGATCGGTTGTCCCCCTCGATACAGCAGTTCGAGGAATCCGCCGCCGCTGGCGCCAGGCTTCAGTTCCCGCAGACGGGTTTCCAGTTGTACCCTGGGGTTCACGATCCGGGTGGCGCCCGGTACGGCATCCTTGTAGGCCCCTTCCATCTCGGTCCGCAGCGTCACCAGTTCCCGCCGCAGCCGCCAGTGGTCGTAAACCTGCGCGGTGCCATGCACCAACAGCCACAATCCGGCCAGCACAGCCGCCACGCGCCAAGGCCGCAGCCAGCGACCCCATTGCGCTCGACGGCTGTAGGGGCCCTGCATCAGGTCGAGCGCGGTGGGGGGCTGATAGCCGGCCGCCAGGAGCCGGAGCGGTTCGGGCTGGCTGTCCTCGACCTGCAACTCCACATCGATTTCGGTCAGGTGCGGCGGTGAATCGCCCCAGACCCGCAGACCCCGGGGTTTGGCGTCGCCAGCTTCCGCCAGAGCCTGGTTCAGCAACAGATCCAGCGTATCCCGTTCCGTCGCGAAGCCTTCCCAGCGGCCGGTGCGCACCACCGCCCTCCGACCGTCCAGCAGCACGCTCCAGGCGCCCTCCCGCCAGGGCAGCAGCAGCAGGTCGGGAACGACGGCGGCCGGGGTCAGCCCCACCCGACCGCAAATGTCCAGCCAGGCGCGCTGCGCGGCGTGAGCGACCACGGCGACCGGCAGGCGGCCATCATCCAGCGCGTTGCCCAGCGCGAAATGCAGCGCCTCGATATCATCGACCAGTTGGTCTTCCAGCGCATAGGGAACGACCCGAGCCCAGGTGGTTCGTTTGCGACCGGGGAGGGAAATCCAGTGCAGGGTGACCGCTTCGCCCGGCACGACCAAGATCAACCGTGCACCATCGATCCGAACCACCAGCTCGGACAGCGGGCCGCGTTCGATCCCGCCGTCGACGCGCAGCCATTCGGCCTGATCGGAGGGGAGTAGGCGGAAGAAGAATAGGGGGGCCGGCACGTCGGTTCAGTCCTGATTGCCAAAACTGCGCCGCAGGACGCGGACGCCGTTGTCGTCACGATGGAACGTACTGTATAGCATCGCGCGCCCGTCGCCCACCCGGGCCTCGGCTCGCAAGGAAAAATACTCGCTGCTGGTGCCGAGCAGGGTTTTGGTCTGGGCATCCACGGTGAGTTTCGCCGCGTTCAGGAATTCGTCCACGTTCTCGTAGTGTTTGGCGGGCTGACCTTCGTTCCGGCGTTCCAAATCGGTTGCTTCCACTCCTTCACCCAAGGCTGCTAACACCCGTGCCGGGGCGGTGTTGACGTTCAGCGGGGTGCCAGGCGGCAGGGTGCAGACCAGCGGCGCGAGTTTGTCGTAGATCTCCCGATCCACGCCCTTGACCAGCCGCAGTTCGGAGATGCTGGCAAACGGGCGGTTGGCGGCTAGATAGGGTGGAGTCTGGACCGTGTAGTCGCTGTCCTCGGCGCCGTCGGGAAACAGCGTGTCCGAGTCGGGATCGATCCAGTCGGCGATGGCCTGGGCCAGTTCCGGTTTCAGTTCCAGGCTGGTCAGCAGGCGTTGCAGGATCTTGATCTGGGCCTGATTGAGACCTCCCTTGCCGGATTGCGGGTCGCGAGAATCAACCGGCGTCGGAGGTTGGGATTGCGCCGATGGTGAATTAGTCTGGGTATCCGCGCCGTCCCCGGTCTGGTCCGAGGCGTCGCTCCGTTGCGGCGGTGAGTCCCGTTTGTCATTGTGGGAAGGTGCCGGCTGCTCGCCCGGCGCCGGCCGCCACAGGTTGTTGAGGTTGAAACAGCCCTGCAGGTCGCGAACTTGGCCCGATAGCACCCCATCCTGGACCGGCAGCGCGAGCGGAAGGTTGGCCCACTCCTCGCCGGGGTGATCGATGGTGTTGTTCTGGCGGTCGCGCATCAGGACGAGCGCCGCCCACTGTTCGGCGCCGAGGGTGTACAGTCTGGCCTGCTGCTGGTGCCGGAGCACGGTGCTGCGGCGGATGGCCAGTTGCTGTATCGTCGCCAGGCTGGTGGCGGCGATGGCGGCGATGAACACGATTAGCAATACGGTAATCAGAGCGACGCCGGCCTGATGCTGTTTCCGCATCGTGTTGCATTTTTGTCGGACTAACCGTTTCAACCTCCCACCCCACACCACCTCCGCAAGGGGAAAGGGAGTTGGCCGAACGGCCAACTCCCTTTCCCCTCTGCGGGAGGAGGAGAGGGAGGGAAGGCTTGCCTGCGGGGAATCAGACGGATTGTCACACGATCCGGATCGGATATCAGCCGGGCAGGGGCAGCAGACGGGTGATTTCACCCCAGTCCTCCAGAGTTAGACTGATTTCCACCGCGCGAGGCAGGGGATCGGGTTGCTGTTTGCGATCCTCATCGCTGGCGGGCGGCGGCCAGTCGTTTCGCCAGGCGTCGTCGGGGTCCAGAAACCGTACCCGCAACTCCCGTACCCGGTCGAGCAGAACGATCTCGCGCGGTTCGATTGGACCACCCCGGTCCAGCACGTCCCAGTACAGCCGCCATAGCCGACCATCCCGCAGCCGGTAGGCGACCCGTTGCAGGTTGGCGCGCGGCTGGTTGAGCGGGTTGTCCCAGCCGGCGCGGGTCAGTGTCAGCGCCTCGCTGGCCAGTGCGCCGCCGCTCAACGCGGGTTGTGGCGTGCCGTACTCGTCGCGGATTCCGCGCGGCACGGTTTGCTCGATATCCTGTTCCAGCCGGTGAAACACCAATTGCACCGCCGCCAGCCGGCGGTTTTCCACCTCCACGGCGGCGCGGGTGAACAGTACGTTACGCAGGCCACCGTAGGCGGCGGCGGCCATAATCGCGAATACCGCCAAGGCGACCAGGAGTTCCAGCAGGGTGAATCCGCGCGCCGGAGCGTTCATGGCTGGAGGGCGCGGGGTGGTTTTATGTCGGGCGAGTTTTTGGCGGACTGATCCGAACCCGATCGATCCGAGGGAGGATTGGCTCGGAAGGCGACCAGAGCGCTCAACACTGGGGCGTTCTCGGCCGCTCGCACCGCAACTTCGAGCCGTCGCAGATCGGGATCGTCGGTCTTGGCGAAGCGCGCCTCCCAATGCCAGGTCCGGTTGGCGAGATCGGTGTTGCCCGTGCGAGTGCCTTCGGCGGGCCAGGGATTGCTGTCGAGCAGCAGTTGGTTGATCTGGTTGAGAGCGACCCAACTGGCGAAGGTCCGGTCGCGCAGTTCAGCGGTACTGGCGATGCTCTGGGTTGCGGCATGGATGATCGCGCCCATGGCGATCGCCAGAACCGCCAGCGCAACCAGCACTTCCAGCAGCGTGAATCCGGCTGCGCGCCTCATGGCTTCACCGCTTGACTTCTCCGATTTTCAGCCGGCCCAAGGCATCACCAGCGACCCGGTACAACGGTGCGTCGGGTCCCCGGGCGTCGGCCAGGCCGAACACCGTGACGAATTCCGTGGCTTCGCCGTCGTTCGACAGCAGAACCTGCGGTCCGCCGGAGGCGCGGGTCTCGGCGGGACGGCCTTCGACCCAAAGCCCCAAGGCCAGATCGTCGGGCAGTTGGCGTTGAGTGACGAGCGCGTCGGTGGCGGCGGGCGGACGCCAATCGCCTTCTTCATCCTGGCTCAGGATGGCGTAGCCGTTGCGAGCGAAGCGAATGCCGCGGTGCTCGCCGCTCAGAATGGCTTCCTGCTGGTGCAGCTCGACCAGCGCCGCCAACCGCCGTCCCTCCTCGGCCAGTCGATCCATCGGTCCGCCGCCGGCCGATAACAGGGCAAAGCTGGTGATGATGCCGATCAACACCAGGACCACCATGATTTCCAACAGCGTGAAGCCGCGCGGTGGCATGGCCATTGCGACGTCTCAGGGCCTCTTTGTCTCAACCTCTTCGCTATTCATCCAGATTCCAGTTACCGACATCGGCGTCCGCGCCCTCACCACCCGGCTGGCCGTCGGCGCCCAGGGAATAGATGTCGATATCACCGTGCTGGCCGGGACTGAGATAGAAATACGGTTTGCCCCAGGGATCCTTGGGCAGCTTTTCCAGGTAGCCGCCGTCCTGCCAGTGCGGGGCATCGGCGGGTTTCTGCACCAAGGACTCCAGCCCCTGTTCGGTGGTGGGATAGCGGTAGTTGTGCAACCGGTACAAATCCAGCTGGTTCTTGATCACCCGGATATCCTGCTTGGCCTTGACCACGCGGGCCTTGTCGGGGTTGTCCATGATCCTGGGCACCACCACGGCCGCCAGAATGCCGAGGATCACCACCACGACCATCACTTCGATCAGGGTGAAGCCGCGCGGGCGGGCGAATGGGATCGGGCGTCGAGGGTGGTAAGAAACGAATCGGCTTGTCAACATCGGTATCTCCGAAATTCGACCCTGCCAGCGATGGCGGGCGATGGGCTCAGGCACGGCCCAGTCGGTACAGGGCGATTTCGCCCAGCAGGTTGGGCCACAGCCGCGGTCCCAGCCGGGGACGGTGGGCGTGATCCAGCACCATGCGTTGCAGGATATCGATATGCTTGCGATGGCACAGTTCCTCAAAATCGCGGATGGTGAAGAGATGGACGTTCGGTGTGTCGTACCATTGGTAGGGCAGGGTCTTGACCACCGGCATGAAGCCTTGCAGGGCGATCTGCACCCGGCAGCGCCAGAAGCCGAAGTTGGGAAAGGTCACGATGCCCTGCCGGCCGACCCGCAGCATCTCATCCAGTAGCGCCTCGGTGTGTTTCACCGCCTGCAGGGTTTGCGTCATGATCACGTAGTCGAAACTGCTGTCGCCGAAGTCCTCCAGCCCCGCTTCCAGGTCGGCATGGATCACGTTTACCCCGGCCTGGATGCATTTGACAATGTTGGCGGTGTCGATTTCCAGGCCGTAGCCGCCGACCTGCCGGTGCTGGCGCAGGTAGGCCAGCAGGGCACCGTCACCGCAGCCCAGATCCAGCACCTGCGTACCGGGCCGGATCCATTCGCTGATGAGTTCCAGTTCAGGCCGCATGAGCGTTCACCTCGCGGGCGACCCGCGTCAGGTAGTTGTGCAACACCTCGTGGTATGACGGGATCGGCATCAGAAAGGCGTCGTGGCCATATTCCGAGGGGATTTCGGCATAGCTCGCCTCGCGTCCGGCCCGTACCAGCGCCCGCGCGATCTCCCGCGAGCGGGCCGGCGCGAATCGCCAGTCGCTGGTGAAGGCGATCACCAGGAAATGCGCCTGCGCCCGGTGGAAAGCCACGGACAGATCGTTGTCGAAGTCGGCCGCCGGGTCGAAGTAGTCGAGGGTCTTGGTGATCAGCAGGTAGGTGTTGGCGTCGAAACGGTCCACGAAGGCCTTGCCCTGGTGGCGCAGATAGCTTTCCACCTCGAACTCGGTGTCGAAGTTGAAGTTAGGTCGGCCCTCGCGCAGTTCGCGGCCGAATTTGGCGCGCATGCCCTCGTCGGACAGGTAGGTGATGTGGCCCAGCATCCGGGCGATCATCAGCCCGCGGCGCGGCACCACGCCGAAGTCGTAGTAATGGCCGTGATGGAAATCGGGATCGGACAGGATGGCCTGCCGTGCGACCTCGTTGAAAGCGATGTTCTGGGCCGACAGCCGGGGCGCGGCGGCGATCACCAACGCGTGGCGCACCCGCTCGGGAAAGGTGATCGTCCACTGCATGGCCTGCATGCCGCCGAGGCTGCCGCCGATCACCGCCGCCCACTGCCGGACGCCGAGCCGGTCGGCCAGCCGGGCCTGGCTGCGCACCCAGTCCTTGACGGTGACGATGGGAAAATCCGGGCCGTAGGGCTTGCGGTTTTCCGGGTTGATCGAGGTCGGACCGGTGGAGCCCTTGCAGCCGCCCAGGTTGTTGCAGCAGATCACGAAGAATTCGCGGGTATCGATCGGCTTGCCGGGACCGATGCAGTTGTCCCACCAGCCCGGCTTGCCGGGACCGGCGTCCTCGTGATAGCCGGCGACGTGATGGTCGCCGGACAGCGCGTGGCAGATCAACACGGCGTTGCTGCGTTCGGCGTTCGGCGTTCCGTAGGTTTCGTAGACCATTTCGTAGCTCGCCAGCGACCGGCCGCAATCCAGCGCGAGCGGCTCGTCGAAATGGGCGGTCTGGGGGATGACCAGACCGACGGAATCGGGGGGGAATGGTGCGGCCATCGTTCTCCTGACCGTGGTGTTGTGTCCTTGGAAGATAAGACGGAAAAGGGCATCAAGTCTAATCGGCGCCCGAGTTTGGGGCAACCGGGCGCTGTCTGGCGCAAGTCATGGTTTTTTCAAACTTTTGAATGAGACCGTTCAGGCCATCTCAGGGGTTGCCGACGGCTCGATCCCCGGTGGCAGCCGTTTGGGCGCGACGATCCGCAGCCGCTTGTCGCGGCTCGTCTCTCCGGCCAGCAGCGTCACCTGGCTCCTGGCGACCCCGAACAGCGTGGCGAGCAACTTCCGCAGATGACTGTTGGCTTGGCCATCCACCGGCGGCGCGGTGACGCGGACCCGGAACCGATCATCCTGCAATCCGGCCCATTGATCCCGGCTGGCGCGGGGCTGGACTCGCACTCGCAGGATCAGGTCGGCGCCCTCCCAGCAATACCCGCCAGCGTCCATCGCCTCAGCGCAGTCCAGTCCACAGGCCAAGCAGATCCTGCAGCAGCAGGCTGATGAAAATCAGAGCCACCACCACCAGCATCGGCGACAGGTCCACACCCGAGATGGGCGGTAAAACCCGCCGGGCCGGCCGCAGGACCGGCGCGGTCAACTGGGCCAGCACCCGCGCCGCCGGATGGTAGGGATCGGGGTTGATCCAGCTCAGCACCGCCTGAATCACCACGCCCCACAGATAGATGTTGATCAGCAGTTTGAGCAGTTCTGCCACGGTCAGCAACAGCAGGCCGCCGACGCCGGCCGGCCGACCGAGCAGCAGGGTCACCAACAGCACCTCGATTCCTTGCAGCACGAACGCCAGGATAACCGACGCCAGATCCAGCCCGCGGTAACCGGGAACGATCCGGCGCAGGGGCAGCAGCGGCGGATTGGTGATGCGGACCAGGAATTGCACCAGCGGGTTGTAGAAGTCGGCACGCACGCACTGCAACAGGAAGCGCAGCATCACCGCCAGGATGTAGAACCCGAACAGGGTCTGGATCAGGAAGACGGTGGCGGTCACGGCTGGCCTCCCAACAGGTTGCCCAGTTCCTCGGAACGGTGGCGGGCGGCGTCCAGGGCCCGGCCGACCAGTCCATCCAGCTCCTCGGTCAGCAGCGTTGGGGCTTCCATGATCGCCAGCGAGGCGGCCAGCGAGCGGGCGATCAGAGCATCGAGCTGCTCGTCCTGGAACACGCTGATCGCCCGTTCGGTGGTACCGCCCGGCGAGGTGACCCGGGCGCGCAGTGCGGCCGGATTATCCGGGCTTTCCAGTGCCATCTTGGCGGCGCCGAAGGCGGTTTGCAGAGTGAGCAGTCGCGCGACTTCGGGGTTCAGACCCAGACGGACGCCGATCTTTTCGAGAGCCTCCATCAGCAGGAAGAAATAGGCCGGACCGCTGCCGGACAGGGCGGTCACCGCGTCCAGCATCCGCTCCTCCTCCACCCAGACCGTCAGCCCGACCGCTCGCATGATCGATTCGGCGATCTGTCGCTGCTCTTCGCTCGCCTGAGGGTTGGCGAACAGAGCGGTGGCGCCGCTGCCGACCAAGGCTGGGGTATTGGGCATGGTGCGGACGATGGCGGCTTCGCCACCCAGCCAGCGGCGAAGGTCCGGCTCGCGCACGCCAGCGGCGATGGAGATCACCAGCGGCCGACGCGCCTGGACGCCGCCGGCCAGTTCTTCGGCAACCGGCCGCAGCACCTGCGGCTTGACCGCCAGTACGATGATTTCGCCACGAGCGGCGATTTGCGAGTTGTCGGCGCTGGTATGGACGCCGAAACGGGCGCGCAAGGCTTCCCGCTGGCCGGCGTCGGGTTCGGCAACCCAGATGCGGTCGGGGTCGCTGCCGCTGGCGAGCAAGCCGCCGATCAGGCTGCGGGCCATGTTGCCGCCGCCGATGAATGCAATGGAGACGTCTTTCATCTCGACCTCATGTTGCAGGACGTTTGTGGCGCTCGAACGGAGGAACGCCGGTTCGCGATGGCGCCGGGAGTTACGTCAGGGTTTGCCGCTCACCCCTCGGGCGACCTGCGCGCTGATGCTGGTGAGGCGATTGTCATTCTGGTAGACCTCGTACACTTGTTTCCTGCGGTCGGGGTCGAACTGCTGGTAAAGCGTGTAGGTTCCCGGCAGGGTTTCGCGCAGTGCCTGCTCGAAAGCCGCCTGATCCAGACCCGGAGCCAATCGATCGGCCGCCGCGGCCGCCGGCATTGGTTCGGGTTGCGTCTGCCCGGTCGCTAGGGTCGCGGCCTGCCGCTTGACTTCCGCCTCGATCTCGCGCAGATAGCTGTCATCCGCTCCGAGCAGGAATGGAACGGCCAGGATCAGCAGACCAATCAGCCGGCCGCGCGTGACGCGATCGAGCGGTGGGATGGGCGGAGGCATCGTTCGGGTTCCCGGGGCGGCGGAGGTATTCCATGTCGTGGCGCGGATTAGCCTGGGATCATCATCATTCTTAGCATACTGCAAAGCCGCCCTTCAGGCGCGGGGTCCGAACAGGGCGGTGCCCACCCGGATCAGGGTCGCGCCTTCGGCGATGGCTGCTTCCAAGTCGTCGGACATCCCCATGGAGAGCGTGTCCAACGCCAGACCATCGGCGTTCGATCGTTCCCATAGTTCCCGCAGCCGGGCGAGGGGCCTGCGCTGGGCGGCGAAATCGGCGGCGGGGGTGGGAATGGCCATCAGGCCCCGCAACCGCAATCGCGGCAGGGCGGCGACCGTCCCGGCCACCGCGGCCACCTCGCTCTCGTCCAGACCGTGCTTGGTCGATTCCCGGTCGATATTGACTTGGAGGCAGACGTTCAGCGGTGGCAGGCGATCCGGCCGCTGCGCGTTCAGTCGCTCGGCGATCTTCAATCGATCCACGCTGTGGACCCAGGCGAAGCGTTCGGCAATGCCGCGGGTCTTGTTCGCCTGGATGGGGCCGATGAAGTGCCATTCCAGGTTCAGCGCCGCCAGTTCGTCCATTTTATCCAGTGCCTCCCGCAGATAGTTTTCGCCGAAGCACGACTGGCCGGCGGTAGCCAGCGCGGCGATCGCGGTCGATGGCTGGGTTTTGCCGACCGCCAGCAGCCGTACCGATCCCGGCGGGCGTTGGAAGCGCTGCTCGGCGGCGCGGATGCGTGCCATGACGGCGTGGAGACGAGCGGCGAAATCGATGCTCATGGTGAATTCCCTTGGCGGGTGACCGCACGATCATCACGGTTTTGCGATATATACTATTCCAAATCGGGCTTACCGGGACTGCCCTCCAGCGGTCCGACACTCAATGCCTTCGCGGGAGCGACCGCCATGAACCTCGACGAGCTGCTAACCTTTTCCGTACAGAACAACGCCTCGGACCTGCACCTGTCAGCCGGCCTGCCGCCGATGATCCGGGTGGACGGCGACGTCCGCCGCATCAACGTCCCGCCGCTCGAACACAAAGCGGTGCACGGGCTGATCTACGACATCATGAACGACAAGCAACGCAAGGACTACGACGAGTTCCTGGAATGCGATTTCTCGTTCGAAATTCCCAAGCTGGCCCGTTTCCGCGTCAACGCCTTCAACCAGGACCGGGGCGCGGCGGGGGTGTTCCGCACCATTCCCACTCTGATCAAGTCCCTGGAGGATCTGGGCTGTCCGCCGGTGTTCCGGGATCTGATCGCCGCCCCGCGCGGGCTGATTCTGGTCACCGGTCCAACCGGTTCGGGCAAGTCCACTACCTTGGCGGCGATGATCGACCACATCAACAAGAACGAGTACGGTCATATCCTGACCATCGAGGATCCGATCGAGTTCGTCCACCAGAGCCAGCGTTGCCTGATCAACCAGCGCGAGGTGCACCGCGACACGCTCGGCTTCAACGAAGCCTTGCGTTCGGCCCTGCGCGAGGATCCCGACATCATCCTGGTCGGCGAGATGCGCGATCAGGAAACCATCCGCTTGGCGCTGACCGCCGCCGAGACCGGCCATCTGGTGTTCGGTACCCTGCATACCAGTTCCGCGCCCAAGACCATCGACCGTATCATCGATGTGTTCCCGGCCGGCGAGAAGCCGATGGTGCGCTCGATGTTGTCCGAATCGCTACGAGCGGTGATCGCGCAGGCGCTGCTCAAGAAGAAGGGCGGCGGCCGGACCGCGGCTTGGGAGATCATGGTCGGCATCCCCGCCATCCGCAACCTGATCCGCGAGGACAAGGTGGCGCAGATGTATTCGTCCATTCAGACCGGCGCGGCCAGCGGAATGCAGACGCTCGACCAGCACTTGCTGGAACTGGTCAAGAAGGGGTGGGTCGCCCGCGACGAAGCCGTCACTTATGCCCAGCACAAGGCGTCGTTCAAGCAACCGATGTGAGCGGCCGGCCACGCCGCCCCAACTCATGGCGGTGACGCGGCGCGTAACTGGCAGACACGCCTCATGCCTCATACACCGCGCGCCCGGCCAGCAGGGTGTGGGTTACCTGCCCCTGCAGTTCCCAGCCGACGAACGGACTGTTCTGACCTCGGCTGCGCAGGGTGCCGGGTTCCAGCACCCAGACGGCCTCCGGGTCGAAGATGCAGACATCGGCCGGTGCGCCGGTACCGAAGTGGCCGCCCTCCAGCCCCAGAATGCGTGCCGGACCCCAGGTCAGGCGCTCGAGCAGCACCGGTAGCGGCATTACCCCGTCCCGCGTCAGCCGCAGGCCCAGCGCCAGCAAGGTATCCAGACCGGAGATACCCGGTTCGGTATCGCCGAGGGGTGCCTGTTTGGCGTCCGGTTCGTGCGGCTGGTGATCGGAGCAGAGCGCGCCCAGCGCGCCGCTGGTCAGGCCGATCCGCAGCGCGTCTTTGTCGCGCAGTCCGCGCAACGGCGGCCGAACGTGGCAGCGGCTGTCGAAGCCGGCCAGGTCGATTTCGGTCAGGTGCAGATGGTGAACGGCGACATCCGCGGTTACCGGCAGTCCTTCCGCCCGGGCGCGCGTTACCAACTCCACGGCGCGAGCGCTGGACAGTCGGCCGAAGTGGACCCGCACCCCCAAGTCGCGCACCAGTTCCAGATCGCGGGCGAGGGTGCCGGTTTCCGCCGCCGCCGGGATGCCGGGCAGCCCCAGCCGGGTGGCGACCTGACCCTCGTGAACCAGCCCGTGCCCCAGTTCGGGATCGAACGGTGTCAGGAACACGGTCAGGTCGAAGGTGGCGGCGTACTCCAGCGCCCGCCGCAGCACCCGGGTGTTGGCGATGGGGCGACCGCCGTCGCCGACGCCGACACAACCGGCTTCCTTGAGGGCGGCCATTTCCGCCAGCCGCTCGCCGCGCAACCGGTGGGTCAGCGCGCCCAAGGCCAACACCCGAGCGTACCCGGCCGCTTCGGCACGGCGGCGGATCAGTTCCACCACCGCCGGTTCGTCGATCACCGGGTCGGTGTCGGGTGGGCAAACCAGGGTAGTGATGCCGGCCGCCGCCGCCGCGCGGGTTTCGCTGGCGATGGTGGCCTTATGCTCCTGCCCCGGCTCGCGCGGGCGAGCGCAGAGGTCGATCAGACCGGGACAGACAATGCGATTGCGGGCGTCGATCACCCGGTCGGCGGTGAAGTCGGCGGGCGGCTGGCCGAGGGCGGCGATCCGGCCATCGGCGACGAACAGGTCGGCGACGGTGTCGGTCTGGTGGGCCGGATCGATCACCCGACCGCCCTGGATCAGGATGCGCATCAGGTGGTCTCCCCGACCGGGCGGGCGTGGTTACCCAGGGTGATGGACATGATCGCCATCCGTACCGCGATGCCGTTGGTGACCTGTTCCAGGATCACCGAGCGCGGTCCGTCGGCGACCCGCGAGTCGATTTCCACCCCGCGGTTGATCGGACCGGGATGCATAACGATGGCATCCGGTTTGGCCAGCGCCAGCCTTTCCTCGGTCAGGCCGTAGCGCTGGAAGAATTCCTGCTCGCTGGGCAGCAGTGCCCCTTCCATCCGCTCCTTCTGCAGGCGCAACATTACCACCACATCGACATCCCGGAGGCCTTCACGCGGGCGATGGAATACCCGTACGCCCAGATTTTCCACCTGGGTCGGCAGCAGGGTGCGGGGGGCGACGACCCGAATGTCGCCGGTGCCGAGGATGTTGAGAGCGTGGATCAGCGAGCGGGCCACCCGCGAGTGCAGGATGTCGCCGACGATGGCGACCTGCAGGTTGGGGAAATCCGGCTTGTGGCGACGGATGGTGAACGCGTCCAGCATCGCTTGGGTGGGGTGGGCGTGACGACCATCGCCGGCGTTGAGCACGGCGATGTGCGGCTTGACGTGGCGGGCGATGAATTCCGCGGCTCCGCTCTGCTGGTGGCGGACCACGAACATGTCGCATTGCATGGCTTCGATGTTGCGCAGGGTATCGAGCAGGCTTTCGCCCTTGACCGCCGAGGAGGTGGCGATGTTGAGGGTGAGCACGTCGGCGGACAGCCTCTTGGCGGCTAGTTCGAAGGTGGTGCGGGTGCGGGTGCTGGCCTCGAAAAACAGGTTGACCACGGTCTTGCCGTGCAGGGTGGGCAGCTTCTTGACCCGGCGCTCGGCCACGCCGTGCAGCGATTCGGCGGTGTCGAGAATGTCGGTCAGGTGGCGGCGGGTCAGCCCTTCGACGGTGAGGAAGTGCAGCAGGCGGCCTTGCCGGTCCAGTTGGATGTGAGTGGCGGTCATGACAGGGTTTGAATGGTCAACCGCAGGGGCGCGGGGCCGGTCAACTGGACTTCCTGGCCCTCTGGCAATTTCAGCCGGGTGCCGACCACGTTGGCTTCGATCGGCAGTTCGCGACCGCCGCGATCGACCAGCACCGCCAGCAGCACCGAGGCCGGCCGGCCGTAGTCGAACAGTTCGTTCAGCGCGGCGCGCACGGTGCGGCCGGTGTTGAGCACATCGTCGACCAGCACCAGATGGCGGCCATCGACGTCGAACGGTAGTTCCGAGGGCCGAACGCGGGGATTGACGCCGATCCGGCTGAAGTCGTCGCGGTAGAAGGAAATGTCCAGTTGGCCGAGCGGGGCGGCGATGCCGAGCCGCTGGCGCAGATACTCGGCGATCCAGACGCCGCCGGTATGAATGCCGACCAGCACCGGTTCGGCAACGCCGCGCTCCGCCAGCAGATCCCGCAGTTGGCCGGCCATGGCTTCGATCAGGAGTTCGGCATCGCCCATGGGTCGAGGCTCCGTTGGTGGTTGAACCAGCTTTCCAGGATGATCGCTGCGGCTTGGGCATCCAGTGGGCCGTCGCGGCGGCCGGTGGGCGCGGTTTCGTGATGGCGCTGTTCGGCTTCCCAGGAGGACAGCCGCTCGTCGATGGTTGCCACCGGGAGGTGAAAGTGCTCCTGCAACTGGCGACCGAAGTGCAAGGCCGCTTCCGTGGTGTCGCTGGCGCTGCCGTCGGCGTGGCGCGGCACCCCGACCACCAGCAGGTTCGGGCGCCATTCCTGGATCAATCGGCCAATGGCGTCCCAGTCCGGGTGCTGCCGGCGGACCGGCAGAGTGCGCAATGGCCGGGCCGAGCCGGTGATCGCCTGACCGGCGGCGATGCCGATACGGGCTCGGCCGAAATCGAAGCCCAATGCGATCCGGCACGAGCGGGGAACGGACGGCACGGGCGCCAAGCCCGGCGCGCGATCAGGCGTGGCCGGCATCGGAAGACAGCAGGGTCAGGTCGATGCCCAGCAGGGCGGCGGCGGCCAGCCAGCGCTGGTCGCTGGGGGTATGGAACAGGATGTCAAAATCGGCGGGACCCGACAGCCAAGCGTTCTCGGCCAGTTCGCGCTCGAGTTGGCCCGGTCCCCAGCCGGCGTAGCCTAGCGTGACCAGCAGGTGTTCCGGACCCTCGCCGCGCGCCACCGCTTGCAGGATGTCGCGGGAAGTGGTGATGCCGATCCGGTCGGTGACGCGCAGGGTGGCGCCCCAGTGGCCGACCTGACTGTGGAGGACGAAGCCCTGCTCGGGCTGGACCGGACCACCGTGGTAAATCGGTATCTCGGCGAGGTCGGGTCGGTCGGTCAAGATTTCCAGATGTTCCAGCAGTTGTCCTAGCGACAACCTCAACGGCCGGTTGATGACCAGACCCAGCGCGCCGCTGGCGTTGTGCTCGCTGATGTAGGTTACCGTCTGAAAGAAATTCGGATCCGCCAGCGTGGGCATGGCGATCAGAAACTGGTTGGTCAGATAGGTGGTCTCGGTCATGGCCATAGTATCTGAATTCGTACCCCCACTTGACAAGCGACCAGTCTCCGCCGTCGTTCCTACTTGCCGGTATCGCCCACCACCCGGCTGGCGGCCAGCAGCATCACCTTGGAGAGCCGGGTGCGCTGGTCAGCGGTCAACTTGGTCTTGTTGGCCAGCATCAGCCCGCGCGTGCAAATGGTGTCCACCGTGGTATCGAAGCCCCACTTCTTCTCGGCCACCGTGACGTTTTCGAAGGTGTACACGGCGCTGCCATCCGGCAATTTATCGTTCAAATCCCAGTCCTTGACTGGTACCAGCCGGAAATCCCCGGGATTGTCGAGGACCACCTGCATCTCGGTCGATTTGGCCATCGGCCGCTGCACCACCATCGCCGCCTGAATCTTGCTCGTTTTCCCGCCGCTCTTGATTTGCAGCAGCGCTTCGGCGCCATCGACGAAGGCCGGAGCGGTGTTCTTGAACGCCGGTTCCAACATGGTCATGTACTCCCAGGTCACCGCTACCCCGCTGTTCGGCGACTGCACGGCGATCAGCCGACCCTTGTTTTGCTGTAGGTCGCCGTCGTCCCGAATATCGCTGTCCTTGCCGGTGATGATGAACACGCACTCCTTGCCGATTTCGCCGAGATTGATGAGCTGATCGGCAAAGGCGGGATGATCCTTGAGGTAGTGCTTGAGGGCATCGGCCTGGGCCAAGGCCACGCCGACCGGATTCTTGGGATCGTCGAGCCGGTTGAGATTCTCGATGGATCCGGCGCTGGCCAATACCTGCGCCGGTTGATCCTGTTCGGCCAGCACGCTTTTCAGCCGTTCGCCGATGGTGTTGTAGCCGCCGCCGCTCTTGCCGGTGCTGATGACGATGGGCGGGTCGGCGGCCTGCGTCGGACCGGCGACGGTCAGTCCGGCGGCGAGAACGAACGAGCAGGACAATACGGATTTGACGGTCATGCCATTCCTCCTGCGAAATGTGGTTCAGTAAAGTTTAGGCTCGCCCGGCGGTCGCGTCTTGAACCGTTTGTAGGCCCAGAGATATTGCGCGGGCAGCGAGCGGACCGCCGCTTCCACGCCCCGGTTCATGGCCGCCACCGAGTCCTCCAGGGAAGCGGCCGCGGTGACTTCGGGCAAGTCCCGCAGGTGCAGGGCATAGCCCCGGCCGCGCGGCAGGCGCTCGGCCCAGGTCAGGAATACCGGCGCGCCGGTTTTCAGCGCCAGTCGCGACACCAAGGTCATGGTGCTGGCGGCAACCCCAAAGAACGGTGCGAACTTGCTATCGCCATCCCCCATGCCGCCCGCATCCTGGTCGGGCAGGATACCCAGGACCTCACCCTTGCGCAGCGCGGTCAACAAGGCGCGCAAGCCGCTTGCGTCGGTCGCCACCACCCGGCCGCCGAGACGACCGCGTCCCTTGCGGCTGAGTTCGTCGAGTCCCACCCGGCTGGGACGGTAGAGGATGGTCAGTGGATGGCGGCTGGAATAATAGAGTCCGGCCATCTCCCAGGCGCCCAGGTGCGGGGTAATCAGAATCGCGCCTTGTTTCCGGTTCGTGGAGGCGGTCAATTCCGCTTCGCCGGCCACCGGACCCTGGATCAGGCCCAGCACCCGTTCGCCGCGCCAGAGCCAGAGCGGCCCCAGTTCCAGAAATCCCTTGCCGGTTTCTATCAGATTCCGGCGCAGTAGCCGGTCCCGTTCGGTTGGTGCCAGTTCGGGAAAGCACAGGGTCAGATTGCGTTCGGCGATCCGCCGCGGAGCGCTGGGAATCCGCCACAGCAGCCAGCCGAGCAAGGCTCCGATGGCGTGCGCCAAGGGCAGCGGCAGGAGAGCGGCCGGTCGCAGCAAGCTGGTGATCAATGCCCGTCGGCTCATGAATCCAGTTCGAGTTCCCCGGAGAAATCCTGCACCAGTACCTGTCGCGCCCGCTCCAGCTCCGATTCCGGGACCTGGAGTTCGATTCCGTCGCCAACGATGCCGATCGACAGCAGCGAGCGGTCCGCCAGCGCGCAGGGAATTCCTTCGGCCAGCAGCCGGCCGCGGGTGATCTCGGCTGGCGGCAGGGCATCGAACACTGTCAATGTGATCCACGATGCGGTCATTGCAGGGGATTGTCCGGATCGGCCTCGAATTCGATGTCCGGTTTGGGCGGTTTGCCGTCGTAAACCAGATTGCGCCGCATTTGCAAATAAGCGCCGCGCTGGAACGAGTAGGGATCGATCTGGGCCTCGGCGAAGGCCCGCTCGGCCCGCAGCAGCCCGGCCCGCCGGTTGACCAGGTCCAACCCCCACAGACTCCACTGGACGGCCTCGGAATCCGTCGCCCACGTCACGGGGTTGGCGTAGAAATTCCCGACCAGTCCAAAGGCGTCGCGCACCGTGCTCGGCCCCAGGATGGGCAACACGAAGTAGTAGCCCTCGCTGAATCCCCAGTAGCCCAGTGTCTGACCGAAATCCTCGTCGTGCTTGGGCAATTCCATCCGGCTGGCGACATCGAACAGGCCCAGCACGCCGAAGGTCGTGTTGAAGACGACGCGGCTGCTGTCCATCGCCGCCTGATGCAACTTGAATTGCAACAGATCGTTGATCAGCACCACCACATCATTGATGTTACTGAAAAAATTAGTGACGCTGGCGATGACCGGATCCGGCAGCACGGCCTGGTAGGTTTCGGCAACCGGCTTGAAAATCGCCTTGTCCACCGCGTCGTTGAAAGCGAACATGGCGCGGTTGTAGCTCTCGAGGGGATCGGGATCGTCGCGCAAAAGTTCGTTGGTCGGCGCGCAACCGACCAGCAGGGCGACGATGGCCATCGTCGGAAAACAGCGGCGGAACATATTGGCGATCTCGGAGATGGCGGTTCCAAGGCGAAATTGCCTGTAGCAATCTTACTCCAACCGCAACCTTCCTGCATGGTGCGCCGTCATGTCTTCTCGCGCAACAACAGTTGAGCGATCAGGATCATGGCCAGCGTCACCCCGAGCATGGTCGTGCACAGGGCATTAATTTCCGGGGTTACTCCGAGCCGCACCATCGAGTAGATTTTCAGCGGCAGGATTTCAAAGGTCGGCCCGGTCACGAAGAAACTGACCATCACATCGTCCATCGACAGGGTGAAGCTCAGCAGCCAGCCGGCTACAACCGCCGGCGTCAACAGCGGGAGGACGATCCGGCGGAAGATCTGGAACTCGGTGGCGCCCAGATCCTTGGCTGCCTCGATCAGATGCCGGTCGAAGCCGCTGATCCGGCTCAGCACCGTGACCACCACGAACGGGATGTTGAAGGTGATGTGCGCCAGCAACAGGGTCCAGAATCCCAGCGGCAGACTCAGGCTGGCGAACAGAATCAGCAGCGCGATGCCCATGACGATGTCCGGGGTCATCATCAGCACGAAGATCAGGGCATTGAGCAACTGCTTGCCGAAAAACCGATAACGATACAACGCCACCGCCGCCATGGTGCCGATGACCGTGGCGACCGTCGCCGACAGAGTGGCGATCAGCGCCGAGTTCAGTGCTACCTGAAGCAGGTCGGGATCCTCGAACAGGTTCTGGTACCACTCCCAGGTCAACCCCTGCCACTCCAGCGAGTATTTGGAGTCGTTGAAGGAGTAGACGATCAGCACCAGGATCGGGGCGTACAGGAATCCGTAGATCAGCAGCAGATAAGCGGACTGGCCGGCGCGTTTCAGGCTCACGGCAACACTCCCTGGCTGGTACGGCGAGCACTGAGGTAGTAGGCCCACAGCAACAGACTCATCAGCACGGTCAGCATGACGCTGGCCGCCGCTCCGAATGGCCAGTCTCGAGCGGACAGGAACTGGTCGCGGATCAGGTTGCCGACCAGCATCGCTTTGGCCCCGCCCAGCAGGTCGGCGACGTAGAACATCCCCAGCCCCGGCAGGAAGGTCAGCATGCAACCGGCGATGATCCCCGGCAGAGTCAGCGGCAGGATGATTCGTCGGAAGATCGTGATCCGGCCGGCGCCCAGATCGCGGGCGGCCTCGATCAGTCGGCGGTCCAGTTTCTCGAGCGAGCCGTACAAGGGCAGAATCATGAACGGTAGCAAGGTATAGAGCATGCCCGCGATCACCGCCGATTCGGTGTAGAGCAGTTCCAGCGGTTCGGCGATCAATCCCAACTCCAGGAGAATTTGGTTCAGCAAGCCGTTGGTTTGCAGGATGATGACCATGGCGTAGGCGCGCACCAACGAACTGGTCCAGAACGGAATGATGACCAGCAGCAGCAGGACTGGCCGCCAGCGGGCCGGCGACCGGGCCAGCAGATAGGCGAACGGAAAACCGAGCAGCAGACACAGGATCGTGGTGACCGCGGACAAGTAGAACGAATCCAGCAAGACGCTGAGATAAAGGGAATCCAGCAACCGCCGGTAGCTATCCAGAGTCAAGATTGAGACCACGAATTCATCGGTGCCCCGCTCCAGAAAGCTTGCGATCACCACCAGCAAATTCGGCAGCAGAGCGAAAGCGATCAGCCAGAACCAGAGGGTTCCGATGGCGACGAGTTTGAAGGGTTCGCGCGGCCGCATGGGTAGTGGGTGGTGGGTGATAGTCGGTGATGGTGGATGATGGCAGGCACTGATAGCTAACCGCTATCCTCGTGGGGCAGTATCGTCTCCCAGTCGTGTACCCAGTCCACGAATACCCGTTCGCCGACTCGGAAATCCAGATTCATGATGGCTTGGTCATCTTCATTGAAGAACTGGGTGGTGGACAGCAGAGCGCCGTCGTCCAGACGGATGATCAAATCGACCGTGCTGCCCTTGTAGACCACTTCCTCGACCACCGCCGGCAGCAGTGGCGCGCGTTCCTGATCGCTGCCTTCGTGCTCGCGCCAGATGCGCAGGTCCTCGGGCCGAACCAGTACGTTGACCCGGTCGCCGGCCGCGAAGACGAATTGCGATTTGAGATTGACCACCCGGTCGTGCAGGCGAATGTCGTAGCGAGGTGGCGCGGCGGCCACGATCAGGCCGGGCAGATTGTTGATCTCGCCGACGAAGCGGGCGACGAACAGGTTCTCGGGGGTTTCGTAGATTTGCCGGGGGGTGCCGATCTGTTCGATGCGTCCGGCGTTCATCACCGCCACCCGGTCGGACATCGACAGCGCCTCTTCCTGGTCGTGGGTGACGAAGATGAACGTAATTCCCAACCGGCGTTGCAATTGCTTGAGTTCGATCTGCATCGCCTTGCGCAGCTTGTAGTCCAGCGCGCTCAGAGGCTCGTCCAGCAGCAGCACTTGCGGTCGGTTGACCACCGCCCGGGCGATGGCCACCCGCTGCTGTTGGCCGCCGGACAATTGTCCGGGCTTGCGCTGAGCGAATTCCTCCAGCTTGACCATCCGCAGTGCTTCCATGACACGCTCCCACAGCGCGTCGCCCCGAACGCTCTTCAGCCGGGGACCGAACGCCACGTTTTCGAACACCGTCATGTGCGGAAAGAGCGCGTAGCTCTGGAAAACCGTGTTGACATGGCGATCCTCGGGCGGCAGCGTTCGCATGTCATGGCCGGCGATCCGGATTTCGCCACCATCCGTTTTTTCAAAACCGGCCAGCAGGCGCAAAATCGTAGTTTTACCGCAGCCGGAAGGCCCCAGCAGGGTCAGAAATTCCCCTGCTTGCACCCGCAGGCTGATATTGCACAGCACCGTGTTCGCGCCATACACCTTGGAAACATTCCGCAGTTCGATGACGAATGGGCTCATGTTTGGGAATTTATTGAGTTCGGGTTACGGAAAGATGAAAGGCGCACGCAAGATGATCTCTCCAATCTCCGTCCCGCCTGCCGGGCGTGGCTATAATACAAAAAATTCCGTTTCATCCTTCCCCGCCGCGGGAAGAAAGGCTTACCCATGCATCCATCTCATTCCAGGGATCCGTTGCAATGTCTGGAACAGCTCAACCGGATCGGCATTGCCCTGTCCGGGGAACGGAATACCCCGAAGTTGCTGGAAACGATTCTCATCGCGGCCAAGCGCCTGCTGAACGCCGATGGCGGCACGCTATATCGGCTGGAAGAGAACGGCCGGCAGCTCCGCTTCGAGGTGTTGCGCAACGATTCGCTCCAACTCTACATGGGCGGCACCACGGGCACGGTCATTCCATTCGCGCCGATCCCCCTCTACCAGCCGGATGGTCAACCCCAGACCGGCATGGTCGTGACCTATGCCGTGCTGCACGATACGACGGTCATGATCGACGATGCCTACGTGGACCGGCACTTCGATTTCTCCGGTACTCGACGTTTCGACCAGAAGACCGGCTATCGTTCCCGCTCCTTCCTGACCGTCCCGATGAAGAATCATGAAGGACGGATCATCGGTGTGTTCCAACTCATCAACGCACTCGATCCGGAAACCGGGCAGGTGCGGACGTTCTCGTCGGCCGACCGGCAACTGGCGGAATCGCTGGCTTCCCAGGCGGCCATCGCCCTGACCAACCATCAGTTGATCGATCAACTCCAGTACCTGTTCGAATCCCTGATCCAGTTGATCAATACCGCGATCGACCACAAATCTCCATATACCGGCGCCCACTGCCAGCGGGTGCCCGTTCTGACCATGATGATCGCCGAGGCGGCCCGCAAGTCCGAGCGGGGACGGCTGAAGGAATTTCGCCCGACGCCGGAGGAACTATACGAACTCAAGATTGCTGGATTGCTGCACGATTGCGGCAAGATCACCACGCCGGTGCACGTAGTGGACAAGGCGACCAAGCTGGAAGCCATCTTCGATCGCATCGAGTTGGTGGACACCCGATTCGAGGTGCTCAAGCGGGATGCCGAGATCGAACTGCTGAAAGGCAAGCTGGCCGCCATGGATCGCGGCGATCCAGCGGCGGTTCCGGTGCTGGAACGAAGGTTCCGCGAACGGCTGGCCGAACTGGAGGACGACCGGAATCACTTGCGCTGTTACAATGTCGGTGGCGAATTCATGGATTCCGCCGCGCAGGACAAGGTCCGGCGCATCGCCGCCCATCGCTGGGTCGGACCGGACGGCCAGGAGCACAATTTCCTGTCCGAGGACGAGGTCCAAAATCTTTGCATTTCCAGAGGCACGCTGAATCCGAAGGATCGTACCCTCATCGAAGGGCACGTGGCGCTGACGCTGCAAATGCTGAACACCTTGCCTTGGCCAAAAAATCTGCGCAACGTGCCCGAATATGCCGGCAGCCACCATGAAAAACTCGATGGCGGTGGCTATCATCGCGGCCTGCGCGAACAGGAATTGCCCACGCAGGCGCGCATCATTTGCCTGGCCGATATCTTCGAAGCCCTGACTGCTCCCGACCGGCCTTACAAACCCGGCAAACCGCTTAGCGAAGTGCTGAACATACTCGGTCGGATGGTGCAGGACCGCCAGATCGACGCCGATCTGTTCGATGTCTTCATCCGCGAGGGCATCTGGTTGGATTATGCCCGGCAGTATGTACGCCCGGAGCAGATCGATCCGGTGGACCTCGCCCGGATTCCCGGCTATATCCCCTGATAGTTCCCGGTGATCGGACCCGATCCCGACGCCTCTCCAGGATACCCGAGATGCAAATCTACAAAGACGGCCCCGCGCTGAGCAAACTGGCCGAGCAATTCAAACAGATCCCGTTCCTGCAGTCGTTCGAGGGCGATCTTCTCAAGCAGATCCTGACCGCCAGCCGCATGATCGTCTACGGACCGGATGATCTGATTCTTCCGGAGGGGGCGTTCGGGGATCATCTGTATGTATTGCTCAGAGGGAAGGTGCGCGTGGTCAAGAACAAAAGTTCGATCGCCGTGCTGGATCAGGTGGGGGAGATTTTTGGCGAACTCGCCGCGTTGGGTAACGAGACCCGCACCGCCTCGATTTTCGCCGTGGAGACAAGCTGGTGTCTGGAACTCAATCTGAGTGTTCTGCAAAAGCTGCCGGCGGGCGACCGGGATGCCTGCCATGCGATACTGTACCGGTTCGTCGCCCGGATCGTCGCCGACCGGTTGAAAAAGACCACCGACGAACTGGCGCTGGTAGCCAGGGAACTGGAGGTCACCCGCCGCAAGCTGGCCGAACTGCGCCAAAATCCCGGGCGGGGCGTTCTGGATGACGAACTGGGGCTGGCGATCGAACAACTGCGACGCGCCAAGGAAAAACTGTCGCAACTGGGGCGCTCGGCCGAGGAGCCGGTGTCGGCCTGACGCACCACGGGATTCACCTTAGGGAGCGATATCATGCGCCATTTATCTTGCTTGTGGATCCTGCTGGGTGTTTTGTCATGGGTACCCTTGGCGCTGGCGGCCAAACCGCCCGCTGACGAATTCGCCGTGCCGTTGCAGGCGACCGCCCCCGCGCCAAGGTCCGTGCCGCGTGGTCCCGTTCGGATCCGCACGGTCAAGGACGACTTGACCGGAGAATCAGCGCTTCAGGCCGGGACCGCCCGGGACGCCATCGCCGCCGCGGTCAACCAGCGCGCTCCAGGCTGCCGAATGATCCGCTTTGGAACCGGCTTCGGTTGGGTGGCGACGGGCATGGTCCGCTATCCGACTTCCGAGAATCCGGTCGCCGCCCGGCGCTCCGCGCGGGAAGCGCGCTTCAAGGCCTTTCAGGATGCCCGGATCCGGCTTGCCGGTTGTCTGTCGGCCCTGTCCCCGGAAGCCCGGCGGCGGGTGACCGAACATCTGGAACAGGACGACGCGATCCGGTTGGCGTTGATCAACCTCGCGGCCAACGACGAGGAGAAACGGGAACAGGCGCTCAGGATTCTGGCACGCGGTTTCGTGGCGTACTCGGCCGAGGACGATTCGGCCCAGCACGCAGTCTACGTGAACCTGGTCACCACCCCCGGTACCGCCACCCGGCTGACCCGCCCCACCGCCAGCGCCATCGAGGCGGCTTCGCTACAGGAAGGGCTGCGGCAAATTCAAGCCGAGATTGGGGCCGGGCTGATTCCTTCGGCCGGCCACCGGCTGATTGTGGTCAATGCCACGAGTGAACTGGCGCTTGCGGGCTATGCCGCCAACCAGATCGGCACGCATCCGGACCCGGCGGCGCAGGACAAATTGCGCGCCGATGCCGAAAAGATCGCCACGACCCGGGCGACCGAGGCGCTCGTGGGGTTGGCGACCGGTGACGATGCCGCGTGGAAGGGCGGACTGGATGAAACCAGTCAGGGCGAAATCCAGGCCACTGCCAGTGGATACGACGACAACGAGCCGAGCGCGCGCCGTTTTGGACAGATCCACGATTTGATCGTGACCACGGTCAAGGACGATACAGGGCTTCAGGCGCTGCGCGAAGGTCGCCTGCCGTCGGCGGCAACGATCAAGCGCTTCGGTGGGGAGAGTACCGTTTCCGTCGCGGTGATTTACACCCCGGTCATCAAGAAACGCGAGACCAGGTCGGCATCGCTCCCGGTCGCGCCACCCGCTGAAGCTCCACCGGCCTCTCCACCAGCCCCGCTGGCTACCGCTCCAGTCTCTCCGCCAGTCATGCCAGCCTCTCCATCAGTCGGGCCCGCGGCTCCAACAGCCGACGGGGTGGCTGGCGGGGTGTCCGCGCCGCCCGAATCGCGCTAGCGCTGGCAACGCGGGCAGTAGTAGGTTGCCCGCTGGCCGATCCGGCAGCGCTGGATCGGTTCGCCACAGGCGGTGCAGGGTAGGGCGTAACGGTCGTAGACCCGCAGGCATTGTTGAAAGTAGCCCGGTTCGCCCTCGCCGCCGACGAAGTCGCGCAACGTGGTGCCGCCTTGGCGAATTGCCTCGTCCAGAATGTTCCGGATCGTTTCCGCCAACCGCTCGTATTCGGTCAACGTGATCTGGCCAGCCGGCCGCAACGGGCCGATCCCGGCGGCGAACAGCGCTTCGTTGGCGTAAATATTGCCGACTCCCACCACCACGCGGTTATCCATGATGAAAGTCTTGATGGCCGGAATGCGACCTTGCGCCCGTTGATGAAGATAGGCGCCGGAGAACGTATCGCCAAGCGGCTCCGGTCCGAGTGACTCAAGTAACGGGTGCCGCTCCGGTGGTTCCAGGGTCCAGAGCAGGGCGCCGAACCGCCGGCTGTCGTTAAAGCGCAGGCATCGACCGCTGGCCAGCACCAGATCCACGTGATCGTGTTTCTGCAACGGCGTGCCGGCAGGGAGAATGCGCAGTCGGCCCGTCATGCCAAGGTGGAGGATCGTGGTGCCGGTGTCGGCGCGCAACAGCAGGTATTTGGCGCGCCGTTCGACCCGCTGGATGGTTTGTCCCGGCAGTTGCGCCGCCAGATCGTCCGGCACCGGCCAGCGCAAGCGGGGTTGCCGCACCACCACCGCGCTTACGGTCTGGCCGGTGAGATGCGGCGCGATACCCCGGCGGACGGTTTCGACTTCAGGCAGTTCCGGCATTATTCACCACTTTTTGCTTTCGGCATCAAGGATTCGATGGATGGCGCCAGAAAACTCCCCG
>JAVMKL010000113.1:0-5487 GCA_031732875.1 Candidatus Competibacter sp. | reverse complement strand
TGAAATTCTGGATGCATCTGTCCAAGGAGGCCCAGAAGGAGCGGCTGCGCAAGCTGGAAAAGCACCCGCTGCTGCACTGGCGCATTTCCAGGCGCGACTGGCGACACTGGGAACTGTACGACCAGTTCATCGCCGCCGCCGAGCGGACGATCATGAAGACCAGCACCGGGCTGGCGCCATGGAAGATCGTCGAGGGGTACGACGAGCGTTATCGCGGCGTCGCCGTGGCGACCATCATTCGCGATGCCATCCGTTTCCGGCTGGAAGAATCGAAGGCCCAGTCCGCCGGTAACGGCGACGCCCGCTTGCCGAAGCCGGCGGGGCCGACGGACTCGAACGGGTTGCCGGCGGTTACCATCCTGTCGCGGATGGACACGAGCAAGACCCTGGCCAAGGATGACTATGACGCAGGATTGAAACACTACCAGGGTAAACTCAATCAGTTACAGCGCGCGGCGCGCGAGCGCAAGATTTCGACCATTCTGGTATTCGAGGGTTGGGACGCCGCCGGCAAGGGCGGCGGCATCCGCCGCATCACCGCCGCGCTGGATGCCCGCGATTATCAGGTCATCCAGATCGCCGCGCCCACCGACGAGGAAGCCGCTCACAACTACCTGTGGCGGTTCTGGCGACACCTGCCGCGCGCCGGCCGGGTCACGATCTACGATCGAAGCTGGTACGGGCGGGTGCTGGTGGAACGGATCGAGGGCTTCGCCCGCACTCGCGAATGGCAGCGCGCCTATGCCGAGATCAACGACTTCGAGGCCCAACTGGTGGAACGGGGCATCGTACTGCTGAAATTCTGGCTGCACATCACCCAGGACGAGCAGTTGCGACGGTTCAAGGAACGCGAGCAGATCGCCTACAAAACCTGGAAACTGACCGAGGAGGACTGGCGCAACCGGGAGCGCTGGGCCGACTACGAACTGGCGGTCAACGACATGGTGGAGCGGACCAGCACCCGCCAGGCGCCATGGACCCTGGTCGCGGCGAACGATAAGCGCCACGCGCGCATCGAAGTACTGCGGACGCTCTGCGAGCGACTGGAAGCGGCACTCGCCGACGGGCCGAAGCAAAAGCAGAAATGAATCAATGAAAAGGTGCTCATAATAAGGTGTGGTGATGATGACCGATCAAGCCGTGGTAGCCGTGAAAGACGCCGAACCCGCCGAATCCAAACCCCGTCCCGGTCGCGACCGGGGCGACGACCGCTCGGTCCTGGAAGCCGTCGCCCCGGCGACTCCACCGGCGTTCGACCTCGACGCTCCCGAATGGTATCTGAACCGCGAGCTGACCTGGCTGGCCTTCAACCGACGGGTGCTGCACGAGGCCCAGGACGAGCGCACGCCGCTGCTGGAGCGGGTCAAGTTTCTGGCCATCGTCGGTTCCAATCTCGACGAGTTCTTCATGAAGCGCATCGGCGGCCTCAAGCAGCAGATCGGCGCGGGGGTGCGGGAGTTGACGGTGGACGGCCGCAGCCCCGAGCAGCAGTTGAACGAATGCCTGGCGGTGGTGCGCGAAATCGTCGAACAACAGCGGGTGCTGGCGTCTCATCTGCACCAGTTGCTCAAGGAGCAGGGAATCCGGTTGCGCAGCCACAAGCGCCTGACCGATGTCCAGCGCAAGCAGATGCGGGACTACTACCTGCGGAACGTTTTCCCGCTGGTGACGCCGCAGACCATGGATCCGGCCCATCCCTTCCCGTTCATTTCCAACCTGTCGCTCAATCTGCTGGTGACGGTGCGCTATCCCGACGACGACTACAGTGGCCTGGCGCGGATCAAGGTCCCGATCGGCGCCGGCATCCCGCGCTTTCTCCGGGTCGGCGACGAGGATTTGTACGTGCCACTGGAGGACGTGATCGCCAACAATCTGGATCTGCTGTTCCCCGGCATGGTGGTGGAGGCCAGCGAACTGTTCCGGGTCACCCGCAACGCCATCGCCGAGCGCGACGAGGATCAGGCCGACGACCTGTTGCACCTGATCGAATCGGAACTGCGCGAGCGTCGGTTCGCGCCCATCGTCCGCCTGGAGGTGGAAAAGCACATGGATCCGGTGCATCGGGGCATGCTGGCCGCCGAACTCGGGCTGGACGAGGCGAACGAGGTGTTCGAGGTGGATGGGATGATGGCCTTGCGCGACCTGTTCCAGATCGTCGCCATCAACCGGCCCGACCTGCACGATCCGCCGCACCATCCCCTCGACCATCCCAAGTTGAGCGAGCAGCGCAACATCTTTCACATCATCCGCGAGAACGGTCCGTTCCTGCTCCAGCATCCCTACGAATCCTTCGCCACCTCGGTGGAGCGCTTCGCGCGGGAAGCCAGCCAGGACCCCAAGGTGCTGGCGATCAAGATGACCCTGTACCGCACCTCGTCGGATTCCAAGATCATCGAATACCTGATCGACGCCGCCCTCAACGGCAAGCAGGTGACGGTGGTGGTGGAACTGAAGGCGCGTTTCGACGAGGCGGCCAACATCCGCTGGGCCAACCGGCTGGAGGAAGCGGGCATCCACGTCACCTACGGAGTGGTCGGGCTGAAGACCCACAGCAAGGTGATCCTGGTGGTGCGGCGCGATTTCAGCGGCCTGCGCTGCTACGCCCACATCGGTACCGGCAACTACCACGCCGGCACCGCCCGGCTGTACAGCGATCTGGGCCTGCTGACCTGCGATCCGGTCATCGGCTCGGATTTGACCGAACTGTTCAACTACCTGACCACCGGCTACGTGCCCAAGCGCAATTACCGCAAGCTGCTGCCGGCGCCCAAGGTGCTCAAGCCGGCGCTGCTGACGAAAATCGAACGGGAGATCGGGCATGCCAGGGCGGGCAAGCCGGCGCTGATCCAGTTCAAGATGAACGCTCTGGATGACAGGGAGGTAACCGCCGCGCTGTACCGCGCCGCCCAGGCCGGCGTCAAGGTGGACCTGGTCGTGCGCGACACCTGCCGGTTGCGGCCCGGAATTCCCGGCATTTCCGAAAACGCGCGAGTGGTCAGCGTCGTCGGCCGGTTTCTGGAACACACCCGGATTTTCTATTTCCTCAACGGTGGCGCCGAGGAGTATTTCATCGGTTCGGCGGATTGCATGAAGCGCAATCTGGAAACCCGGGTGGAGGTGGTGGCGCCGGTGGAGGCGCCGGAATTGCGGCGGGATTTGCGGCAGATGCTGGACGTGCAATTGAACGACCGGCGCCGCGCCTGGGACATGCAGCCCGACGGGAGCTACGTCCAGCGCGTGCCGGGCGAGGGCGACGATCCGCGCGGTTCCCAGCAGATGCTGATCGAACTGGCGGAGCGGCGACAGAAGGAAGCCCAGCGGCTCAAGAAGCGCAAGCCCAAGGGGATTGCCCGGCGAGTGGTGGGGTGATTGGATAAAAACCCCTCTCCAACCGGGAGAGGGGTTGGGGAATGCTTCCTATTTCAGCGACGCCATGTCGATGACGAACCGGTATTTCACGTCGCTGCGCAGCATCCGCTCGTAGGCTTCGTTGATGTTCTGGATCGGGATGATTTCGATGTCCGAGACGATGCCGTGTTCGGCGCAGAAATCGAGCATCTCCTGAGTTTCCCGGATGCCGCCGATCAGCGAGCCGGCCAGCCGTCGGCGCTTGAAGATCAGATTGAAGACGGTTGGCGCGGGGTGCGGATGGTCCGGAGCTCCGACCAGGCACATGGTCCCGTCGCGCTTGAGCAATTCCAGATAAACATCCAGATCGTGCGGCGCGGCCACCGTGTTGAGAATGAAATCAAAACTGGTGAGGTGCGGCTTCATCTCCTCGGGGTTTTTCGATACGACCACCTCATCGGCGCCCAGCCGCCGGGCGTCCGCCGCCTTGCCCGGCGAGGTGGTGAACAGCACCACGCGGGCGCCCATGGCGTGGGCCAGCTTCACCCCCATGTGGCCCAGGCCACCGAGGCCGACGATGCCGACCTTCTGGCCCTGGCCTACCTTCCAGTGACGCAGCGGTGAGTAGGTGGTGATACCCGCGCACAGCAGCGGCGCGACGGCGGCCAGATCGAGTTTCTCCGACACGCGCAGCACGAAGCGCTCGTCGACCACGATCCGGTTGGAATACCCGCCGTAGGTCGTTTTCCCGGTATGTGGGTCGGGACTGTTGTAGGTCAGGGTGAAGGTCGGGCAGTACTGTTCCAGACCCTCCCGGCAGTCGGGACAGGTTCCGCAGGAATCGACCATGCACCCTACGCCGGCCAGATCGCCGGCCTTGAAGGTGGCGACCTCGCCGCCGACCTGGGTGACCCGGCCGACGATTTCGTGACCCGGCACGACCGGATAGATGGTGTTGTGCCACTCGTTGCGGGCCGTATGCAGGTCGGAATGGCACACGCCACAGTAGAGGATTTCAATCTGCACGTCGCGTGGGCCCGGCTCGCGCCGCTCGAAGTGAAACAGATCCAGCGGGGCAGTGGCGCCGTGGGCCGCGTAGCCGAGGGTTTTGATCATGATGGGCGGTCTCCTCGAACGGATAATTGAGAATGCGGTATCTTAGTCGTCATCACCTACCAGCGTGCGACCTATGAATTCCACACTCCTTAGTCACGTCAAGGCCAGTCCCGTTCACCTGGACGTTGACACCAGCAGCGAGGATGCCTTTATCGCCATCATCGGCGGCTGCCTGCGCCATGCCGAGGCCAACCGCCCGGCGGTGCTGGACGGGCAGATCGAGGGCATCCATCAGATGCGGGTGGCGTTCCGGCGGCTGCGCTCCGGCCTCAAGATCTTCCGGCCGCTGGTTCCCCGCGAGGCGAGCGCCGGGCTGGTCGAGGACATCCGCTGGCTGAACCAGTTTCTCGGGCCGGCCCGCGACTGGGACGTGTTTCTGGATGAGGGCCTGCCGCCGGTGTTCGGCCATTTTCCCCGCAAGCGCGGTCTGCTCCTGTTCCGGGACAAGGCCGAACCCATCCGCCAGACCCATCATCGAACCTTGCGGGAAGCGCTGGGCGAACCCCGTTATCCGGCGATGATGCAGCAATTCGCCGCCTGGCTGGAGTATCGGACTTGGCGGAATGGCCTGAGCGACGAGCAGCGGGAGCAGATGGCCGAACCGGCGCTGGAATTCGCCACGCCGCTGCTGGAACGCGACCACCGGCGGGTGGTGAAACAGGGAGAGGTCTTCGCCGAATTGACCGTCCAGGAGCGGCACGCGCTGCGGATTCGCATCAAGGAGTTGCGCTACGCCCAGGATTTTTTCGCCAGCCTGTACCCCGTGCCGGCGGTCAAGGCCTATCTGGGCGCGCTGGCCAGACTGCAAGACGGGTTGGGGGTGATGAACGACATCACGGTGGCGCGGCGGCTGCTGGACGAGGCGCGGCTGACACCGGTGTCCGCCGCCCGTCAGGTGATCGAGGGCTGGTACGGCTGCCGGCTGGACGTGCACGAGCGGCTGTTCGCCGAGATGTGGGGGGGATTCGTGGAATGCGAGCGGCCCTGGAAAAGTTAAGGGGCTGCTCCGGCACCCGGGTTACC
>JAVMKL010000112.1:0-5501 GCA_031732875.1 Candidatus Competibacter sp. | reverse complement strand
CCGCCGCCGCGTTCCCGCGAGGCGCTGCTGGCATTGCTCCGCGACCGGCTGGCTCCGGCGGGCGGGTGGGCGGGGCATGGGGACGAGCGGATTGCGGTCCATCCTCCGCACCGGGCGGCGGAGTGAGTCCGGTTCACTCCGTCCGGTTCCGCCGGTACAAGGGCGCATAAACCGCCGCCAGCCGGATCGCCTCGACCATGCTCGCCGGGTCGGCCGTGCCCTTGCCCGCCAGGTCGAAGGCGGTACCGTGATCTACCGACGTGCGGATGAAGGGCAGGCCGATGGTGACCGCGATGGTCCGCTGGAAATCCACCATCTTGGTGGCGATGTGCCCCTGATCGTGGTATAGGGACAGCACGGCGTCGAACCTCCCCTGGCGGGCGAGATGGAACACCGAGTCGGCGGCGATGGGGCCAGCGGCGTCGATTCCCAAGGCCCGCGCGTCCGCGATCGCGGGTTCCAGTTCCCGCGCTTCCTCGTCGCCGAACAGACCGTGCTCGCCGCAGTGGGGGTTGAGTCCCGCCACGGCCAGGCGAGGTCGGGGAATGCCCAAGGTTTCCAGCGCGCCGGCGCAACGCTGGAGATAGTCCAGCACCCGGCGCCGGGTGACCCGCTCGATCGCGCCCGCCAGCGAAACGTGCCGACTGAGGAAAAACACTTTAAGATCGAACACCTGGAACATCGTCAGTGGATCGGCGGTCCCGGTCAGCCGGCCGAGCAGCTCGGTATGACCGATGTCCCGCACGCCGGCGGCCCTGAAGGCTTCCTTGTTGATCGGCGTGGTGGCCAGCGCGTCCATCCGGCCCGCCTGACACAGTTCGACCGCTTTTTGGATAAACTCGAAGGCGGCGCGACCGGCTTCTGCCTGAACCCGGCCGAATTGCACCCGTTCGGCATCCACGTTGCCGAGATCGATCAGGTCGATGCCACCGTGCCGAAAGCGGCCCTGGGCCGGGTCTTCGATCATCCGGACGTCCAGGTCCAGACCGGTCATCCGGAGTGCCCGGCGCAGGGCGCTCGCCTCGCCGATCACCAGGGGCCGCGCCGCCGCGTACGAATCCGGTTGCGCCAGCGCCATGACCACGATTTCCGGACCGACGCCGGCGATGTCCCCCAGGGGAATGCCGATGATGCTTCTGTTCATGGCCTGATACCTCGGATCGAAACGCGGGAAGGTTGGCGATTTCCGGAATTTCCGGGGCGGTCCGCCGGTCTGAAGGTGTGCGGCGCGTGGCCGTGATAGTGATATACTTCAACATCTTCTAAACTGGCGGATTCGGGCGGCGCGCGCTCGCAATCGCCCTTCCTTCATTATGAATGAGTAGCGGCATGGCAGAGAACCGATATCTTTTGAACGCGCAACTGGCGCAAATGCTCAAGGGCGGGGTCATCATGGATGTGGTCAACGTGGAACAGGCCCAGATCGCCCAGGAAGCGGGTGCGGTTGCGGTCATGGCATTGGAGCGGGTGCCGGCGGATATCCGCAAGCAGGGCGGAGTGGCGCGGATGTCCGACCCGGGCCTGATCAAGGCGATCAAGGGAGCCGTCAGCATCCCCGTCATGGCCAAGGCGCGCATCGGCCATTTCGTCGAAGCGCAGATCCTGCAGGCCCTCAAGATCGACTACATCGACGAAAGCGAGGTGCTGACCCCCGCCGACGAGGAATGCCACATCGACAAGACCCGGTTCGAGATTCCCTTCGTCTGCGGCGCCCGCAATCTGGGCGAGGCGCTGCGACGGATCGTCGAGGGCGCGGCGATGATCCGTACCAAGGGTGAGGCCGGCACCGGCAACGTGGTGGAGGCGGTCCGCCACATGCGCGCCATGAACCGGGAAATCGGCCAGTTGGCGCACATGCCGGCCGAAGAGGTCGTCGGTTTCGCCAAGGCCAACGGCCTGCCCTACGAACTGGCGCTGGAAGTGAGGAAGCTGGGTCGCCTGCCCGTGGTCAACTTCGCCGCCGGCGGCATCGCCACGCCGGCCGACGCCGCCCTGATGATGCAGTTGGGCTGCGACGGGGTGTTCGTCGGTTCCGGCATCTTCAAATCCTCCGATCCGGTGCGCCGAGCCCGCGCCATCGTCAAGGCCACCGCCGTCTACAACGATCCCGGGAAACTGCTGGAAGTCTCGATGGATCTGGGCGAACCGATGGCGGGGCTGGATGTCGTCACCCTGCCTGACCAGGAGCGGTTGGCGGGGCGGGGCTGGTGATGAGCGCCTGCGCCGATCCCAGGCCGGTCGGCGTCCTCGATCTGCAGGGCGGGGTGCAGGAGCACCTCGATCACCTGCGGCGCATCGGCATCCGCGGCCGGCCCGTCAAGCGCGCCGCCGAACTGGACGGTTTGGCGGGGTTGATCATCCCCGGCGGCGAGAGTACCTGTCTGTCGCGGTTGCTGGATATCTTTGACCTGGACGACGCCATCCGGCAAGCCTGCGCCGGCGGCGTAAAGCTGTGGGGCACCTGCGCCGGGGCGATTCTGCTGGCGCGGGAGAACGTCGGCGAGGCGCCGTTTTTCGGGCTGATCGACATCGCGGTCAACCGCAACGCCTTCGGCAGCCAGTTGGACAGTTTCAACCGCGAGGCGTTGGTGCCGGCGGTGGCGCGCGAGCCGATTCCGTTGACCTTCATCCGCGCGCCGAAGATCGTCCGGGCCGGCGAGGGAGTGCGGGTGCTGCTGCAACTGGACGACTACATCGCCGCGGCGGAGGACGACCGGATTCTGGTCACGGTCTTCCATCCCGAACTGACGCCCAGCCTGGCGTTCCACCGCTACTTCGCCCGCAAGTGCGGACTGATCGCGGCCGGGAGCGACGACGCTGGCCTCGATCCCGACTGGACGCCGCAAAGCTGGACCCGCTTGACCCATCACGCCTGAAGGTCCGCAAATGCCGGTGGGACGTCGGTCGTTTTCCGCTTCCCTTGGCCCTCACCGCACGATGGTTCCATGACTTCCATGCCCGCCGACGATTCCAGCCACGCCCGTCTGACCGCCCGCCGCAAGGCCGGTTACGAGCACAAGCAGGCCCGCGCGACCCGCGAGAAGGGCCTGTTGATGGTCTTTACCGGTCCCGGCAAGGGCAAGACCACCGCCGCCTTCGGTATGACGCTGCGCGCCGTCGGCCACGACATGCGGGTCGGCGTGGTGCAGTTCATCAAGGGCGCGCGGGACAGCGCCGAGCGGACGGTGTTGAGCCGCTTCGAGAACGTGGATTTCCAGACCATCGGCGATGGTTTTACTTGGCTGACCCAGGACCGGGAGCGGGATGTTGCCACCGCCGAACGAGCGTGGGCCGAGGCGGAGCGAATGATCGGCGATCCCCGCTGCGATCTCGTGATTCTGGACGAACTCAATCCGGTGTTGCATTACGGTTATCTCGATCCGGCGCGGGTGCTGGCGGTTTTCAGTGCCCGGCGGCCGGACCTGCATATTGTGGTCACGGGGCGCAACGCCCCGGAGGCGCTGGTGGAACAGGCCGATCTGGTCAGCGAAATCCGCGCGATCAAGCATCCTTACCGGGAACAGGGCGTGAAGGCGCAGCGGGGGATCGAGTTCTGATATGGGAACTCTATTTTCGTTGGGTGATTTTCCCTCCTTGGCCAGGGAGGGTAGCGCCAAGTGCCGGAGTGGTTCGAAATGGTGATTCCAACAAATCAGATAGGGATGCTATATCAGGGCGTCAAATGGAGCAGCCGGACGATCACCGGCACCAACAGCGCGGTCAACAACGCGTTCAAGCCGATTGCCAATCCTGAGAAGGCACCCGCCAAGGTACTGATTTGAAAAGCCCGCGCCGTGCCGATACCATGCGCTCCCACGCCGATGGCCAAGCCTTTGACGGCATCATCGCGAATCCGCAGCCACTCCAGCAACGCCGGCGCGGCGACCGCGCCGACCACCCCGGTCAGGATCACCATGACCGCCGTTAGCGAGGGCAGGCCACCGATTTTTTCGGCGATCCCCATCGCGACTGGAGTGGTCACCGATTTGGGTGCCAGAGACAGCAGGGTGCGCGGCGAACCACCCAGAAGCCAGGCGATCCCCATCGCGGACAGGATGGCGGTCAGCGAGCCGCTCAGCAGACCGACCACAATCGGGAGGAACAGCCGCCGCACTCGCTCCCAGTGCAGATAAAGCGGTATTGCCAGCGCCACGGTGGCCGGGCCAAGCAGGAAATGAATGAACTGCGCGCCGGAAAAATAGGTGGCGTAAGGAGTTCCCGCGAGCAACAGGAGCAGCGCCAGCAGGGTAATCGCCAGCGCCACCGGATTGAACAGCGCCCGCCCGCCACTGCGCTGGAACAGCCACTGCCCGGCCAGATAGACCACCAGGGTGACCGTCAGCCACAGCAGCGGCGTGGCGGCCAAATACACCCAGATACCGCTGAAAAACCTATCCATCCCGCCGTCTTCCGTCACGATGGCGGATAAGGGCCTGCATCACCAGGGCGGTGACGGCGATGGCAATCAGCGTGCTCAGCACCAGCGCGACCGACAAGGCCAGCCATTCCTCCGCCAGCCGCGCCCCGTGCTGGATGATTCCGACCCCGGCGGGGACAAACAGCAGCGACAGGTGGGACAGTAAAGTTTCCGCCGTGACGCGCAAGGTGTCGGGCAGCGCCCCGCGCCAGCGGAGCACCAAAAACAAAAGTATCATGCCGATTACGGGTCCCGGCACGGGGATACCACTCAACTGGACCACCGTCTCGCCGACCAACTGGAATACCAGCAGCACCGCCAGGGCGCCGATCATGGTGGTGAGGCCGTCCGGGTTTGGAAATTCCGCATCATCGCCGCCTCTAAGGCCGAATCTCGATCGGTGTACCGTCGGGGACAGCGCGCCAGATCTCTTCGATCTCGGCGTTGGTCACCGCGATGCACCCCGCCGTCCAGTCCCGCAGCAGATGGAGCTTCCCCAACGAACCCATGCCGTTGGGGAGGCCGTGAATCATGACGTCCCCGCCGGCCGAGCGTTTCTGTTTGGCGGCGAAGGCGGCGTCATCGGGGCTGGGATAGGAAATATGCAGGGCGCGATGATAGGCGCTGCCCCTCTTGCGGGAATCGATCACGTAACGGCCTTCCGGCGTCTTGTTGTCGCCCTGGAACCGCTTGGGTCCTTCCGGTTGCCGGCCCAGAGCGATGGCGTAGGACTTGAGCGGCCTGTTGTTGCGAAACAGCGTCAGCCGGCGCGCGCTTTTCTCCACCAGTATCCATTCGGCGTTGCCGATGGGGGGAAAGGAGCGGTCGGACGATTTTGGGGGGTGAGGCTTGGTTTCCAAAGTGGCAACCTGGTCGGGAGGCGTTTTAGTCGGCGGTGGTTGATCCAGCGGTTGAGGAGATTGCGGAACGGTTGTCGCGGGCGGCGCACGGTCGGCGGGCGTGGCGGGACTGGTCGGAGCGGTCGCGCTGGCGGGTGGAGTCGGTGGCGGTTGAAGGTGGCGGTAGACCAGGATGCCACCGTTGATGGTCGTCAAAGCCAGCGTGATGAGTAGAACGGTCCGAA